>NZ_CP014205.2:1855714-2165000 GCF_001594225.2 Pseudomonas glycinae
TCGGCGAGGTCGTCCGGACTTTCTGGCCGCGCAGTCACGCGGGAGTAGCGCTTGGCGATGTGCGGCTGATATTCCAGTTGTGCAAGGCGTTGCGGTTCGCTGGTGGCGAAGGTCGGGCCGGGGTGCGGGGTGTCTCCGTGGGCGAGCCACAGCACGATGTCGGCGCTGACGGCGCGCAGGGCCAGTTCGCTGTCGAGGGCGATGATCTCAAGGCGCACGCTGGCGTTGCGGCGCAGCAGTGCGATGAGGTCGCGACCGAGGATGTCATGCAGGATCGATTCGGCGACGGCCAGCCTGATCAGCGGTTGCTCGATCACCGGCAGTTTGCGTTCGTGAGCCAAAGCGATCAGCTGCGCCTGCAATTGCTGGCCTTCGCGAGTCAGGCTGAGCGCGCTCCCCTGAAAGCTGAACAGCGCGCATTGCAGTTGCTGTTCGAGTTGCGCCAGCTGTTTGCGCAGCAGGGTCGAGCGCACGTTGAGGCTGCGGGCGGCTTGCATGAAGCAGCCGCAACGGGCGCTGACCAGAAAGTATTGGGCGACGTCGCCGTCGAGGATTGCGGCCTGCGCCAGCCAGGGTTCGTCCTTGTCCCGGGGCCAGCGAAAATCGGCGCTGCTCGGTCGTGCTGCGGGTTCGGTGAATGACATCGATGACTCCCTGTCGATCTTTGTTTTGATGTGCCGCAAGCCAGTTTTCTGAATCCAGTGATTTCCCTGTGGGAGCTGGCTTGCCAGCGATAGCGGAGTGTCAGACACCACATAAGTTGGATGTGATTACCTCATCGCTGGCAAGCCAGCTCCCACAGGGACTTCGGTGATGCTGAAATCAGCGTTTTTCCTCCAGCACCTTGTTGAGCTCGGCCCCGTCGATACTCAGCGTTGCGGTGTTGAGCATGCCGTCCAGATAGGCTTGGGCGATCTGTTCCTGACGCTGTGCCCGCAAGGCCTGGGTCAGTTGGTCACGCAATTCGTCGAGGGTCGCGGTGCGGGCCGGTTGTTGTTCGGTGAGTTTGATCACGTGGAAGCCGGCGCTGCTTTGAACGGGATCGGAAACCGCGCCAACCTTGAGCCGCGCCACCGCACCACGCACTTCCGGCACCAGTTGCTGCAACGGTTGCAGGCCGGTGTCGCCGCCGCGTTCGGCCGTGAGGCGATCCTGGGAAAACTCTTTGGCCAACGCCGCGAACTCCGCCGGGGTTGCCTGGGCTTTCTTGCTCAACTCCGTCGCCTGCTTGCGCACGGTTTCAAGATTCTGCGGCTCATTCACCCCAAGGAAAATCTGGCTCACCCGATACAGCACCGGCGTCTGCCAGTTGGCCTTGCCCGCGTCATACGCCTGCTGCAACTCGGCAGCGCTCGGGTAATCCGCCGGCACTTTACTCACCGACTGCAAATAGTCGCGGAACACGATCTGTTCGGTGGCGGCGCGGGTCTGCCGCACCACGTCCGGGCGCTGCGCCCAGCCCTGGGCGTCGGCCTGTTCCAGCACGGCTTTTTCGGCCAGGCGTGAACGAATCCAGCGCTCCAGCGCCTCACGATTGCCACGCAGTTGCTCGCGAGTCTGTGGCGGTACGGCCGCCAGCAACGCCTGCAATTCCTCCGGTGAAACCTGCTGATTGCCCAATCGCGCCACCGCAGGCCCACTGTTCGCTGCAATCACCGGCGCCGGTTGCTGGGCGGCGACCGGGTCATTGCCCGGCCGCACCACCAGCGCCACGGCCACCACCAGCAGCGCCACCGCAGCGGCGCTGATTACCATGGCAGGCTTTGTCACAGCGCGACTTCCTCTTGCTCAACCTTTGGAGCCTGGGCGGCAGCAGCGTTCTGGGTGAAATCACGCAGATACACGATGAACTCCTGAAGCAGGCGATCCCACAATTCCAGGTTGCCGCGCAGGTGATCGTTGCTGACACCCGCAGCCACCACCACGTCCATTTCCATCACCAGAAACTCACCCTGCAACGACAACCGGGCAAACCGGCGGGTCGCATTCCACTGTTCGGCCACACCCACCGGCAATTCACCCTGTACCCGTAGCGCACAGCTGAAGGTGAAGTCGACGTAACTGCCCTGCTCCGCCACTGCCGGGTTGCCGAAACGCACCGCATAACCGATGCCCTGACTGGCGCTGAGCAACTGGACGATGCCGTTCTGTTCGGTCTGGTTGACGCGGTAACCGGCGGCTTGCAGCACTTCGGTCAGGGATTGCGGGGATACGTGGGAGATCAATTGAGTCATTACTTCTTCCTTGTCCATGAGTCTTTTAATCAGTGCGCAATCGCGGCTTGCGGCGCATCGAATTGAGTCTTGTACAGTTCGTCGCCAAAGCCCTGAGCCAGTTCATCGAACTTGACCCGGGCGCTGCCGGCGAAGGGCTGGCGGATCTTCATCACCTCGGCCACATCGATGTTTTCGTAGGCGGTGAGAATCTGCTTGGCCACGCCATACATCTGCTGATTCTTGACCGAACATTGCTGCACTTGTGTGTCACGTTCAGTCAATTGCGCTTGAAGCTTAGACCGTTCTGCCTCTTTGGCACGGGCCATGACCAACAGCTCTTCGTAGGCCTTCTTGAACTTGCCGGTCTGCTCGTTGCTGGCCGCGACTTGCGCCTGGGCCTGGCTGTGCAGGCTTTGCTGCTGCCCGGCCAGTTGCTCGACAAGGCCTTTGGCCTTGGCCAGTTCGGCGGTCAATTGCTTGATTTGTGCCTGCGCAGCCTTGGCTTCGTTCTGCGCCGCCAGTTGCGCGGCGCTGGCCTGGGCCTGTTGGCTTTGCAGGGTTTGCAGCTGTTGGGTGGTGCTGCGCAATTGCGTGCGCAGGCGTTCTTCCATGCCTTCGGCGCTCGCCCCGGTAGCGATCAACATCCCGAGTCCAAGCCATAAAAAGCGGATTTTCATAACCCTCTCCCGGCGCTTTAGAAGCGCGTGTTGATCTCAAGCTGCATGACGTCGATGTCGAACGGCGCGCCATACACCGCTTCCGAACTCAGCCAGCGACCGGTGGCGTAGACGTTCTTCGCCAGACCGTAATTGCCGCCCAGGAAGTAGCCCTTGGCGTTGGTGCCGCCGAGGTGGAACGACGAATCGTTGAAGCCGTCCGGCAAGGCATCCGGCTGGATGTACTTGTAGCCGGCGAACAGGTTCCAGTCGCCCTGCTTCTTCAGCTCCAGCGCGTTGCCGAGGGTGAACTGGACCATCCACGCATTGGCACCGCTTTCGATGCTGCCGTTGCTGTCGAGGTTGTTGACGATCTGCCCCGCCGAGCGCTTGCGCATGTCGCCTTCGTCGTAACCGAGGTTGTGGATGTAGTTGCCCTGGCTGCGCAGTTTGAAGTCTTCCGGCAGGTCGGCGTCCCACACCACGTTGAGGTCCAGCAGGTTGAACTCGGACGCCAGGCCGACGAATTGCGGCTGCGGCGTGGTGGTCGGGTTGAGCGGATTCGGCGTGATGTCGCGCAGCAGGAACACGCTGTTGCCCTTCTGCATGAACGCCGCGCGGGTGCCGTCGCTGTCGCAGCCCGGCGCGCCGGCCCACGGTTCGCAAGGGCTGGAGCGCTGGCCTTCGATATCGTCGAAGCGGTAGTAGGCCAGCGCACCTTTCAAGCGGTTGTTGCTGTTGATCGCCCATTTGGCGCCGATCTGCGCGCCGTACAGCCATTTGTTGTCACTTTCTTCCTTGTCGAAGCCGTTGCTGGTGGTGGTGTCGTTGGTGTAGTCCACCGGGAACGCGCCGACGGTGCCGAACACGCCCCAGTCGCGGCTGAGCTTGTGGTCGAAAATCGCCGCCACGCCGTCGAAGTTCAGGTCGTTGGAGTACAGCATGTCGGTGGACATGAACGGGTTGGCGAAACGGCCACCGGTCAGGGTCAGTTCATCCGACGGCTTCCAGGTCAGGTAACCCTGATCGAGCCAGATGTCTTTTTTCGAGAAACCGCCGCCGAGGTTCTGGGTGGTCGACACCGGGTTGTTGTCCGAGCCGGTGCCGATGCGGATGCCGGCGGTCCATTGCGGCGAAATCTCCGCTTTCATGCCCAGTCGGGCGCGCAGGCGGAACAGGTTTTCGCGGTCTTCGCGGGTGTTTAGCAACGGCGGCAAGGCCGTGCTGCTGTTGGGGTTCACGTCGTACGGGCCGTTGTTGTTGAGCTTGGCGAAGTCGACGATTTCGTTGCTGTTGCTGCCCGAGTAGTAGCGCGATTCGTCACGCAGACGGATGTCGCCGTCGAAGCTGATGCGCGACGCCCAGTCCGGGAAGGTGTTGGGCGCGGCCCAGTTTTCCTGTTTGGCGGTGGCCATGACTTCGGCCTTGACCTGATCGCGGATCTGGTCGCGCACCGCGGCCGGCACGTATTGCACCCGCACATCGCCCGGTGCGGCGACCGGCCCGGCGGCCACAGCTGTAGACGCGGCAGCCTGCTTGGCCTGGGCCGCTTCGTTCTGGGCCTGGGCGATCAGCGCGTCGGCCTTGTCCTGTTTCAGAATGCCCTGCTCGACCAGCAAGCGGATCAGATTGATCGTGGCGTTCTCCGAGGGCGCAGGCGCTGCCGCGGCCTGACCGACCAGGGTCGCGATGACCATGCCGACCGCCAGGGACAATCGATTCACGTTGGAAATCATCTGCACACAACTCCTTTTCATACAGCTTTATGAATTCGGTTAACCCGGACGCCGCCCTTGCAGGGACATGCGCACAGGCAAGGTGATGGAGGCCGGCGGCCGTTCGCTCAGGTGGGGCGCGTTACGCAAGGCGGCCAGCACCTGACTGTCAATCTCGGGGTTGCCGCTGGACTTGATCAGCTCGACCCGGGTGATCTCGCCGACGCTGCTCAGCCACACATCGGCCTGCAGCGAAAACGCGAGGTTGCGCAGGTCGGGGTTCTCACGCAGCAGCTTCTGGAAAGTGAACGCGAGGAACTGGCTATACGTGCCGTTGCCCAGTCGCCCACCGCCGGAACCGGCCATGCCGCCGCCCTTGCCCGCGCCGATATTGAACGCGTCGCTGCCGCTCTGGGCGTCGCCGTCGATTTGCATCGGGTTGGCCAGGTCGTCCGCCGGCGATGGCGGCGCCTCTTCCTCGGGTTTCACTTCCTGCGGCTCGGGCGTCGGCTCGGGCTCGACGATTTTTTCTTCCACCGGGGTTTCCGGCTCCGGCGGTTTTTCCGGCGGCGGAGGTGGCGGTGGCGGCAACGGAATGATCGTCGGCACCTTGGGCGCCTCCCGGCGGATGCCGCTCATGTCGTTGGCCCACTGCCACAACAGAAACGCCGCGACGGCGCCCAGCAGCAGCCCGGCGCCCCACTTCACGTAACGCAGTGGCGACTTCTTCACCGGCAAAGGCTCGATTGGCAGTTGTGCAGTCATCACTCAGCCCTGCGTCGGTTTGCCGGTAACGAGACCGACCTGGGACAGTTCGAGCCGGCGCAGCAGGTCCAGCACTTCGATGACCTTCTGGTACTGCACCGTGGCGTCGCCGCGCACGATCACCGGGAAGTCCGGGTTCTGCGCCTTCTCGATGCGCAGGCGCTCTTCCAGTTCAGGCAACGTGACCGGATAGGCGTCGAGGAACACCTGGCCGCCGTCGTTGACCGAAATCGCCTTGGTCTTGGCCTCGGACAGCGACACGGCGGCGCTGGCCTTGGGCAGGTTGATCTGGATCCCGGAGACCTGCGCGGTGGCGGTGAGGATGAACATCACCAGCACCACCATCAGCACGTCCACCAGAGGCGTGATGTTGATGCTGTCCACTGCGGCATCTTCGTCATCGTCGTGGGAGGCATTTACGGACGCCATGTCAGTGCTCCTCAGGCCGGTACGGAGTGGTTGGCGTGATGGCCGCGCTGATGCGCCGCTTCACTGGACTGGCCTTCGCCGTGCATCTCCGCCAGGCGGGTGATGAACTCGTCGACGAATACGCGCATGTCGGCGCTGACTTCCTTGTTGCGGGTGATCAGGCGGTTGTAGCCGAACAGCGCCGGGATCGCGACGAACAGGCCCATGGCGGTCGCCAGCAAGGCTGCGGCCATACCCGGCGCGATGGCGTTGATGTTGACGTCGCCGGCCATGGCCGTGCCGAGGAACACCACCATGATCCCCAGCACGGTGCCGAGCAGGCCGATGTACGGGCCGCCGGCGATGGCGTTGGACAGGGTCGAAAGTTTCGAACTCAGTTGCTGGTTTTCCCGGGTGCGCACGCCGTCCATCGAGCAGCGGATCGCTTCGATGGTCGCCGCCGAAACCGACGAGGTATCGGCGCCCTGCTCGCGGCGGGTACGGATCTCCTTCACTGCCACTTGATACAGACGCCACAGCGGCGAGTGCTGCAGGCGCAGGGCGAGTTGAGTGTCGTCGGCGAACATTTCCAGGCGGGTGCCGACCTTGGCGAATTGCACGCGGAAGTCTTCGTTGGCAGCAGTGACGCGGCTCAGGGTGCGGTTCTTGCGCAGCATGATGATCCACGACTGGAACATCATCAGCACCAGCACCGCGATGATCACCCAGGCATCCACCGGCACCGCGTTGAGCAGGAAGCCGAGGCTGCCGAAACCGAAGCCGGACTGTTCTTCATCAACGCCATAGGCGACCAGTTTCGACTCGGCGCCTTGCGAAGTGGCGTCGGCCAGCAGCAGCGGCGCCGGACGGGCGACTTTCGACAGGCGCAGTTCATCAATGGCGCCCACGAATGGCTGGAACGCGCTCGGGGAAAGATCAGCACCAATGGCCATGACCGAGTTGAACGCCGGCATCGCCTGGGCCAGTGCCGCACTTTCGCGACCGTTGATGTACAGCGTCACTTTCGCGCCTTCGGCGGTCAGCGCGACGTGCTGCCATTGGCCCGGATTCAGCGGTTGCGTGGCGACGGCGCGCTGGCCGTCGATGTCCACGAACGGCACGCCCTGATTCACACCGACCAGCAGGCTGTTGCTGCCCTCGCGGCGAGCCAGGATCAGTTGCTCGCCATTGGCCTGATCCAGTCGCAGCCAGGCACTGAAGGTGAACGCGCTGCCAGCGTTGTGCTGCAACGACGGACTGGCCGGCAGCAGCAACGGCTGGCCGCTGAACTGCAAGGCCCGCCCTACTACGCCGTCAATGCTTGCGCCGGTCGCACTTTGCGCGGTGTTGCCGTAAGCGGTGGTGTCTTTCGCCGGAGTGCCGGTGGCGCCGTCGAAGTGATAGAGCGCGGTGTAATTCGGATCGAACGTCAGTTGGCCGTTGCCGGTGGCCGGAGCCTTCTGGTTGCCGTAGTACATCCAGATGTCCTGACGCTGACCGCCCTCGACATTCGGCACATCGACCCAGATCAGCGCCATGCCCATCAGCGCGTCGAAGCTTTCGATCTGGTGGTTGAGCACGGTCTTGTCATCCGCGGCGACGAAGCGCAGGTCCGAGCCGTCCTCTTTCACGCCGTCGAAGGTGAAGTTGCCGGTGTGCAGGCGTACCAGCAGCGCGGTGCGGCCCAGGGCCTGATTGATCGCGGCGCCTTGTGGCGTGGTATCGACGGCGATCTGTTTGCGGTAATGCCAGTCGTCCTGCCACCAGGCCTGAGCCGTGGCCGGGAGCACGAAGCCCAGGCAGATCAACAACGAAAGGAATAGGCGCTGCATGAAAAGTGCTCCTTGTTAGAAAGTGGCCTGAAGGTTGAAGTGCAGGCGCGATTCCTGTTTCGAGGTGTTCGGCCCTTCGAGTAGCGGGTAGCCCCAGTCGAGGCTGCCGGACAGCCATTTGCTCAGGCTGGCGCGGGTGCCGAGACCGACACTGGCCAAGGCGTAGTTGGCGTCCTGATCCGGCAGTTCGTCGCGCAGATAGAGTTGCGCGCCTTCGGCGAATGCGTAGAAGCGCCAGTCCTGCATCCAGCCGCCGACGTACTTGGCCAGCGACGGTGTGCGCAGCTCTTCGCTGAGCAGGAAGCCGTCATCGGCGGTGCGTTCGGCGGCCAGATAACCGCGCACCGAAGTCGCGCCGCCGGCGGAGAATTGCTCGTTGGAAACCAGCGGTCCCGACGCCAGCTGGAACGCGGCTTTGCTTGCGCTCTGCCAGTCGCTGTCGAAGGTCCAGGTGAAGTTGGTATCGCCCTTGAGCACGGCGAAACTCGGGTTGGCGCGGTAGCGTTTGTAGTCGAAGTCTTCGTCGGAGCTGCCGTAGCCGAAGAGGCTGCGAGTGGCCGCGACCAGGCTCAGGCCGAGGCCGAGCTGGCTCTTTTCGCTGTAGCGATAGCCATTGTAGGCGAAGGTGAACGGCGCGTATTTGAGCGGCACCTTGTCGCTCTCGCCGGACAGGGTCAGGCGTTCGTCGAAGTCCTTGAAGTCGATGCCGGCCGACAGCGAGTTCGACCAGTTGCCGCTGGACGGGATCGTGTAGATCGCCGATACGCCGTAGGAATGGCCCTTGCCGAGCACGTTGCTGCCGCCGAGGGTGGCGACGTTGCTGTCGGACTGGTAACCGGAGAACTGCACGCTCCAGCGCTCGGTCAGCGGTGCGGTGTAGGAACCGGACCAGACCTTGGCGTTGTCGGTGTCCTGCGGCGCGGTGAAGAACGTCAGGTTGACGCTGTGGCCGAGTTGCCAAAGGTTGTTGTAACCAAGACTGGTGACGGTGCGCAGTTTTTCGGTGTCGGCGCTGTAGTCGTTGTTCAGACCCACGCTGGCAGTCCACGGGTTCTGGTCTTCGACCTGCAGGTCCACGTCCATGGTGCCGGGGCGCTGACCTTCACGCACCAGCGGCATCACCTGGCGGCCCGGGGTCTTGTTGAGTTGCGCCAGTTCGCCCTGGACCCTGGCGAAGTCCGGTACCTCGCCTTCCTTCAGCGCCGGGACGTTGTCGCGGATATCCAGCGGCGAATAGTGTTTGGCGCCGACCACGCGGACCCGGCCGACCTTGGTTTCGCTGACTTGCAGGTAGACGATGCCGTCGGCCACCGCCTGCTCCGGCAGTTCGACGAACACCGATTGATAGCCGCGTTCCTGATAGGCCTTTTGCAGGGCATCCCGCGCGCCTTCGATGTCGCTCAAGGCTTTTTGCGGGCCGAGGAAGGGGTACACCGCTTCTTCGATCGCCCGCGCATCGAGCACGGTGTTGCCGCGCACGAAGTATTCGTTGACGTCCACCAGACGCTGCGCCGCTGCGTTCCCGGCCTCATCGGCGAACGCCGGCTGCGCGCCGGCCGTCACCAGCAGCCAGCCCCACAGCGCCAGCCGTGACGTGAAAATCTGCTCCACACTACCCCCTGAAATTCGCGATGACCTGTTGGCGCTCATGCGCCTTGCGTGTGCGTCAGTTACTGGCGTTCTTGATTGCTGAAGTGCAGGCCCCGGTGTGCTTGCCCAGCCAGGTGTGCAGCAGCGCGAAGTTCAAGGAGAACTCGGGCATTTGCAGCAGCGCGCCGCAGAACACTTCACCGATGATTTTCTGGATGAGCTGCACCGCACGCGGCTCGTTGAGCAGCGTGGCGATGTCGCGACTGAGGACGTTGAAGCTCCAGACTTTCTGGTTCAGGCCCAGGCCGACGAACCAGCGGAACAGCAGGTTGTAATTGAGCTGTTCATAGAGCTGCTGCTCGCTGGGCACCGAATACAGCAGTTGCAGGAGCAGGATGTGCATGACCGTCTGCGGGGCGATCAGCATGCCGGGCCGGGCATTGAGTTCGTGCAGGAGATCGCGGTGGGCATCGAGCAAGTCATCGATCTGCGGGCGCAGCAGCACCAGCGAATGCCCCGGCGGAATGTAGCTGGAAACCTCTTTCAAGGCGCCCTGCCAGTCATCCTGCGACACGATCCAGACCCACGGCGCGCCGTAGCGATACACCGAAACCGGCTTCTTGCGCGCGGCTTCGACGATCTTCGACAGGCGTTGATCGAGTTCCTGCATGCCCACTTTCGAGTAGCGTTCCATAGTCCCCATTGCCTCACTCCCGGCGTCCCGCCTCGGCTTGTGAAAAGCGCCCCTCAGGGCCCCTCAAGCGCGTTACATAGGCATGACCGGACTGGCGATGTGCTACCGAACTTTTGTCATAAAAGCTTCATTACGGAAGTTGATCGGGGAATTGCAGACACCACAAATACTGTGGGAGCTGCGGTGCGACGATTCGACTTGTCAGCGATGGCGTCAGGTCAGCAACATTTACTTAGCTGACACACCGTCATCGCTGGCAAGCCAGCTCCCACAGGGTTATGGGGTGTTTTCAGAAAAACATTCCGTCAGGTGTAGACGGGCCAGATGTCGACGATCTTGCCACCACGCACCGCCAGCAAGTCGCCGAATTGCAGGAGGACGGCTTCGGTCTGGGTCGGGCGCAAGAACACCTGATCCTCCACCGTCAGCCCCACGGCATTCGAGCCATTGACCATCTCCTGATTCGAGCTACGGCCGTAAGCACCATTGCTCTGCAATCCGGGCGGCGACTCAAACTCGGCCATCCAGTTGCCACCGTAGATGAAGAAGGTCTGGCGCTGATTGGCGTCCCACCACGAAAACAGTTTCGACTTGTCATCCAGCGCCGGGATGTTCACCGCCCCCGTGCTTTTCAACACCGGGGTGGCGATGTACGCGGCCGGTTCATGTTCGACGAGCGACGGCAGATCGTAATGAGTCGGCTTGAGCATCGCCGTACCCACCGACACTTCACTGCTCAGATGTTCGTTTTCATGCATGCGATAACTCGGGCTGCCGGCAGTGTTCAGGCACAAGCCGTCATGCCACAGCGCCGGATACTGCTGCCGGGTGAAGTCGACGCAGCGTTGATAAATCACCATCACCTTGGCGAACAGTTCCTCGGGCGAACCGAGAGTCCCCGGCACGCCCATGCCCACGAACGGGTCGTAGCCCATGAACCCGGCGAACTCCAGGTGCTGCGGATTGGCGGCGATCAGCGCGAGCATCTGCCCCAGCACGTTCAGATCACTGACACCGCCCCGGTGCAGGCCGACGTCCAGCTCGATGTTGATCCGCATCCGCGTGCCCAGTCCCTGGGCCAGCGCGAGGTATTGCTGCAGACGTTCGGGGTTGTCGATCAGCCATTGCAGCTGCTTCGCCGGGTCGAACGGGCCTTTGTGGGTCTGGTAGAAGATCTCGGCGGAACGCACCGGCAGCGGCTTGCCGAGCAGAATGTCCGACTGCGGGAACGTCACTGCATCGTGATTGAGAAACGGCTGATGAAACGACATCAGTCGCTGCGTCCCTGCCCGTTGGCCGATGTAGCTGAGCAACCCCGGTGACGGCAGCGACTTTTCCACCAGCCGCAACTGCTTGCCCGCGCGCTTGACCGAGCGCATCACCACGTCAATGTTGTGGTCCAGCCGATCCAGATCGATCAACAACACCGGGCGCATCGGGCCTTTGCTCTTAAGCTCATTGTTCAGCACCCGGAAATAGTCGCTGTAAGGCCCGCCGCGATCCCCCGGCCGCAACCATGCCCCCACGCCCACCAGCAAAGCGCCGACACCCAAAGTCCCGAGCACGAAATTACGTCGATTGACCGCCATCAGCTCACCCCCAGAATCGACGACAGATGCCCGTTGAGAAACTTGCCGTTTGGGTCCAGGGCCTGGCGTATCTGAATGAACTCCTGCCAGCGCGGGTACAACGTCTGCAACGTGCGGGCATTGAGCGTGTGCAACTTGCCCCAGTGCGGACGACCGTTGTACTTCCAGAAGATCGGCTCGACAGCAGCGAAGAAGTTGTGATGGTCCATCTGGTAATGCTGGTGAACCGAGATCGAGCAGCTGTCGCGGCCTTCGAACATGCTCAGCGGAATGTCGTCGGCCTTGACGTAGCGGTACTCGATGGGAAACCAGGTGCGCAGGTCCTTGTCGCGGATCAGTTTGAGAATCTCCCGCAGGCAGGCCGGGCCGTGTTCGGCGGGCACCGAATATTCCATCTCGTTGAAACGCACGGTGCGCACGTTGGCGTAGATGTCGAACGAGTCGCCGACCCGATCATCGAAACTCGCCAGATGCCGCAGGCTGTTGAGCAGCGAACTGCGCAGGTTCGGGAAATCGCTGCCGTACTTGTCGATCTTCTCGATCAGGGTCACAAATTCGTTGCCGCCCTCCTCTTCGGGCGGAATCGGCGGCGTGGGCGGGTCGGTGGTTTCGTTGAGGGCGATCGACAAGGCGTAGTCGGAATGGGTGACGACGAGCATTTCCCAGTGCTGGTTTTCGCTTGTGTTCTTGTCGATGTCTTCCAGCAGCTCTTCGGTCTTGGCGATCCACTGGGTTTCCCGCAGGCGATAGGCCGGACGGTTTTGCAGACGGATTTTGGTCGCCACGCCCAGCGCGCCGAGGGACACTCGAGCCGCGGTGAATACCTCGGGATGACGCTGGCTATCGCAATCCAGCACCTCGCCGTTGGCGGTCACCAGCTGCATCCCGCAGACGTGGGCCGAGTAGGACTGGAAGGTTTTGCCGGTGCCGTGGGTGGAGGTGGAAATCGCCCCGGCGAGGGTCTGGTAATCGATATCGGCCATGTTCTGCAGGGCCTGGCCGATGTCCTTGAGCGGCGTGCCCATGCGCGACATCGGCGTGCCGGCAGCGAATTCGGCTTGCAGGGTTTTCGGGTCGTGATCGAGCAGGCCGTTGAAGTAGCTCAGGGACAGTAACGTGCCATCGGTGGGCACCAGCGCGCTGAAGGAATGCGCCGAGCCGACCGGGCGAATCTTGCCCGGTGCCTGCTGAATCACTGCGGTCAGTTCATCCAGATTCTTCGGTGCCACTCGCGCCGCCGGCAGGCAACTCTGCCCGCCCGACCAGTTGCGCCAGGGAATCAGCCGAGGTGCGCGCATCAACTGGCCCAGCGCCGGATTGCAGGCCAGCGCGCTGAACGCGCCGACGATGCTTGCCCGTTGCAATAACTGCCGGCGTGTCAGATCTATCGGCATGCCAGGATCCTTATTGTGGGAGCGGCTGATCGGCCATGAAGCCGATCAACTGAAGGAATTGTTCTTCCGAGCACTCGACGCACTGGCCCATCGGCGGCATGCCGTTGTAGCCGTTGATGGCGTGGTCGAGCAGCGTGTCGGCACCCTGCTGGATGCGCGGTTCCCAGGCCTTGCGGTCACCGGTCAGCGGCGCATTCGCGGAGGGGTTGGCGTGGCAGAGCTGGCAGCTGTTGGCGTAAATCTGCGCCAGCGCCGGGTCTTTGGGAATGGTGTTGTTGGTGCTGGCCGGGGGTTTGGGGTCTTCGCCGCAGCCAGGCAGCGTCATGGCCAACGCCAGTAATAATGTGAGTCGGATTGCCCGCATAACGGCCTCGCTTATTGTTGTGGTCACACCTTAGGGCAGGCGGGTCGGCGGGTTGAGGGCATTGCGGGACATTGAGGGGGGCAAACGGGGCCAGCCCATTACCTGAAGACGATCGTTCCCACGCTCCGCGTGGGAATGCAGCCCTGGACGCTCTGCGTCCGCTTGGAACGCGGAGCGTCCCTTGAGGCATTCCCACGCAGAGCGTGGGAACGATCATGTGGGGATGCCCGCTCTGCTGTGCGGTTTTGGGTGACATTCGCGTGACATTTGCGGGTTTAAATTTCAGCGCATTCAGGCGTATAACCTGTTGAGACTTTTTGATCTGCATGCGGACATCAACACGGGGTAGCGACATGACCACAGCAAATATCCTTGGCAACCTGTTCCCTTCTGTCAGCGACATCCCGGAAAAATACCGCCTCGACGGTCAGGTCGAGCAACGCGAATACCTGGTCGATGGCCAATTGCGCCGCTGGGACGGCCCGCTCGCCACCGTGCGCAGCCCGGTCTACCTGCACGGCGATAACGGCGACGAACAAGTGATCCTCGGCAGCACACCGCTGCTGGACGCCGACACCGCCCTCACCGCCCTCGACGCCGCCGTGCGCGCCTATGACCGAGGCCAGGGCCTGTGGCCAACCCTGCGCGTGGCCGAACGCATCCAGCACGTCGAAGCTTTCCTCGGGCGCATGCGCCAGCAACGCGACGCCGTGGTGAAACTGCTGATGTGGGAAATCGGCAAGAACCTCAAGGACTCGGAAAAAGAGTTCGACCGCACCTGCGACTACATCGTCGACACCATCAATGCGCTGAAAGAACTCGACCGCCGCTCCAGCCGTTTCGAGCTGGAGCAGGACACCCTCGGCCAGATCCGCCGCGTACCGCTCGGCGTGGCGCTGTGCATGGGCCCTTACAACTATCCGCTGAACGAGACGTTCACCACGCTGATCCCGGCGCTGATCATGGGTAACACCGTGGTATTCAAACCGGCCAAGCTCGGCGTGCTGCTGATCCGTCCGTTGCTTGAAGCTTTCCGCGACAGCTTCCCCACTGGCGTGATCAACGTCATCTACGGCAGCGGCCGCGAGACCGTCAGTGCGCTGATGGCCAGCGGCAAGATCGACATCTTCGCCTTCATCGGCACCAACAAGGCCGCCAGCGACCTGAAGAAACTGCACCCGAAACCACACCGCTTGCGCGCCGCGCTGGGCCTGGATGCGAAGAACCCCGGGATCGTCCTGCCAGAAGTCGACCTCGACAACGCAGTCAGCGAAGCGGTTACCGGTTCGCTGTCGTTCAACGGCCAGCGCTGCACCGCGTTGAAGATTCTGTTCGTGCATGAAGATGTGGTGGACAGCTTCATCGAGAAATTCAACGCCAAACTGGCCAGCCTCAAACCGGGCATGCCGTGGGACAACGGTGTGTCGCTGACACCGTTGCCGGAGTCGGGCAAGGTCGATTATCTGCACGGGCTGGTGGCTGACGCGCAGAGCAAAGGCGCCCAGGTGGTCAATCCGAATGGTGGCGAGTCGCGGGAATCGTTCTTCTACCCGGCGGTGCTGTACCCGGTGACGCCGCAGATGCGCGTTTATCAGGAAGAGCAGTTCGGGCCGGTGGTGCCGATTGTGCCGTACCGTCACCTCGATACCGTGATCGACTACGTGCTGGAATCGGACTTCGGTCAGCAACTGAGCATCTTCGGCACCAACCCGGTGGCGGTCGGCCGACTGGTCGACACCTTCGCCAACCAGGTCGGGCGGATCAACCTCAACGCCCAGTGCCAGCGCGGGCCGGACACCTACCCGTTCAACGGTCGCAAGAACTCCGCCGAAGGCACGCTGTCGGTACACGATGCACTGCGGGTGTTTTCGATCCGCACCCTGGTGGCGACCAAGTTCCAGGAATCCAACAAGGATCTGATCAGCGAAATCATTCGCGGACGGGATTCGAACTTCATCGCCACCGACTACATCTTCTGAGGAGGAATCAGCGCTGAGCACTTTCAGCCCCCACCGCTGGCCGCCGCTGTTGCGGCGGATCCTGCGGCCGTTGCTCGACCCGTATCGACGTTATCGCCATGCTCGAACGATTCACGCGGTGCGGGTCGCGTTGGGGTTGCTGGCGACAATCCTGCTGACCACCGGCATCAATCTGCCCCACGGCGAATGGGCATCGGTGACCATGCTGGTGGTGATCGGCGGTTTGCAGCATCACGGCAACATCGGCAAGAAAGCCGCCGAGCGCGCCACCGGCACCTTGATCGGTGCCGGCGTCGGTTTGTTGATCGTGGCGCAACAGGCGTGGCTGGGCATGCCGTGGCTGACCTATTTTGCGATGGCAGTGGTCTGCGGATTTTTCTCGTATCACGCCATCGGCAAGGGCGGCTACACCGCCCTGCTCTCGGCCATTACCGTGTTCATTGTCGCCGGGCATGGCGACAACCCGATCACCGACGGGCTGTGGCGCGGGGTCGATATCCTGATCGGCATCGCCCTGGCCCTGGCCTTTTCCTTCGCTCTGCCGCTGTACGCGGTGTACTCGTGGCGCTACAACCTGGCCGACGCGCTGCGCGATTGCGCCACGGTGTACGGGCGGATCATCGGCGGCAAACCGGTGACGGCCGACGAACACTTGAAGTTGATGAGCCGGCTGAACGCGGTGATGGTGCAACTGCGCTCGCTGATGCCGTCGGTGTCCAAGGAAGTCAAAGTCTCGATGACTGAGCTGGACGCCATCCAGCGCAACCTGCGCATGTGCATCAGCACCCTGGAAATCCTCGGCAACATTCGCCCGGATGCCAACGACCCCGACGCCATGGCGCATCTGCAAGCCGCGCTCAAGACTGAGCACCGGCACATTCGCGTGCAATTGATCGGCATGGCCCGGGCGTTGAAATCCGGCGCATCCCAGCGGCTGGGGCGCCCGGTGGAGTTGCCGGACGCCAGTCTCGATACGCCGGTCTACAACGCGCTGGATGGCTACCGTTTATTGACCCGGCAACTGGCGGCCAACATCGGCGAGATGCGCCAGCGCCTGGCGAAGACTGCGCCGCGCTGGAACATCTGAGGCTTACTGCGCGGCCAGGCGCCGCGCCTTCAATCCCCAACCCTGTTGCATGCCCGCAGCGGCCAATAGAATCGCCGCCACGCCAATCCATTGCAGGGTTTGCAGTTGATGACCGAAGGCAAACCAGTCAACGAAAATCGCCGCGATCGGGTAGATGAATGACAGCGCGCCGGTCAATGCGGTCGGCAGCTTCTGGATCGCGCCGTAGAGCAACACGTACATCAGACCGGTGTGGACGATGCCCAGTGTCACTAGACTGGCCCAGGCACTCGGTGCCTCGGGCATCGCTGAAAAATGGGCGAATGGCGCGAGCAACAGCACGCCGGTGCAGACCTGGATCAGCGCAATCAGGTGCGGCGGCGTGCCGGTCAGGCGCTTGATGATCAACGCGGCGATGGCGTACAGAAACGCCGCCCCCAGCGCCAGCGCGATCCCCATCAGGTAATCATTGCCACCCTCGCCCTGCCCGCCGTGGGCACTGACGATGGCCAGCATTCCCATGAAAGAAATCGCCAGCCAGAACATCTTCTGCAGGGTGATCCTCTCGCCGAGAAACAGCGCCGCCAAACCCACCAGCATGAACGGCTGCACGTTGTAGACCGCCGTGCCGATGGCAATCGAGGCCCTTGAATAGGAGGCGAACAGCAGCACCCAGTTGCCGACGATTGCCACCCCGCTGAGCACCGCCAGCAGGAATGTGGTGCGGGTCAGAATGCCTGGGCGAAGAAAGCCGAACGCAGCGCAGATCAGCAATAAGGTGCCGGCGCCGAACAGGCAGCGCCAGAACACCACGTCCAGCACCGGTTGCCCCGACACCAGCACGAACCAGCCGATCGTCCCGGATATCAGCATGGCGGCGGTCATTTCGAATGAGCCGCGACGGATTGTTTTGTCCATCATCTATCTCCTTAATGTGTGGCAAAAGTATGCCAAGCGAGATCGGGGCCTCTCCAGCGGAAAAAGCAGGCTAAACTCGGTTTCTGCCTTTTTTATCAAGGGTAGTTTGTGCCATTCGCCTAATGCGGGAGTTTCTTGTATGACCGACGATATCGACCAGATCCTGATCGGGGCCCTGATGGAGGATTCGCGGCGCTCGCTCAAGGCCCTGGCGCAAATCAGCGGGTTGTCATCGCCGAGCGTGGCCGAGCGCCTGCGGCGGCTGGAGGAACGCGGTGTGCTCAAGGGTTACACCGTTGAAATTGACCCGAAATGCTTCGGTTATCAGTTGCAGGCGATTGTCCGGGTGCGGCCATTACCGGGGCAGTTGCAGGAGGTCGAGCGGCAGATTCTGTCGATTCCCGAGTTCACCGAGTGCGACAAGGTGACCGGCGAGGATTGCTTCATTGCCCGTTTGCATGTGCGCTCGATGGAACAGTTGGACACCCTGCTTGATCGGCTGAATACGCTGGCGGAAACCAATACCGCGATCGTCAAGAAGACCCCGGTGAAACGTCGATTGCCACCGATGGCCTGAGCGGCGTAGTTTGAGTCTTTTCCGGCGAAGGATTGGCGGTATGAAAATTCAGGCAATGATGCTGGCTGTGTTGATGCTGGCCGGGTGCGGGACGGTGCAGACCGTGGCGTTCAGCGATAAGTTTTCCACCGACCAGTTGAAGGCTAAAAAATCCTACTGCGGCGCTGTACCGCGCATCTACAGTGGCGTGACGTACGACTTCTGCATGCTGCACGCCGAAAAGCCGGATGACGTCGATGCGTTCAACTACAAGAACGCTACACCGGGTCTGCTGGTGGACGCGGCCGTGTCGGGAGTGCTCGATACGTTGCTGCTGCCCTACACGATCTACAAGCAACAGGCTGATGGCAGCATCGAGATCAATTGAGCGCCTGCTTGCGTTTTCGCAGGCAACAAAAAACCCGCTTTCGCGGGTTTTCTGTTTATAGCGGTGCAGCGATCAGTCGTCGCGGCTCATGATGCCGAAGATCTGCAACAGGCTGACGAACAGGTTGTAGATCGATACATACAGGCTGATGGTCGCCATGATGTAGTTGCGCTCGCCGCCGTGGATGATGGCGCTGGTCTGGAACAGGATGCAGACCGACGAGAACAGCACAAAACCTGCGCTGATCGCCAGTTGCAGGCCGCTGATCTGGAAGAACATGCTCGCCAGCGTCGCGCCCAGCAGGACGAAGAAACCGGCGGTGATGAAGCCACCGAGGAAGCTCATGTCCTTACGGGTGATCAGCACGTAGGCCGACAGGCCACCGAACACCAGTGCGGTCATCGCGAACGCGGAGCTGACCACTTCAGCGCCGCCCTGCATGCCCAGGTAACGGTTGAGGATCGGGCCGAGCAGGAAACCCATGAAACCGGTCAGGGCAAACGCCGACACCAGGCCCCAGGCAGAGTCACGAAGCTTGTTGGTGAGGAAGAACAGACCGTAAAAACCGATCAGTACCACGAAAATGTTCGGGTAGCCGACCCGCATCTGCTGGGCCACGAACGCCATCACACCGCTGAATGCGAGGGTGAGCGCCAGTAGACCGTAAGTGTTGCGCAGGACGCGGCTAACCTCTAGCTGCTCAGCCTGCACGCTGTTGTGAACTGCGTAATCCTGTTCGCGCATGGCGACACTCCTGTTGGTTTGAAACGTTCAGTCGCAAAGATCATAACAGACGCTCTGTAACAAGCCATGCACAGAGTTTGACAGTGTGTTTCATTCAGGTATTATGGCGCCCGCAACGCAACGGAGGTGTGGCCGAGTGGTTTAAGGCAACGGTCTTGAAAACCGTCGACTGTAACAGGTCCATGAGTTCGAATCCCATCGCCTCCGCCATCTTATGTACGACAAAGCCCTGATTATTCAGGGCTTTGTCGTTTCTGGCGTTCCAGAAATTCTGATGACATCAGGATGTTTTCCACAAACCGCAACTTTCACTGCCTTCTCCAGCGTTCTGCCGAACATAAAACACTCTTCATGTAATACGGGAATTCATCAAGATGACCCTGGCCGTGATCATGGCATCTGACTGATAGCTATCAGCCGAATGCTGCCCCCTGCGGACGACTGTCCTGGCCGAAACCATTTCATCTCCCACGACTGCCTTTGAACCGTAGCTCCCGCTCAATAATGGATAAGCGCGTCATCAAAGGAACTAGCCCAATATTGAAACGTCTGTTTGAATTACGGCATGATGCCAGCCAGCAAAAAGGCCGATGGCGCAGCTGATAACAACACAAGAATGGAGTGCGCGATGAGCCAAACCGACCAAATTTTTTCCTATTGGTGGAATACATCAGGCCCTTGGGTAGAAGAACCCAACGTTCGCAGGAGTGGCACAAGCGGAGTGCAGCGAGTTCTGCATGACGGTGCGACCGTGTACGTTAAGCGTCAGACGGGTCATTTGTTTCGCAGCCTGAGATATCCTCTGGGGCGCCCCACCACCTTGCGTGAAGGCCGCGCGCTCACAAAGTTACTCCATCTTGGGGTCAACGCCCCTCAACCGGTTTACTACGGTGCGCAAAAAATCAAAGGGGTCTGGCACGGCATCTTGGTCACCAAAGACTTGAACGGTTTCCAGGATTTGGAATCCTGGTACAACGAAGGCGCAAAAAACCAATACACGCCCAAGCAACTGGACAATGTGCTTGAAATACTCGCGTCGTTAATGGCACGAATGCATCTCGGCCGCTGGCAACATGGCTGCATGCGCTCAAAGCACATTTTTATCAAAGTTCGCAATTCGTCGAGCGATCCCGAGTTCGAGCTTGCGCTGCTCGATCTCGAGAAGTCCCATGGGCGAATCAGCTCATTGCAGGCAGCTCGGCACGACATTTTGCAACTCAGGCGCCATTCCTATTGGAGCGAACCGGAGTGGCAACACTTTCTTCGTCATTATGAAAAGCACCTGGGTCGACCAGTAATCACTCAGGGCCGCTCTTGAGAGCCCAACGAAGGCGGCAGGCGCTCACAGCACATGAATGTCTGCGTCGATCTGCCAGGTGAACCGGTGAATGCAGGGTGTGTGCCCGGCCCCGCCCAACTCATTGAAGGCTCTACTCTACTGACTCAGCTACCATCCAGTTTTTCGAAAGCACAGGCCACGCCGGACCGGGATCGGAACGGTCGAGAACGATTCGGCGCACATTGACTATCCGCGCGGCGCCGGGTGGTGAGGCTGGAAGCCATCTTTATATACGACAAAGCCCTGATTATTCAGGGCTTTGTCGTTTCCGCGATCAGGCCTCGATTTTCAGCACTGATGGCTACTCCGGTTTGACTGTTGCAGCCGGCGGCCTGGCGTCAGGACCGATTTTGAACCAGATCGAGTACATCGCAGGCAGGAACACCAGCGTCATGATGGTGCCGACGAGCGTGCCGCCAATCAGGGTATAGGCCAGCGTCCCCCAGAACACCGAGTGTGTCAGGGGAATGAACGCCAGGATCGCCGCCAGGGCCGTCAACAGTACCGGTCGCGCACGTTGCACCGTGGCTTCGACGACAGCGTGAAACGGATCCAGCCCTTCTTGAGCGTTGTGATGAATCTGCCCGATCAGAATCAGCGTATTGCGCATCAGGATCCCCGACAGCGCAATCAACCCGACCAGCGCATTGATGCCAAACGGCTGATTGAAGATCAGCAGTGTCGGCACCACGCCAATCAAGCCTAACGGCGAGGTGAGGAACACCATGATCATCGCCGAGATCGAACGGACCTGCACAATGATGATGACCAGGGTCATGGCGATCATGATCGGCAACAACGGCAGGATCGCCTTGCCAGCCTTGCCGGACTCTTCGATCGCACCCGCCTGCTCGATCCGGTAACCGGAAGGCAGCTTGTCGATGATCGGCTGCAATTGCTTCAGCAGCGCACTGGAAACATCCGGTGGCTGCAAGTCTTCGGCAATGTCGCCGCGCACGGTGATGGTCGGGGTGCGATCACGCCGGCGCAGGATCGGATCCTCCATGCGCACATCGACCTCGCCGATCTGCGACAACGGGATTCGCTGCCCCGAGGCACCGACCAAGGTGAAGCCTTCGATTTGCTGTGGATCGAGCCGGACATCGCCCGCTGCCCGCCCCATGACCTGCACGGAACGAATATCTTCACGCACCGCTGTAATCGGTACTCCGCTGAGCAGGAACTGCAATTGCTGTGCAACCGCAGTCGATGTCAGCCCCACTGCCTGTAGACGATCCTGATCCAGGTTGAAATGCAACGACGGAGTCAGCGGCCCCCAATCAGTGTTCACGGTTCTCATCATCGGGCTGTCCTGCATCACACCCCGCACCTGCTCGGCGATCACGCGCAACTTGGCCGGATCAGGCCCCATCACCCGGTAGGCCACCGGAAACGGCGAGTAAGGACCAAACACGATTTGCGTTGCCCTGAGACGCGCCTCCGGGGCGAGCCCTTGAGCCACCGCGTCACGAAAACGCAACTTGAGGGTTTCCCGTGCTTCCTGACTGTCGGTCAGTACAACGATCTTGGCGAACGACGGATCGGGCAGTTCCGGTGCCATCGCCAGGAAGAAACGCGGTGCACCCTGGCCGATATAGGCCGTGACGATTTTCGCCTCATCCTGCTGGCGCAGCCAGGCTTCGACCTTGGCGGCCGTGGCGCTGGTCTGCTCGATGGAAGTGCCGTAGGGCATTTGCACTTCGATCATGACTTCAGGACGGTCAGAGGTCGGGAAGAACTGTTTCTTCACCAGGCCCATGCCCGCAGCGGCCACAAAGAACAGCACAATGACCATGCCCGCGACCAGCCATTTGCGCGCAATGACCCGGGTCAGAACCCGGCGGAAGCGGTTGTATCGCGGCGTGTTGTAGATCGCCGCATGTCCACCCTCCACCGCCTTGATATCCGGCAACAGTTTCACGCCCAGATAAGGGGTGAACGCCACTGCCACGACCCACGAAGCGATGAGAGCGATGCCCACGATCCAGAACATGTTGCTGGTGTATTCGCCGGCCGTGGACTGAGCAAAACCGTTCGGCAAAAAACCGATCGCCGTCACCAGGGTTCCGGACAGCATCGGCGCCGCCGTGTGGCTCCAGGCATAGGCAGAGGCCTTGATGCGATCGTAGCCCTCCTCCATTTTCACCACCATCATTTCAATGGCGATGATCGCATCGTCGACCAGCAAACCAAGCGCCAGGATCAATGACCCGAGGGTAATACGGTCAAAATTTTTGCCGGTGGCCGCCATCACCACAAACACGATCGCCAGAGTCAAAGGAACCGCGGCGGCGACCACCACGCCGACACGCCAGCCCATGCTCAGAAAGCAGACGAGCATGACCACCAGCAGCGCGACGAAGAACTTGACCATGAACTCGCCGACAGCGGAGTCGATATTCACTGCCTGGTCGGTGACTTTCGAGAGGGTCATACCCAAGGGCATTTCCTCATTGATCCTGACGGTCTCGGCATCCAGCGCCTTGCCCAGATCAAGACCGTTCCAGCCTTCACGCATCACCACGCCGAGCAACAACGCCTCTTCGCCGTTATTGCGCACCAGGAAGGTAGCCGGGTCTTCATAACCGCGTTCGACCGTCGCCACATCAGACAGCTTGAGCGTCCGCCCCTGCACGACCACAGGGGTGTCACGGATTTTCTGCAGTTTGTCGAACGCACCATCGAGACGCAGAAAAACCTGTGGCCCGCTGGTGTCGATTGATCCGGCCGGGGTCAGTGCGTTCTGACTGTTCAGCGCGGCGAAGATGTCCTGCGGTGACAAGCCCAACGTGGCCAACCGGTCATGCGAAAAGGAAACAAATATCCGTTCGGCTTGTTCGCCGATGATGTTGACCTTCTTCACCCCCGGCACATGCAACAGGCGCTGGCGCATGGACTCCGCATCGCGGATCAGCAGACGCTGCGGCTCGCCCTTGGCTTTCAGGGCGAACAGCGCAAAGGTCACGTCCGAATACTCGTCGTTGACCATCGGCCCGATGACGCCCGCCGGCAACTTGATTGCTTCATCGTCGAGTTTTTTACGCGCCTGATAGAACTCTTCCTGCACTTGCGAGGGCGGCGTGCTATCGAGCAACGAGACCATCGTGAAAGCGAGCCCTGGCCGCGTATAGGTTTCCGAGCGGTCGTACCATTTGAGTTCTTGCAGGCGTTTTTCCAGTGGCTCCGCCACCTGATCCTGCATCTCCTGTGCGGTCGCCCCCGGCCACGCCGTGATGACGGTCAACTGCTTGACCGTAAACGGAGGATCTTCGGCACGCCCCAGCTGGAAGAACGCCAGGGTGCCGGCAACGGCGATCAGGAAAATCAGAAAGACCGTGATCGAACGCTCGCGAACGGCGATGGCGGAAAGGTTGAATCGTCCTTCGCTCATGGACGACTCCCGGCAACGGTCGCCGCATCAGGCACGGACATTCTTACTGCTTCACCTTCGCGCAACAGGTGAGCGCCCAGCGCCACAATCTGTTCGCCGACCCGAAGCTCGCCAGCCACTCGCGCCAGATCATCGCTCAAACCCAGCACTTTAACCGGACGCCAGGTCACGGTTGGCGGTGTCCCGGCGATGACCCACACGCCAGGACCTTGACCCGCGTCGTAAAGCGCAGCGATGGGCACTTGCAACGATGCGGCGGGTGTCGAACCCTCGGCGATTCTGAGGGTGACTGTCGAACCTATCGGCGCATTGGCCAGCGCGCCTTCCAGTACATAGCGGGCCTCGAACGTACGCGTCGTGCGGTCCGCCGAATCCGAAAGCAACCTCAGTTTCGCGGTCACAGCACCCGAGGCGTCGCCATAGAGCGTGGCTTGCGCGGTGGATCCTGCTGCGGGACGCAACGTCTCGGGCAAGTGCACGATGGCCTCGCGTTGCCCTGCCCGCGCCAGTCGAACCACCGGTCGTCCGGGACTGACGACTTGTCCGGGTTCGGCGAGTGTTTCCACCACAACGCCGTCGGCATCGGCGACCAGCACCGCGTAACCGGAAGCGTTGCGGGCAACGTCCGCTTGCGCTTCAGCGGCGCTGAGTTGGGCCTTGGCCGTGTCTGCGGCGGCTTTGATCTGATCGTAGGCCGAAGCGGAAATGGCGCCGGCGCTGACCAGAGTGCGATAACGAGCTTCATCATCGGCTGTCTGCCTGGCGCGGGCCCGGGCGGCGATGACCGACTCCTGCTGCGCGCGGGCTTGCAACCCCAAGTCAATGGGGTCGAGCCGCATCAGCGGCTGCCCGCGTTTGACGGTCTGCCCCGTGTCAACCAGACGTTCAAGCACCTTGCCCGATACGCGAAAACCCAGGTCGCCCTGAATGCGCGCCGTCACCACCCCCGTAAAAGATCGGGAACCGTCGCCCGCAGCCTGAACGGCGGTGAACCTGACCAGAGGCGCCTGTGTGCGCGGGTCTGCAACGGAGGTGACATCACCGCACGCCACCAGGGCGAGTGGCAACAGGCATGCGGCGATGGGAAAAATTCGGAGCCGGCGCATAGGTACCCTTACTGAAAATAGGATGATCATCATATTCTCAGTCTTGTGACCATTAACGTCAACAGTCACAAACCATGAACTGTCCGGCGCTTCAGTTTTATCACTGACGCCACAATGATATTTATAACCCGTTCAATCAAATCGATCGCCCTTGATTGACAAGATGTGACCAATATTTAATATGGTCACAAAAATTGTAAAGGAACGACGATGCCTCCCCTCCGCCCGATTGCTCTTTTGGTTACCGCCAGCCTCATGGCAGGTTGTGCGGTGGGCCCGGATTACCATCGTCCAGACGCCCCGCTTTCAGATCATTACCTGGGGCAGTCTGCTGTCGAACCGCGATCAGGATCGACACCGGACAGCCTTGCCGCCTGGTGGGAAAGCTTTAACGATCCGCTACTGAGCAACCTCATCGACCAGGCCTTGCAGCAGAATCTGGATCTTGCACAGGCATCAGCGCGCGTCACCCAGGCCAGGGCCGGCCTGGGGGCCGCCAATGCAGCACTGCTGCCCTCGGCGAATATCAGCGCACAGGCGGCACGCGCTTATCAGTCCGTAGAGACACCACTGGGCCAAGTCTTGAATTCAACACCCGGCTATGACCGTTACGGCAATGCCTACGAGGCCAATCTTGAGGCGGGCTGGGAAGTCGATGTCTTCGGCGGACTGCGCCGCGGGCGTGAGGCGGCACTGGCTGAGTATCAGGCCTCAGCAGCCGGTTTCACGGCGACGAGGTTGGCGATCGCTGCGCAAACGGCCGATATCTACATCACCCTGCGCGGATTACAGGCGCGGCTGGACATCGCCAACCGGCAAGTCGACACCCGCCGCGCATTGCTGGAGAAGGTTCAGTTGCTTTACGGCAAGGGGCTGGCCGCGGAGTATCAGGTGCGCCAGGCCGAGGGTGAATTGTCGCAAGTCCAGGCGAGCGTTCCGGTACTGCAAAGTGGTCTGGAGGCGGCCATGAATGCGATGGACGTGCTGCTCGGCACGCCTCCCGGCACTCACCGCACACAACTGGCACCTGAGGGCGAGATTCCCGATGTGCCGTCGCTGACTGCGCTGGGCACACCGGCAGATCTGCTGCGGCGCAGACCGGATCTGATCGTGGCCGAACGCCGCCTTGCGGCCTCCAACGCGCGTATCGGCGAAGCGATTGCCGAGTACTACCCGAAATTTTCCCTCAGCGCCTTGCTCGGCAGCGCGACTGCCGTCTCCGGCGGCAATCTTTTCACCAGCGGCGCGAGCCAGTCGAGCGCTGTACTGGGTCTGCGCTGGCGGCTTTTCGACTTCGGACGCATCAACGCCCGGATCGATCAGGCCAAAGGCCAGGAATCTGAAGCATTGGCCGCCTATCGCCAGTCGGTACTGCGCGCCACCGAAGATGTAGAGAACGCGCTGTCCTCACTGGTGAATCGGCAAACTCAGACCACCACCCTTACCGGCGGCGAAGCGGCGCTGACTCAAGCTCGCCAGTCCTCGTTCACCGCCTATGAAAAAGGCACCGCCAGCCTGATCGATGTCCTGCACGCCGACGAAACACTGTTGCAGGCCTCCGACGCCAGAGCGCAAGCGCGGACCGAATCGGCCCGTGCGGCGGTGGCGGTATTCAAGTCGCTCGGTGGAGGATGGCAACCCGTTGAGCCGGGTTCTGTAGCGGCGCGCTGAGCAGCAACCTCAGATCGCTTCAAGAGTCGGGAGACTCGCGCACTCCCGACCCGCATTTGGCTTGATAGCGCTCAACTAGAAGCGATAACTGACCGACGTACCGAACCCGCTGGCACTGTTCTTGTACCTGGCACGGTAGGCCCCCCTCGCTGCCGAGGTGTCGTTGACCTCGACGCTTTCCTCCCAAAGATAGGAATACGCGAGATCGATCGTGACATTGTCCACGGGTGTCCAGCCGGCGCCGAAGCTGACAACCTTACGGTCGCCCGTCGGAATGCGCGGCCCCCGATTGGTGTTGTTGGCGGGTGACTGATCGACCGAAAACCCGCCACGCAGCACCCATTGGTTATTCAATCGATAGGCCGCACCGATCGCGTGAGCCCAGGTGTCATGCCAGTTCTGCTCTTCGCTGATCGTCCCCAATTGGCCGCTCAGCAACGGCGGCAAGCCGCTGTTCTCAATGGTCAGTTCCTTGAAGCGGCTCCAGCGTGTCCAGGTGCTGCCCACATAGAGCGTCCAGTCGTTGTTGAATTGATGCGTCAGCGAAAAGTCCACCGACTCCGGCGTGTCCACATCCAGCGATGCGTCATAGCTACGGCCGCTGACGCCCAGCACGCTGAAGATGCCATCGGTGACCTTGGTTTTGGCGTCCAGGTGGTAACTGACTTTGGAGTGATACGTCAGGCCCAGGCGGGTCTGATCGGTCGCCTGCACCAGCACGCCAATATTGAAGCCCAGTGCGGTGTCATCGCCGGTGCTTTTGAGTTTGCCGTCGTTGCGCCCGGGGCTGAGTGGGTTGGGCACCATACCCGATATCTCTCCGCCGATACGATTGATGGTCGGCCCGAATCCGATCGACACCTTTTCGTTAAAGGCGTAGCTGATGGTCGGCTGAAAGGTCAGCGTGGTGACTTCACTCTTGTTGGCGTAATAGCGGCCGGCAAAACCACTGCCGTAGTCGGTGATCAGCCCGAAAGGCACATAAAACCCGACGCCGAATGCCCATTGCTCATCGATCGGTTTCACGTAATACCCCATCGGTACCGTGGTGGCGGGCACCATGTCGCCGTCTTCCTTCCCCCCAAACGTACTGCGTGTCTGGCTGATGTCCGATTTGGCGAACAGCGTCGCCGCCCCCACGCTCACCTGCTCTCGTTTAAGCCGCGCCATGCCTGCCGGGTTACCGTAGATCGTACTGGCGTCTTCGGCGGATGAAGATCGCCCGGCAAACCCGGACCCCATCCCGCTGATGCTTTGTTCGTTGAGGGCAAAACCACCGGCCAACACATTGGAGGACACCAGCGCGACCGCCAGGCCGACGGGATTCTTGAGCATTATTTTTTTCATTATCTGGACTCTATGGGATCACTGAAAAACAACATCGAGAACGACAGCGAAGCCATACTATCCAAGTGACCATTTCAGTCAATGGTCACATTAAGCAAAAATCAAAGCCGTACCGGCACGCATGTGCCGGTAACAGGAAACCTGGTTGGGGGATGTCGCGCTCTGGCTCAGCTCACCTGAACAGGTGATCGGGGTTGGGTCAGGGCATCAGGCTACGCAGAATGAGGTTGGAGGTCAGCGTGGGCGCAACCTCGATAAAATCCAGATTGTGCTGCAGCAGCAACGGGTTTACGAAGGGGCGCAAGGCCAGATGAATCGCCTCGACGGTCTCGTCCAGCGGGGTCTTGCGCTCGAACTCTCCGAGCTCTCGCCCTTCACGCACGATGTCGAAGATAAAACGCTTGATCTGCTCCTCGTACATTTGGGCGCTGGGCCAGCGCTCCGCCGCGGAAAATGCCGCAATGTCGTAGAGCTTGCGGTCATTGAAGAACAGGTCCACACCCGTGGCAATCACGGTTTTCACCAGTCGGCGGAAACGCTCGGTCGGCGAAATCCCCTCTGCGTTAACAGCCTGCTCTACCGCGGCAACGATTTGGCCCAGACAATTCGAGCAGATCGCTTCGCCGATCGCCTGCTTGGAATCAAAGAACTTATAGATGTAAGCCTTGGAAAAACCGATGGCCCTGGCCAGATCGGAAACCGTGGTTTTGCCATAGCCGTATTGGCTGAAGTGTTCATTGGCTGCCGCGACAATCTGATCACGAATCTCGTGATCGACTGGGCCACGTGGGCCGGGCGAAGATAGGGATGGCTGATTCATGGGCGTAGCTTACTCACCCTGTCGAGGACTTACAAATCGTGACCAACGGAGTACATGGTCACGAAAAGCCGGCTGATCGGCTGATAACAGGCTGACGTTCAAGTCATCGCGAAGGGCGGATCGGCCCTTCTACGGTGTTTCCACTTGATCGACCGGCAGCACCGGTAATGAAGCAAACATTTCAGCGCGGCAAACGTCAAGAATTTCGTCCGCCAATGCCGAATCATCCGGGCAAGCGCGTGACAGGACAATCGCGCCGACCGCCCGCGACAGCAGGTCGATCATTTTCTTTCTCCCCTCGCCCTCTGCGGCATCCGTGCCCACAGGATATTTTTCCGCCAGGGTTTGCAGGATCTGTTCAATGCCTGCGGCAAACGTTGCCTTCACATCGTCCGACTGACGCGCCGCGTCGCCACACAGTGCGGCCATCGTGCAACCGCTGCCGCGTCCGTCGCGATGTTCTCGGTTCACGTAGACGTTGATGAAACCGGGCACGTCGAGCGCCTGGGCGCCGGTCAACGATTTGCCAAGACTGCAGGCCGAGGCTTCGGCCATCAGGTCAGCCTTCGAGCCGAAGTGCTTGTAGAAGCCTCCATGGGTGAACCCGGCAGCCGCCATGAGATCGGCCACACCGACGCCATCAAAGCCACGCTCACGGAACAGCTCTGAGGCCGTTTCAACGATGTGTTCTCGATTGGCCTGCGCCTGGGCCTTGGTCACTCTCACGTGCAATACCTCGTGTTCAGCGGGAATTCCTGCGTCCGATGATACATAGATGTTGGCCATAATCAAAACAGTTGACAGTTTAGATTTCGATCATCATCCTAATTTCACACCCCCACCGATCTCCATCAACGGGCACGGAAGAATCATCTGATGACCAAGCAGACTCTGTTCACCCCTTACACCCTGGGCAGTCTCACGCTGTCGAACCGCGTCGTTCTTGCACCGCTGACACGCAACCGCGCAGGCCAGGGCTTTGTCCCCAGCGAATACGCGGCCGCCTATTACAGCCAACGCGCCAGCGCCGGTCTGCTGATCAGTGAAGCGACGCAGATTTCCCGACAGGCTCAGGGTTATCAGGACACCCCCGGGATCTATACACAGGCGCAGATAGACGGTTGGCGCACAGTCACCGATGCCGTCCACGCCAAGGGTGGAAAAATCTTCCTGCAGCTGTGGCATGTCGGCCGCGTCTCACACGTTGACCTGCAAGAAAACGGCGCCGCACCGGTGGCCCCTTCTGCGCTGCGTGCCGCGACCAAAGTGTTCGTCAACAACCGCTTTGAAGACGTCTCCGAACCCCGCGCCCTGGAAACCAGCGAACTGCCGGGGATCGTCTCCGATTTCCGCCAGGCTGCGGCCAACGCAGTCGCCGCCGGGTTCGATGGCGTGGAAATTCACGGTGCAAACGGCTATTTGCTGGATCAATTCCTCAGGGACAACGCCAATCTGCGCACCGACGCTTACGGCGGTTCGATTGAAAACCGTGCGCGTCTGTTGCTCGAAGTGACAGCGGCGGTCGTCAATGAGATCGGCGCGGATCGCACCGGTGTGCGCCTGTCTCCCGTGTCGCCGGCCAACGGCGTGGCCAGCAGCGATCCGCAGGCGCAATTCGATTACGTCGTCGAGCAACTCGACGCCCTCGGCGTGGTTTACCTGCACGTGGTCGAAGGCGCGACCGGCGGCCCGCGCGACGTAGCCCCCTTCAATTTCGACGCCCTGCGCCAGCGCTTCAAAAACACCTATATCGCCAACAACGGCTATGACCTGGACCTGGCGACTGCGCGGCTGGCCGAAGACCAGGCCGATCTGATCGCCTTCGGTCGCCCGTTCATTGCCAACCCGGATCTGGTGGAGCGCCTCAAGCAGGGCGCGCCGCTGTCCGCGTTCAATCCCGCCACCCTCTACGGCGGCGGCGCGGCGGGCTACATCGACTACCCGACGCTGGCTGAATCGAGCGTCAGCGCAAGCTGAGCGCGTTCTGTTTCTCACCTCCTGAAAAAGAGATACCCCATGAGCACTCGCCCTACTGTTCTCATCACCGGCGCCTCCACCGGCATTGGCGCCGTCTATGCCGAACGCTTCGCCAGACGTGGCCACGATCTGGTACTGGTCGCCCGCGATCAGGCTCGCCTGGACACACTGGCAGCGCGCCTGCGCAGCGAGCACGACGTCGCCGTCGATGTCATCCCGGCAGACCTGACCCAACTCGCCGATCTGACCACCGTTGAAAGCCGCCTGCGCGACGACGCCCGTATCGGCATTCTCGTCAATAACGCCGGCGCCGCGCTGTCCGGCCACTTCGTCGACCAAAGCACCGACAGCGTCGCGCAACTGGTGGCCCTCAACACGACGGCGCTGGTACGGCTTGCCAGCGCCATCGCCCCACGCCTGGTCAAGGCCGGCGACGGCGCGATCATCAACATCGGTTCGGTGGTAGGCCTGGCGCCGGAGTTCGGCATGAGCGTCTACGGTGCGACCAAGGCCTTCGTGCTGTTCCTGTCCCAGGGCCTGAGCCTGGAACTCTCGCCTCAGGGCGTCTACGTGCAAGCCGTGCTACCCGCCGCCACCCGCACGGAAATCTGGGATCGCTCCGGCGTCGACATCAACACCCTGAGCGAAATCATGGAAGTGGGTGATCTGGTGGATGCCGCACTGGTCGGTTTTGATCGTCGCGAACCTGTGACCATCCCACCGCTGCACGAAGCCGAGCGCTGGGATGACCTGCAGGGCGCACGTCAGGGCCTGCTGGGGCAAATCCGTCAGTCTGCGGTTGCCCAGCGCTACCAGACGCCACAGTGATTTTTTGCTAGCGAGCATTCGCGCCGGATTCAATGCAGGCACAGGGCATTGCATCGAATCCTGCTGGCTTGCCGGAGTGACAATGAGTTCAATGCAGACAAATTCCCGCTCCGGTTCGCCAACGTCATTCATCGACGCGGCGAACCAGTCGATCACGGTCAACGGCATTCCCTTCGCCTACCGCGACACCGGGCCCGCAACCGGCGTGCCCCTGGTACTGTTCAATCATTGGGGCGCGGTGCTGGACAACTTCGACCCCGCGATCATCGATGGCCTGGCGCAAACCAGACGCGTCATCACCACCGACTATCGCGGCATCGGCAACTCAGGCGGCACCGCGCCACTGACGGTGGGTGAAATGGCCGACGATGCCATCCGGCTGATCAGGGCGCTGGGGCTGAAAACCGTGGATGTGCTCGGTTTTTCCCTCGGAGGTTTCGTCGCTCAGGACATTGCCCTCAAGGCGCCTGACTTGGTACGCCGGTTGATTCTGACCGGTACTGGACCGGCGGGGGGCATCGGCATCGACAAGGTCGGCACAGTGTCATGGCCATTGATCCTCAAAGGCTTGCTGACCCTGCGCGATCCCAAGTTCTACCTTTTCTTCACCTCGTCGGCCAATGGGCGACGGTCTGCCTCGCAGTATTTAAGACGCCTCAAGGCACGCAAGAACAATCGCGACAAGGGCCCGACGCCACGCGCTTTCATGCGGCAATTGAAAGCCATCACGGCGTGGGGCAGACAACCGCGGCAAGCGCTTGGGCGCTTGCGCACACCGACGCTGGTCGTCAACGGCGACAACGACATCATGGTGCCCAGCGTTAACTCGTTTGAACTGGCCAGGCTTATCCCCGACGCACAGTTGGTGATTTATGAGGATGCCGGGCACGGCGGGATTTTCCAGCATCACACCGACTTTGTGGCCAAGGCGCAGGCGTTTCTCGATGCTTGATCACGTCACGCAGCAACACCGCAACCCACCGACTACCCTCCGTACAACCAGCAAGAGCCGCACCACGATGAAAGCATTTCTGATTGATGGCTATGGCAAGAACCCCGGACGCATTGGCGAAGCGCCCGCCCCCGCAGTCGGTGCCCACGACGTGTTGATCGAGGTCCATGCGAGCAGTGTCAACGTGCTGGATTCGAAGATCAGCAAAGGCGAGTTCAAGCTGATCCTGCCCTACGCCTTTCCGTTGATATTGGGCAATGACCTGGCGGGGGTTGTGGTTGAGGTCGGCCCGCAGGTGACACGCTTCAAACCGGGAGACGAGGTATACGCTCGCCCGCCCGAAGCGCGAATCGGGACGTTCGCCCAATTGATCGCCGTGAACGAAAACGCGGTCGCCCTGAAACCAGCCAATACCGACATGGCGCAAGCCGCATCCCTGCCCTTGGTTGCACTGACCGCCTGGCAAGTACTGGTTGAAACCGCCGGGCTGCAAAAGGGCCAGAAAGTGCTGATTCACGCGGGCTCCGGCGGCGTCGGCAGCATTGCCATTCAGCTTGCCAAACACCTCGGTGCGTTTGTCGCCACAACCACCAGCACCGCCAATGTCGGATGGGTCAAGGCGCTGGGGGCCGATCTGGTGATCGACTACACACAGCAGGACTTCGAAAAAGTGCTGCAAGACTACGACGTTGTGCTGAACAGCCTCGGCGCCGACGTGCTGGAGAAGTCACTCAAGGTCCTGAAGCCCGGCGGCCAACTCATTTCCATCTCGGGCCCACCCACTGTGCAGTTCGCGCGAGAGCAAGGATTGTCCTGGCCATTGCAGCAAGTCATGCGCCTGCTGAGCCTTGGCATTCGTCGCAAAGCGCGCAAGCAGGATGTCAGCTACGCGTTCGTGTTCATGCGGGCCAATGGCGCTCAACTGCAACGCATCACGTCGCTCGTGGAGGACGGGATCATCAAACCCGTGGTCGATCGTTCCTTCCCCTTTGAATCAACGGCCGAGGCATTGAAGTACGTTGAGCAGGGACGCGCCAAAGGCAAGGTCGTTGTTTCGCTCAAATGACCAAGCCGCAGACTCATGAATCGACCGTAGAACCTGCACAGCTTTTACTGCTTGAGCGCTCATCATCCGAAGTGATTTCGCCAGAGGAGCAGCAAGCGCTTCAACCGGATGATGCGCAGGCTCAGCCGCCCGTTATCGTTTGGCGCAGTTTGATGCTTGAGCCATAAGGCGAAACCGGTTGCAGGTGATCTCGTCAGGCTGTCGCGTTCGGCTCGACAAGATGAATTTGCGTGGCATTGCGTCCGGCCAGCCAGGCCAGCACAGACGCGGCGACCAGAACAGCGGCGCTAAGCTCGAAGGTGGCTTTGTAGCCGCTCAAATCAAAGGCCAGACCGCCAATGATTGCGCCGCCGGCGATCGCGAGTTGAACGATGGCTACCAGCAAGCCGCCTCCCGCTTCAGCATCATCCGGGAGCGTCTGCGCCAGCCACGTCCACCAGCCAACCGGCGCAGCTGTGGCGACCAGTCCCCAAAGTCCGAGCAACACGGCGGTCAGCAGCGGTGATTTACCGAAGCTGACCAACGCCAGCGCGATCACCGCCATGATCAGCGGAATGGCGGTCAGCGTGCGGTAGAGGCCGCGGCCCATAAACCGTTCGATCAGAAAGGTGCCGACAAAACCTGCCAGCCCCAGGCCCAGTAGCATCAAAGACAATGTTGAAACACTGACACCGGTGACCCCTTCGAGAAATGGCCGCAGGTAAGTGAACAGCATGAACTGGCCCATGAAAAAGACGCTGACGGCGACCATGCCCAAAGCCACTGGCAATTGCCTCATCAACCGCAGAACGTTGCCGCTACCTGCCTGGCGTTCGGCCTTGAAGGACGGCAGGCTGATCAGCAGCCACACGGCGGCAAGCACCGCGACCGGAACCACACAGAAGAATGCACCGCGCCAGCCGATCAACGAGCCGAGAAAGCTGCCCGCCGGAGCGGCGATGACCGTGGCCAAGGCGTTGCCGCCATTGACGATGGCTAGCGCACGGGAAACTTGTTCAGGCTTCACCAGGCGCATTGCAGTCGCCGCCGACAGCGACCAGAAACCACCAATCGCAATCCCGATCAACGCACGTCCGAACATGAACGACGGGTAGCCCGGGGCGAGTGCGACGACCGTTCCGGAGACGATCATCAACAAGGTCAGGCAAAGCAGAAGCTTCTTGCGTTCGATGCGAGCGGCGACCGAGGCAATCAACAAGCTGGTGATCAAGGCAAAGGCACCTGACACGGAAATCCCCTGCCCGGCCTGACCTTCGGTGATGTGCAGGTCCGCCGCAATCGGCGTCAGCAGGCTGACGGGCATGAACTCGGAAGCGACCAGAGCGAACGCGGCCAACGACATGGCCAGCACGGCGCTCCAGCCGCCTGTTCTTTTAGAAGGATCTGTAGAAGGAAACGTCATGGAAACTACCTGTGGTGCGAAAAACGTGTGGGGTGTGATGCGCAGGGGCAAACAGTTTGTCGCCCGTCCGGGCACTGCCCCCTGTAACAGATAGACACATTCTCCCGGTCAATCCGGTGCTTCCCTAGCGCATTCCTCTTGAATGCTTGCCTGATCCTCTGGCGATGCAGGGTGATGGATAGGAAACGTCTCGCGCGCGCATTAGAGTTCGGTCAAAGGAGTGAGCCCACATGATCCCGACCCCTCTGCCCCAGGAATCACCTTTGGCACGGCACATCGACCCGCACGTGCGCGCACCGGGCGACTTCGCCACGTCGATACCCGGGCTCTCGCTGTTTCGTCGCGACCAGCCGGCGCCCCCCGTTGTGTGCATGATCGAGCCCAGCCTGATTCTTGTGGGCCGCGGCGAAAAGCGCCTGTGGGTGGGTGGTCAGGGTTACAGCTATGACCCGTCGCGGTTTCTGGTCACTTCACTGGATCTGCCTGCCAACTCCGAAGTGATGCTCGCCAGTCCTGAACAGCCCTGTGTCGGCCTCGTGCTGAAGCTGGATGTCAGCATGCTTGCCGAGGTCATTACCAAGAGCGGCTTGCCTGCGAAACGCCAGCCATCAACGGGTACGGGCGCTGCGATTGGCAGCCTGTCGTCTGCCCTGGAAGACGCACTCGATCGCCTGCTGGCCCTGCTCGATGAACCCGAGGCGATCCCGGTCCTGGCACCGCTGATTCTGCGGGAAATCCACTACCGGTTGCTGCACACCGACCAAGGCCCACGACTGCGGCAGATCACTGCCGTAGACGGTCAGGGTTATCGCATCGCCAAGGCCATCGACTGGCTCAAGGTCAACTACACCGATGCCCTGCGCATCGATGATCTGGCCGCGCGGGTGCAGATGAGCGCGCCGACCTTTCACCATCATTTCCGCCAGCTCACCGGCATGAGTCCGCTGCAGTACCAGAAATGGCTGCGGCTCAACGAAGCCCGCCGACTGATGCTGGTCGAGCGCCTGGACGTTTCGCGCGCGGCGTTTGCAGTCGGCTACGAAAGTCCTTCGCAGTTCAGCCGCGAATATGGCCGGCTGTTCGGCACCGCACCGAGCCGCGACATGGCCCTTTTGCGCGGGCAGCCATTCGAGGCAGCAGCGCTCGGCACAGTCGCGAATTGAACCAAAACCGGTGAAGCGCCCCGCCGCGTCTCACCGCTCATAACAATGCACGTCAACCGATGATCAAGCGGGTGAACCATGGAACTACGAATCAACCAGAAGACCTATCAGGTCGATGCCGACGCCGATACGCCCTTGCTGTGGGTGATCCGCGATGATCTGGGCATGACCGGCACCAAGTACGGCTGCGGACTGGCGCAATGCGGCGCCTGCTCGGTGCTGGTGGACGGCAATGTGGTGCGTTCCTGCGTCACGCCGGTAGCCGGTGTGGTTGGCCGGGAGGTCACCACGATTGAGGCCATCGAAGCCGATGAAGTGGGCAAACGGGTGGTCTCGACCTGGGTCGATCTGCAAGTCGCCCAGTGCGGCTACTGCCAGTCCGGGCAGGTGATGGCTGCCACCGCGCTGCTCAAGCAGAACCCCAAACCGAGTGATGCGCAGATCGAGGCGGCGATGGTCAATCTGTGCCGCTGCGGTACTTACAACGCCATTCATGCCGCCGTGCATGAGCTTGCCGGCAAGGGGGACGCGTGATGAACGTTCGTATCGACCCTTCACAACACGCTTCAATACTGGATCTGCATGAACCGATCAATGTGTCGCGCAGACGTTTTCTGACCGGTACCGCCGTCGGCGCACTGGTGCTCGGCTTCGGTCTGCCGCTCGGTGCGACACGGGTACAAGCGGCAGCGGCAGCGACGGCCGAGCGTGGCACCCAAGTCCCGGCGTTTCTCGAAATCCGCCCGGACAACCGCGTGCGTCTGCTCTGCCCGTTCATGGAAGGCGGGCAAGGCACGTTCACCGCCATGGCGCAGATCGTCGGTGAAGAGCTGGATGCCGACCCGGCGACCTTTCTGGTCGAAGCCGCGCCTCCCGGCGAAGCCTACGTGGTGATGGAAAACGGTATGCGCATCACCGGCGGCAGTATGTCGGTGCGCATGAGTTACCCGGTCATGCGCCGCCTCGGCGCCCTTGCCCGCGCCATGCTGTTGCAGGCCGGCGCGCAGCAACTGGGCGTGCCGGTGAGCGAGTTGAGCACCGAGCCGGGCAAGGTCGTGCATGCCAAGTCCGGGCGCTCGTTGGCCTACGGTGAACTGGCCGAGCGTGCGATGGATCTGCCGGTTCCCGATCCGGCCTCGGTGAAGCTGCGTGATCCGAGTCAGTTCCGCTGGATCGGCAAACCGGTGAAGCGTCTCGATGCCTACGACAAATCCACCGGCAAGGCGCTGTACAGCATCGATCTGAAAGTCGACGACATGCTGCATGCCGCCGTTCAACATGCCCCGCGCCTGGGGATGACCGTGGGCAACTTGCGCAACGAAGACCAGGTCAAGGCGATGAAAGGCGTGCATTCCGTGCACCGTCTGCCGGGCGCTGTAGCGGTGGTCGCCGAGCGCTGGTGGCACGCCAAACGTGCCGTCGAGGCGATCCAGGTTGACTGGCAAGAGCCGACGGCCGACAGCAAAGTGCGGCCGATGCCCGCCGACTTTTCCAGCGATGCCTGGTTCAAGCGCCTCGCTGAAGATAAAAGCCCCGCCAGAGATGATGAACATGAAGGCGATGTGGCTTCGATTCTCAAGGAGACCAAGACCCGGATCGACGCCACTTACCACAACCAATACCTGAACCACGGACAGCTGGAGCCGCCTTCAGCACTGGCCCGATTCAATCCGGATGGTTCGCTTGAGGTCTGGTTGCCGAATCAGGCGCCGGACATGTTCCGCGCCGATATCGCCAAACGCACCGGGCTCGATCCGTCACGCATCACCTTGCATTCGCCGCTGTTGGGCGGGTTCTTCGGTCGGCATTTCCTCTACGACTCGGCCAGTCCCTACCCTCAGGCCATCGCGCTGGCCAAAGCGGTTGGGCGCCCGGTCAAACTGATCTGGAGTCGCGAAGAAGAGTTCCTGCGTGACGTGCTTCGACCGGTGGCAGCGGTGAATTTCCGCGCCGCGCTGGACAACGACGGCTGGCCACTGGCAATCGAAGCGATCAGTGCCACCGAAGGCCCGACCGAGGCCCTCGCCGGCAAGCAAGGTGAAAAGCTCGATCCGACCGCGCTTGAAGGCTTATCGGGCAAGTCCTATGCGATCCCCAACAAGCGCATCGCACAGATTTACGTCAAAGGCCCGGCGATGCTCGGCTACTGGCGTTCGGTGGGCAATTCCCTCAACGACTTCTTCTATGAATCGTTCCTCGATGAACTGGCCGACAAGGGTGGCAAAGATCCGTTCGACTTGCGCCTGCATTTGCTGCGCGGCAACCAACGGTTGACCACCTTGCTGCAAGCGGTGGGTGAACTGTCGGGCGGCTGGAAGCGCGGCCCGTTCACTGCCGAGGACGGCAGCCGACGTGCGCGTGGGGTGGCCATGGCTTCGCCGTTCGGTACCGAGACGGCGGTGATCGCCGAGGTGTCCATCGAGAACGGCCAGGTCAAGGTGCACGACATCTGGCAGGCGATTGATCCGGGCAGCATCGTCAATCCGGCGATTGTCGAGGCTCAGGTCAATGGCGCCGTAGCGCTGGGACTGTCGCAAACGCTGATCGAGGAAGCCGTGTGGGTGGATGGCAAACCCCGGGCGCGCAACTACGACTTGTACCCGATCCTGCCGCCTGCGCGGATGGCACGGGTTCATGTGCGTGTGGTCGAGAGCGGGGAAAAAATGGGTGGCATCGGTGAACCGCCATTGCCTGCGGTCGCGCCCGCTGTCGCTAACGCGGTAGCAGCGCTGACCGGTCAGCGGGTGCGCAGCCTGCCCTTGAGCCGACACACTTTCACCTGATCAGCGCCGGAGCGTTCATGAATAACAGCCGATTCGCAAGAACCGCTGGCTGGCTGGCCGTGCCGTGCCTGGTCGCGGCAGGCCTGCTGGCCTGGTATGTCACCCGCGAGCCTGTCTCGCGCCTGGAAAACCATCAGATCGCCGTGGCCGACATCGATCCGGCGCTGGTGGCCCGTGGCGAATACGTCGCCAGGCTCAGCGATTGCGTGGCCTGTCACAGCGTGCCGGGCGGCGCGCCGTTCGCCGGAGGGCTGGAAATGGCCACGCCGCTGGGCTCAATCCATGCGACCAATATCACCCCGGACACGGAAACCGGCATCGGTCACTACAGCCTGGCGGACTTCGACCGTGCCGTGCGCCACGGCGTGGCGCCCGACAGTCGCCGTCTGTACCCGGCGATGCCCTACCCGTCCTACGCCAAGCTCAGTGATGAAGACGTACGAGCGCTGTATGCGTTTTTCATGAAAGGCGTGGCGCCAGTCAAACAGGCGAACATCCCCAGTGCGATTCCGTTTCCGCTGAACCTGCGCTGGCCGATTGCACTGTGGAACGGTGTGTTTGTCGATGCCGAACCTTATGTGACTAAACCGTTGCAGAATGAACGATGGAACCGCGGCGCTTATCTCGTTCAGGGCGCCGGGCACTGCGGCAGTTGCCATACACCGCGCGGCCTGGCGTTCAACGAGAAGGCACTGGACGAGTCCGGCAAGCCATACCTGGCCGGCGCCCTGCTCGATGGCTGGTACGCACCGAGCCTGCGCGATGACCACAACACCGGGCTGGGCCGCTGGAGCGAGCAAGAGATCGTGCAGTTCCTCAAGACCGGTCGCAACCAGCACGCGGTGGTCTACGGCTCGATGACCGAGGCGTTCAACAACTCCACGCAGTTCATGAGCGACGACGATCTGACGGCCATTGCCCACTACCTGAAGTCGCTTCCGGGAGATCGCGAACGGGATGGCGCGCCTTGGCAGTATCAAGCGGTTTCGGCAGCGCAACGTCTGGAATCGCCCGGTGCACAGACCTACGTCACGCGCTGTGCGTCGTGCCACGGTCTGGACGGCAAGGGTCAATCGCAATGGATGCCGCCGCTGGCCGGCGCGACTTCGGCACTGGCCAGGGAAAGTGCCTCGGCAATCAACATCACTCTGAATGGATCGCAACGAGTGGTGGCGGCCGGCGTGCCGGATGCCTATCGCATGCCGGCCTTCCGTGAGCAGCTGTCGGATCAGCAGATCGCCGAAGTGCTGACGTTCATGCGCAGCACTTGGGGCAACCAGGGGAGTGCCGTTGATGCGCAGACGGTGGGCAAGCTACGTGAGCACACCGATCCGGCCAGCAGCAGTCCGATCATCCTGCAGATGCGCTAGAGGAGAGATTGATAAAACATCGACTTGCGGGTCCCGCGCACGGCGCGGGACTGGCTAGCCTCCAGACTGCTCAGTGTGGACTGGCGGTCGGGCGAACCACAATCTCACTCACATCAACATCGTCAGGCTGCTCGATGGCATAGGCGAGCGCTCGCGCAATGGCGTCTGCATTGAGTGCCACACGACGGAAGGCTTTCATTTCCTCGCGTGCCACCTCATCGGAAATCGTATCGGCCAGTTCGGACTCGACCACACCCGGGCACACCACGGTCACCCGGATCTTGTCCGTTTCCTGGCGCAAGCCATCCGAGATAGCCCTGACTGCGAATTTGGTCGCGCAGTACACCGCCGCTGTCGGAGACACCGCCAGGCCACCAATGGACGAGATATTGATGACCTGCCCGAAGCCCTGCGTCTGCATGTCCGGCAAGACGGCGGCAATACCGTGCAGCACACCGCGAACGTTGACATCGAGCATCTGGTTCCATTCATCGACCTTCAACGAAGCCAGCGGAGACAAAGGCATCACCCCCGCGTTGTTGATGATCACATCGACCTTGCCATGTTGCGTCTTGGCGAATGCCACGAAGGCGTGCATCGATTGCAGATCCGTAACGTCCAGTGCGCAGGCACTTGCCGAGCCACCTTCGGCCTGGATCTCGCTGACCAGTCTGTCCAGACGCTCGGTCCGGCGGGCGCCGAGAACCACATGCGCGCCTTTGGCAGCAATCAACCTGGCCACGGCTTCGCCAATACCACTGCTTGCACCGGTAATCAGGACGACTTTGTTTTGAATGTTCGACATATCCGTAGCTCCTGCTGTCTGCATTGAAGTTCAGCACCGACCGCTGAAGACGCGTTCGTTGCTGCGGGGTACGTCGAAAAGATTAAGGGCGCGGGCCTCGTCGGCGCGTGCCGAAACCTGCGCAACTTTTGCCTATTCGTGTCTGTGTGCATCGCCTGCAAATTTGTAGCGTAGGGGCGCTCAGGCCCCACGGAACTCGCTGGGCGTTACGCCCACTTCGCGACGAAATACCTGCGAGAAATGACTGGGGCTTGAGTAGCCGACCTCCAGCCCGATGTCGATGACGCCAAGACGGGTCTCCAGCAACAGGTGCCGCGCGCGAGCCATGCGCAAGCGGATGAAGTACTGCGACGGCGAAAGCCCAGTCGCCCGCTTGAACAGGCGGCTGAAGTGGTACTCGCTCAGCTCGGCAAGGCTGGCCAGTTTGGCCAGGCTGAATTCATCGCTCAGATGCGCGCTCATCGCGTCGGTGACTTTACGCAGTTTGTAGGCTTGCAAGGCGTTGACCCGACGCCCGGGCTGGCTTTCAGCCAGATAGCTGCGCACCAGATGCACGGCCAGCGCCTGTGCCAGCGAGCGGGCGAAAAGAGCGCTGGGCGAGCGCTCCAGAAGCAGTTCGGTGCGCAATTGCTCCATGACAAACGCGACGCGCTCGTCCCGGGCCCCTGAAACATCGCGCAAACGCACAGACCCTGCGTGCTGACCCGACAGCTCTCGAGACGCTTGCTCGATCAGCGGCAGGCCGAGATAAAGATGCATGACTTCGAAGGTATCGCCTCCATGCGTCTGCCAGCGCATTTCATACGGCTCATCGGAGCTGGTAAGGAAAAAATCGCCGGCACTGACCTGCGCAGCTTCCCACTCGCCACCCAATGCGCGCTCCTCCACCCTCGCCGCCCCGGCCAGAACCAGAACGAGCAACGGCTCCACCACTGCCGGCACGAGAATGGGTTCGGTAACGCTGCGATGGGTGAACAGCTGAATCACAACATCCGTGATTTCCGGCCGCGAGGGTAACGCCTGCGGTTCGCCTGGCAGGAACTCACCCATCGACTCGCCGGTGATGCGCAAGTCTCGAGAAGATGTCGACATCGGTTCCTGGGAGGTGCGCCCGGTATTTGTCATGAACTCGTCCTTTTCAGATTTGGCTGTGCCAAGACACACAGGTCTCGGATGCTTGCCCGCACGCCGTGTCACGGTGACCGGCTCGATGATATCGGGGTTTTTCCGTGGGTTGAATCGCGCACCGAACCTCCCTCACTGACATTCAGCGCAAAACCCCGACAGCGTGGGCAATCTCACGAAAGCCGACTTCGCTTCGCTGCGAGACAGTAGGCCCGTCGCCGATGACAGCGCCTCGCCGGCGCCAACACGGCTTATCCCTACTCGATCAAAAACGCTGGAGAACATCATGACCGACTTCAAGAACGGCACCCCAAACGAAGTGGCCGGTAAAGTCGCGCTGGTCACTGGCGCGGCCAGTGGCATCGGCAAGGCCATCGCACTGCTGCTGCACGCCCGCGGCGCCCAGGTCATTGCTGAAGATATAAACCCTGAGGTGGAAGCACTGGCCCGCCCCGGCCTGGTCCCCCTGGTGGCCGACATCACTCAGGACGGCGCGGCCGAACGCGCGGTCGCCCTGGCCGTCGAGCAATTCGGTCGGCTGGACATTCTGGTCAACAACGCCGGCATCATCATCAACAAACTGGTCATCGACATGACTCGCGAAGACTGGGAACGCATTCAGGCGGTCAACGCCACGGCGGCCTTTTTGCATAGCCGGGAGGCGGTGAAAGCGATGATGCCCAACAAGTCCGGATCGATCGTCAACATCGCGTCCTACGCTTCCTATTTCGCCTTCCCCACCATTGCCGCCTACACCGCTTCCAAAGGCGCGCTGGCCCAATTGACGCGCACCCTGGCGCTTGAGGTCATTGGCCACGGCATCCGCGTCAATGCTGTCGGTGTCGGCGATGTGGTGACCAACATCCTCAACGATGTGGTCGACGATGGCCCCGCCTTTCTCGCCCAACATGGCGAAGCGGCGCCGATCGGCCGCGCCGCCCAACCGGAAGAAATCGCCGAAGTGGTCGCGTTCATCGCCTCGGATCGGGCCAGCTTCATGGTCGGTTCGGTGGTCATGGCCGACGGCGGCATGACGGTCACGGCCGGCTGAGCCGCAGCACAAACGCGCCGCACGGAATGCCCGACCAGCCCGAGAGGATCAGGCAAATCTGCGGCAGTTTCGTCCTAACACCGCTGCGCTCGGCTACGTAATCTGAAAGCACGCAACGGATGCACACACAGGCCACGGCAGGCCGCTCAGATGAACAACGTCAATGAGGACTGAACAATGAAAAACGCAAAACGGCTTTCCCTTTCACTGGTGATCGGCGCGATGGTGGCCTGCGCGATCAACCTTTCCTCGACCAGCCTGTACCTGGCCGCTGACGGATCTGACCGCACGCCCGGCATGCGCGTCACTGAAGGCGGCAGTGATCGCACTCCAGGGTTCCGCGTTGCCGCTGATGGTTCGGACCGCACGCCAGGCATGCGCGTAACTGAAGGCGGCAGTGATCGCACTCCGGGTTTTCGCGTTGCCGAAAACGGCTCTGATCGCACGGCTTTGGGTCGTATCGGCTCAGTCTGAAAATCCGGGGAGAAAAGTGATGAAAGATGCCAAAAAAACCACTCAGGACCATCGTTACGCAGGCATGTGGGTCACCGCGGATGGATTCATCCGTCATGAGCTTCTGACGACTGGTCGTTACGACGAGGCCCGTGGTAAAAACAAGAGCGCCTATCAGGGCCGCTACGAACTGGTTGGTGATTACATCCAGTACTGGGACGACACCGGCTTCACCGCTGATGGCCACTTTCATGACGACGTGCTGTATCACGCCGGAATGATCCTCTATCGGCAATGAGTACTTTGATGATGTCGGGTGAATATCGTCTGCCCGGGCAGTTCCGGGCAGACGCTCATGAACACATGTGAGAGCCTTGAAATGGAACAAAGCGATGCTTTCATCCTTCAAAACACAGCCATCTACCGTGACGAACTGGTTCGCCTGCTGACTCAACGCTTTACCACACCCGGGATCTATGAGACCGCCATAGCTCCGCTGCATGTGATTCGTTTCGATGCACCTTCGGAGCTGATCCATACCGTGCACAAACCGGCACTTTGCCTGATCGTGCAAGGACAAAAGGAAATCAGCCTGGGTGACGATCATTACCTCTACGATCCGCTCAGTTATCTGGTGGTCTCGGTGACGCTCCCGGTTGCCGGGCGCGTGCTGAAGGCCAGTCCGCAAGCGCCTTATTTGTGTATCCGGTTCGATTTCGAGGCCACGGAAATTGCCCAGGTCATCGCCGACGCGCCGCCGGCGGGCGTACCGGACGAGCCGGAACTGGGCCTTTTCCTTGAAAGGGTCGATGTGCCCCTGCTAGAAACCATGCTTCGACTGGTCCGACTGCTGGACACCCCGAAAGACATCGGCATGCTGGCACCTCTGGCCCTGCGGGAGCTGTATTACCGCCTTCTACGCGGCATGCACGGCCGTCGTCTGTATGAGCTTGCCCTCGGCGACTCGCAAACACGTCGGGTTACGCGGGCAATCGATTGGTTGAACAACCACTACACCCAACCCTTGCGCATCGAAGAACTCGCCCGGGTCGCCAATTTGGGCAACTCCACATTGCATCATCGTTTCAAGGCAGTGACCGCCATGAGTCCGCTGCAGTATCAGAAACAACTGCGCCTGCAGGAAGCCCGCCGGCTGTTGCTCGGCGAAGGGCTGGATGTGGCGAGCGCCTGTTATCGAGTGGGCTACGAAAGCCCGTCGCAATTCAGCCGGGAATACAGTCGCCAGTTTGGCTGCCCACCGTCCAAAGATGCCAGCCGCACGCGTCGCACGGGGTAAACCCCGCACGCTGACGCAGACGCCGGGAACGGTTTTCCGCCGGGATCGAGAAAAAGGCAGGCAGACCCAAGCCTGCCCCTTTGCGCAATGCACAGCGATGGCTGTAAGCGGTCAATGTGTATCGCCTGACGTGATAAGCGACAGGAACCAATGGCCTGGCTCAGGCTACAGAGCGATACAAAAACGCCGCCGCACGACACATCCCGGGTACATGCCAATGCAAAAGTGTGGGCCATCGGAACCTTCGCTGTCCGACTTAACCCATCACTCAGGCAGGTATTTCCATGATCAATCAAATCGACACCGTGCTGTACACCGGCAAGACCCGCACCACCGGCGGGCGCGATGGCGCATCGCGCAGTTCGGACGGCAACCTGGACATCAAGCTCTCGCCACCCGGCTCAAATGGCAGCGGCACCAATCCGGAACAGCTGTTGGCAGCCGGCTGGTCGGCCTGCTTCATCGGCGCCATGGGCAAGGCAGCTGCGGCACAGAAGATCAGGCTTCCAGCGGATGTGGCGGTCGAAACCGAAATCGATCTGGGCAAGACCGGTGATGCGTTCTTCCTTCAGGCACGCTTGAGTGTCAGCCTGCCGGGGCTGGAGCCTTCGGTTGCCCAGGCGCTGGTGGACGCGGCGCATCAGACCTGTCCTTACTCAAAGGCCACTCGCGGCAACATCGACGTCACCCTGCGGCTGATCTGAATCAGCCCTGTTTGATCCTGCAAACCGCCCGATGCACGGCTTCGGGCGGTTTTTTTTTACAGGGTTGAGCGATGCCGTTCCTCCGGCTCAAACAACCAGAGGTGCGAACGGTCATTGAACGATTTACGCGAACGAGTTCCGCGTCGATCAGGAAAACCGCGCGGTGCAGGTGTTCGTACCAAACTGCCCGCAGGCTTCCTGCTATGAAGCCTCCGGCGAGATCCGCAGCCAGGGTATCGACTTCGAACTGCAAGGCGCGCTCACCGACAACTGGCAGATCGGCGGCGGCTACACCTACGCCCGTACGCACACCATCAAGGATGAGGCGAATCCGCAGAACGTGAACAAGCAGTTCGACACCGACACACCGGAACACCTGTTCAAGCTCACCACCCGCTACAACTTCCAGGGCCCACTGGAAAAACTGCGTGTGGGCGGCAACATCTCCTGGCAGAGCCGCATGTACAACGACATCGAACTGCTCGATGGCAGCAACTACCGCCTCAAGCAAGGCGCGTACGCCGTGACCGACCTGATGGCCGGCTACCGGCTCAATGACAACCTCGACCTGCAACTCAATGCCAACAACATCTTCGACCGCAAGTACTACTCCACCATCGCCAACTCCGTCAGCTACGGCGGCGACAGCTATGGCACGCCGCGCAACATGATGCTGACGGCCAAGTACACCTTCTGACTTGTCCAGGCGCAGGGACGCGCCACCCCGCCAACGTGCCCCCCCTTCATGCCCTGCATACCAAAGCGTTAATTTCAAAAACCCATGTCTGGTGGTCAGTCGTACCCCTTTGCCCAAAGATTGCCTTCGGCCAGGGCTGCAGCCTTGCGCCGCCTGTGCAACTTCTTTAACTCAATGGGTGTTCAAAATGACTGACGAGAAAAACGGAACCACCCGTCGTGGCTTGATCACGACGGGTGCCATGGCCGCTACCCTGGCGGTGGCATTGCCGGCGCTGGCTACGCAGCAGACACCGGCATCCGCGTCAGGGGGCAGCAAAGGCGCCGGTAACGGCAGCGATTCGGGAATGTTCACCGTCAAGGATGGCACGCAGATTTTCTACAAGGACTGGGGCCACGGCCAGCCGATCGTTTTCCACCACGGCTGGCCCCTTTCGAGTGATGACTGGGACACGCAAATGCTGTTCTTCCTCAACAAGGGCTTTCGCGTCATCGCCCATGATCGACGTGGCCATGGTCGCTCCTCGCAAACGGCCATGGGCAACGCAATGGACACCTACGCCGCCGACGTTGCCGAGTTGATGGCGCACCTGAACATCCGCAACGCCGTGCACATCGGCCACTCCACCGGCGGCGGTGAAGTGGCGCGCTACGTGGCGCGGCATGGTCGCGGCCGGGTGGCCAAGGCCGTGCTGATCGGCGCTGTAGCGCCCATCATGCTGCGCACCGCAAAAAATCCCGGAGGCCTGCCGATGGAGGTGTTTGACGGGTTGCGCAAGGCACTCGCGCAGAATCGCAGCCAGTTTTATCGTGACTTCCCGAGCGGACCGTTCTACGGCTTCAATCGCCCAGGTGCGAAAGTGTCTGAAGCGATCGTCGAAAACTGGTGGCGCCAGGGCATGAACGGCGGGATCAAGGCGCAGTACGACTGCATCAGCGCGTTCTCCGAAACCGACTTCACCGATGACCTGAAAAACATCGATGTGCCGACCCTGGTGCTGCACGGTGAAGATGACCAGATCGTGCCGATCACCAATTCGGCTCACCTCTCAATCAAATTGCTCAAGCACGGTACGCTGAAAACCTACCCCGACCAGCCCCATGGCATGTGCACCACCCACGGCGACACCATCAACGCGGACCTGCTGGCGTTTATCAATGCATGAGGTTCCAGGGCCGCGCCCTCACGACAAGCCAAGTACAGCCCCCTGAAAAGAAAAGCTCCGATCGAGTCGGAGCTTTTCTATTGGGCGAATCACACAGCCGTTGCAGTTATCTACCGGGCCATCATCAACGTCTGATCGACGGGCAACGCCGGGCGTAATTTTGGCACTACCTGCAACTCAATCGGCGTGCCAAGAAATGCCTGGCAACGCGAACGCAGCCAACGCTGAGCGCAATCGTTGTGCGCAGCGGCACGCCAGACCATGGAAAGCTCCCGCGATGGCAGCAACAGAGGGGCCGGCTCGGCCCTGATGCCATTCACCGAGGCCATGGCCCTGGCCACGTAATCCGGGACGATGACCAGCATGTCGCTCTGCGCCAACAACCTTGGCAAGGCGCTGAACTGCGGCACCGCCAGCACCACTTTGCGCCGACGTCCGAGCAGGTCCAGCGCGTGGTCGGTGTCATCCCTGGCCTTGCCCATGGACGACACGATGGCATGCGGGCGCTCGCAGAACTCATCGAGCGCCAGCAGGCCCGGGCGGGTATCCGAGCGCAGGAGCATTGGCCGGATCGACCGTAGACTCTTGCGTCGAGCGTTGGCCGGCAGATCGAGCGTAGGGCTGATGCCCAGAGAAATCTCGCCATTGAACAGCCGCTGCGACATCTGCTGCTGATCGACGCGCAGCACCACCAAGGCAATATTCGGCGCCTCGCTACGAAGCTTGCGCAGCAGTCGCGGGAGCAACGCGTATTCGACATCGTCGGACAGGCCGACCTGAAAGGTCACCTCGCTGGTAGCTGGGTCGAAGGGCTGGCAACGGCTCAACGCCGCGACAACGCCATCCAGCGCCGGCGTCAGGTTGGCGAAAATTTCCTCGGCCCGCCTTGTCGGCTCCATCACCCTCCCCGCACGAACGAACAACGGATCGTCGAAAAGCACACGCAAACGCCCCAGCGCTGCACTGATGGTCGGTTGACCGAGAAACAGCTTCTCGCCGACCCGGCTGACGTTGCGCTCATGCATCAGCGTCTCGAAGACCACCAGCAGATTAATGTCGACACGACGGAGTTCATTTCTGTTCATGAAGTTCACCACCCGGCACGCGGCCATTGAAATCGACGGAGAGCTGATCAAGGTTAAGGGCGCGCCTGCCGGACGTCTGTGGTACTTGGGGACAGCGGGATCATGCGTTAGGTGAGTGTTTTGATACTTTTGTATGAACCGTTTGAAACCGATAGCTGCATCGGGCCGCGCAAAGACCGGTGCAATGGCCGTTTTTTCGGGTTTTTTGTCCTAGCTGACGGCGTGCTGCGCCACTACGATGCTTAACCGTCTATCTACTCACGCCCACACCTGCGCAACGTGTCGCACGGCGCTATCGCCAGCGGGACCGTGTCTCTGGTCGGGCATCAACCCGCACGAGCAAACACCGGCCGCCCGGCCAAGGGATTCGCCACAACGTCACAACCTTTTGGGAAAAGAGCAATGAACAACAATCCCATCAGCAACAACCCCAGCGAGCCGGTGGTATTCATCGTCGACGACGATGCCGCGTTGCGCGAATCCCTCGGCAGCCTGTTGCGCTCCATTGGTCTGCGGGTGGAGCTGTTCGGGTCGGTCGCCGAGTTCATGACGTATCAACGTCCGGACACGCTGAGTTGCCTGGTACTCGACGTGCGCCTGCAAGGCAGCAGCGGGCTGGATTTCCAGACTGAACTGGCCACCGCCGGAATCAATGTGCCAATCGTGTTCATCACCGGACACGGCGATATCGCCATGACCGTGCGCGCGATGAAAGCCGGCGCGGTGGACTTCCTGACCAAACCGTTTCGCGAGCAGGACCTGATCGATGCCGTCTGCGCCGCACACTCGCGGGACAAGCAGCGTCGCGAGTCAGGGCGGCATGCCGATGAGCTGCGCGCCCGTCATGGGACGTTGACACCCCGGGAGCAGACGGTCATGGCTCTGGCGGCCTCAGGCTTGATGAACAAGCAGATCGCCGGGGAAATCGGCCTCAGTGAAATCACTGTGAAGATCCACCGGGGCCAGGCCATGCGCAAGATGGGCGCGCGCTCATTTGCCGACCTGGTGCGCATGGCCGAAGTCATCGCGGCGCTGCCTGCACATCGGTGACCGAATGAAACGATACGGTATGGCTCAAGCCGCCGTGGCTGGCCGGCACAATCAACACTCAAGTTCCGAACAACTAACACTTGCGTATATCCGGTTCATACGCAGTCATACTGCAAATGACCCAATGCAGCAGTGCCAGCGTAGAAGTCTTCGAATAAGATCTTTATTCAAATAACCATTACTCAATACAGCGATTGGTGAATGACAGACAGTCGCCAACAACCGTCATGCCTGAAAAACAACTTCAGACTTTTTAACCTCTTCATTAATACGCCTTTCATAGCGTTTGCCTGCTTCATCGAAAGAACACGACCTGCCGTCCGATAGCAAAAATCTGGAAGAATAAATGTCTATCATCAAACGTCGCGCACAACTTCTTTGTTCAGACGCCTTCGCCTGGCTTTGCGGCATAGCGGTCGGCAGCATGATCTATATCACCAACGCGTACCTCGATCTGGACGTTGCGCCGACGTTGTTCTACATCACGCTGGTATTCATGTCAGCGAACATCTTCCCGGTACCGGTATTTCTTGCCGTCGCGTTGGGTTGCCTCACGCTGCTGACGGCCGACTTCCTGGTCGATGAAGGTTATCGCGATCACCGCAGCATCGCCGGATTCGTCAGGTGCCTGATCGCGCTGACGACCATTTCCCTGCTCGCGTTGCGCAGCAAACGCGCCACTGAAACGCTGCGGCGCAAGGAAGCGTTCTTTCTGGGCGCACAGAAACTTACCCACACCGGCAGTATCGGTTTCATCATCGATAAAAAAGTCAGCGTTTCATGGTCGCAAGAGTCGTCGCGTATTTTCGAGTACTCGCCGGACATCACCCCGACACTGGCGCTGGTCAAGTCACGCACTCATCCAGACGACCTGCCGGTTATCGATCAGGTGCTGGAACAGTTTGCGCGCCGGCAAGAGTTGGTCGAAGTCGAGCATCGGCTGCTCATGCCGGATGGTCGGATCAAGCACGTGCAGATGATCGCCAGCCCGTTGCCCAGACATCGCGGGCGCACGCAATACGCCGGGGCGCTGATGGACGTCACCGCCAGCAAACAGTCGGAAGAGGCGTTGTTTCACTCGCAAGCCACCCTCGCCCACGTCACGCGCCTGACTTCCATGGGCGAACTGGCCGCGTCGATTGCCCACGAAATCAATCAGCCGCTGGCAGCGGTCATCACCAGCGGCGAATCCTGCAAACGCTGGATCAACCGGCCCGAACCCAACCTGGAAGAAGCCCGCCGTTCGCTGGACCGGATCATTCAAAACTCGGTCAGGGTCTCCGATGTCATCGCCTGTATTCGAGCGTTATCGCGACACAGCGAGGTGCAGCGCAATGTCGAAGTGTTCGACGACATCGTCAGTGACTCGCTGACGCTGATGCAACATGACATCAGCTTCCATGAGGTTCGCCCGCATGCCCGACTGGGCACTCATGGTGCGCGGATCAAAGGTGACCGGGTACAACTGCAGCAAGTCATCATCAATCTGATCATCAACGCCTGCCAGGCCATGGCCAATGTGCTTGACCGCGCCCGGACGCTGCGGATCACCACCTCGATCCTGCACAACGAGGCCGTGCTTGAAATCGCCGACTCCGGCGTCGGCATTGCCGAGGACATCCTGCCTTCGCTGTTCGACCCATTTTTCACCACCAAGCCCACCGGCCTGGGAATGGGCCTCTCGATTTGCCGTTCGATCATTGAATTCCACGGCGGCCGCATCTGGGTCAACAGCACCGAGGGCGTCGGCACGCAGTTTGTGTTTGCGATTCCATTGGCTGCGCTCGAACACGATAAATGACAACCATCCACCCCTGATGTCGCGCGGTGGCGATATGGAGACCCGCATTGTCTATCCAACGTACAAACCCCGGCGCAGAACCCGAAACTCCGGTACACGAACGAACCGTCGTTTTCGTGGCATACCCGCAAATGGGCCTGCTGGATCTGACCGGCGCGCAGACCGTTTTCTGGGCGGCGACGTGCGGACTGGCGCAACTCGGTTTGCCCGGTTATGCCTTGCACACCGCGAGCCTGCAAGGCGGGCCGGTGCAGACCGGCGAAGGCCTGGTGGTTCAAACCCGGCGGCTGGATGAGCTCGGCGACGAGCCGATCAATACGTTGATCGTTCCGGGTTCGGCGTCCATTAGCCAGGCGTTGCGAGACAACGCGCCGCTGATCGATTGGTTGCGCGCCACGTCAGCGACGGCCAACCGTACGACGTCGGTATGCAGCGGTGCTTTTTTCCTGGCTCAGGCCGGACTGCTCGACGGCCTGCGCGTGGCGACACACTGGTTGATGGCTGACATGTTCGAGCGGCTGTTCCCCAGGGTCGAGCTGGATCGCGAGGCCATCTTCGTCCACCAGGCATCGGTGTGGACCTGCGCCGGCGTCAGCGCCGGGATCGATCTGGCGCTGGCACTGGTCGAGGCCGATCACGGTCGCGAGCTGGCCATGCAGGTCGCCCGGCGCATGGTGGTGTACTACCGACGTCCGGACAACCAGAAACAGTGGAGTCCGCTGCTGCAATCACAACATTCAATCGCGCACGAGCGCTAGCCGGAGACGGTGGTCATGAACGCACCGCACAAACTGTATTTGGTCAGTCACCCGCCCTGCATCACCCGCTATGGCACGCACACATCGTTGTCCACCGCTGAGCGCGTGGAGATTATCGACGCATTGACGCAGACCCTGAGCGCGACGCTGAGCATTCTGGCGCGGCTCAAGCACAGCCAGCAGACACTGCACGCTGTGAGCTTTCTACCGGTGCAGACACTGTTGCGCAGACTGTTGAACGCCAATACCCGTTACGCCGACTTTCTCGTCACCGGCATCACTGACCTGGGCGGCCATGCCCAGCGCGACGCGCTCTACCACCTCAATGAGGCTCCCGAACCTTTATGCTTTGCCGACTGCCTTAAAGGCATTGACCGCGCCCTGCGCCGACTGCGGGCCGCCGATGCCTTGTTCCGCGACTGTCGTGCCAGCGCAATTGCCAACAACGACTGCGCCAGCCGACAACTCTTTGAAGCCTGCACTCGACATAACAGTTACTTTCTTTCGTTAATCAACAACCATTTATTTTCTGAACACTGATTAACTTTCGCAACTAACAAAAAAACCAACTAAACATACCCACGTATACTATTCCACAATTTTTGAAAGCGTATCTTGCAAGTATGGCGGGCGCGACAGACACCCGCAAAGAACGCAAGGTTTCCCATGTTCAACTCAGCTATTGTTTCAGTTGTCGATGATGACGAACTTGTTCTGGTTTCAATGGACAGTTTGTTGCGGTCTTGCGGTTATACGGTCAAGACATTCAACAGCGCTTTTGCATTTCTTGAATCGAGCGCGCCAGAGCAGACCGGGTGCCTGATCTCGGACATTCAGATGCCCGGCATGTGCGGGGTCGAAATGTACGAGGCGCTGGCGGCCAGGAAGATCCATATTCCGACGATTTTCATCACGGGCAAACCGGGCCTGCCCCCCGAGTTCAGTGCGCGGGTGAAGACGCCGGAAGGTTATTTCTCCAAACCGTTCCATACCGGGGCATTGCTGGCCTGCATCGAACAGGCGCTGATGCGCCGCCGTTGAGCGGCCCTGACGAATAACTGGATGCAGAGCCACCGCTGCCCGACCAACAAACCTCAAAGCAAAAAAAGGCCCTGCAAGTTCATCACTTGCGGGGCCTGATTTTTATCGAGCCCGGCCGAATGCAGCCGGGCCGCCGACAGCCGATCAGTAATCCCAGAACGCTGCAATCCAGCGGAACGCATCGCCATCGACCGCCACTCGACCTACCGACGGGAACGGCAGATGGGTGGCAACAAACCACTCGCCACTAGCCGCCGCTTCGCGCATCAGACGCATGCGAACACGCACCGACTCTTCAGGATCATGCTCGAAACCGTTGTGCCATTCCGGATGCTCGAAGGCCACCGGAAACAGGGCGTCGCCAGCAAAGGTCAGGCGTTCGCCGCCCGAGTTGACGTAGACAATGCTGTGCCCCGGCGTATGCCCGCCGGTGAGTTTCACCACCACCCCCGGCGCCACTTCGTATTCATCCTCGAAGGTGCGCACCTGGCGGCGGTAATCGTTGATGAACTGATTGGCCGTCGCGCGCAGAACGTCAGGCACTGGCGCCGGCATGACGGTCTGGGTGAAGTCCGGCGTCTCCCAGAACTCGACCTCTTTTGCCGAGACGTGAATGCGCACGTCCGCACGCAGCCGGCTCTTCACCTCGTCGACCAGCAGACCGCCGACATGGTCCATGTGCATGTGCGTGATCACAATGTCAGTCACGCTGGCCAGATCAATGCCCGCCGCTTCCAGGCGTTTCGGCAACTGGCCGGCCCGGGGGAAGCCGGGAAACTGCCCGCCCAGCCCGGCGTCGACCAGAATGATCTGCTCGCCGCTGCGCACCACCAGCACGTTGAGTGCCCAGTCAAACGCGTCCGGCCCCAGGAACATGTCCTTGAACCAGGCGGCGCGAGCCTGCGGGTCGGCATTTGTGGACATGGTCGAGGTCGGCAGCGGCAGCACGCCGTCGCTGATCACCACCACGTCGATGTCGCCGACCTGCAGTGCGTAGCGCGATGGCACCAGCTCCTGCGCCGGAGCGAATGGCTGGCGGGTGACGGACGCCTGCCGGTCATCGGTTGCGTTGGTTTGATTGGAGTGATTCAGATACGTTGACATGGTCGCTTTCCTCTTGGCTGAGTCAAAATTTCCCGGACGAATGCCCTTGCTGGCGCAAGCGCTGAATGGCGCGCCTTGAAATCGAGTGTGCATCGCGACCACGACGTCCAACACCATACGCGGGTATAGGGCTTGAACCACATCGACCGAGTAACGCCGCTGCTGAGGTGGCTGTGGCCCATACCAATGTATATTCGCGCTCCTGCCCGCAAACACCGAAACTACGGCGCACCGGATCGCCGAAAAGCGGGCGATCATCAGGTCCCTGAGCAGTCATGAACTCTATTTTTCACCAACCCGACCCTCTCACCTGCTTGCTCGCGCAACCGCGCACGCTGGTGTTCCTGGCGTATCCGCAGATGGGCTTGCTGGACCTGACCGGCGCACAAACCGTGTTCTGGGCCGCGTCCAAGGCCATGGCCGAACGCGGCTTGCCTGGCTACGCGTTGCACACCGCAAGCCTGGACGGCGGATTGATCGCCACCGCCGAAGGGCTGTCGGTCAACACCTTGGCCCTGCGCACCTTTGACGAGACAACCATCGATACGCTGATCGTGCCCGGTGCGCCGAACATCCGTCAGGCCATGCTCGACAATGTTGCGTTGGTCGACTGGCTGCGCGCGGCATCGGCCAAGGCCAGACGCACCGCCTCGGTGTGCAGCGGCACTTTTCTGCTGGCCCAGGCCGGGCTGCTGGAAGGCTTGCGCGCAACCACCCACTGGGGCATGTGCGACATGCTCAAGGGTGGTTTTCCGAGTGTCGATGTCGACCTTGATGCGATCTACATCCAGCAAGGCAACGTCTGGACTTCCGCCGGGGTCACCACCGGAATCGACATGGCGCTGGCGCTGGTCGAGGCCGATTGCGGCCGCGCCGTGGCGTTGAAGGTGGCGCGTGAGCTGGTGGTTTTTCTCAAACGCCCTGGCGGTCAGGCGCAGTTCAGCCAGTTGCTGCAAGCGCAGATCGACGACAGAGGCTGCTTCGAAGAATTGCACCTGTGGATCAGCGAAAACCTCGGCGACCCGCAATTGAGCGTCGAATCGCTGGCCCGACAGGCGCAGATGAGCCCGCGCAATTTCGCGCGGGTCTACAAACGCAAGATCGGCCGCACGCCGGCCAAGGCACTTGAGCTGTTTCGCCTGGAAGCGGCGCGACGAATGCTCGAAGACTCTCAGCGCAACATCGACCAGATCGCGCAGTTGTGCGGGTTTGGCGACGAGGAACGCATGCGCGACACCTTCTACCGTCACCTCTCGGTTTCGCCCCGGGAATACCGCAGCCGGTTCTCGCGCTGACGTCACACAGCGCAATGGCGCCGGGCTCGCAGACGTTCAAATACTGTCGCTATACACACGTATAAGTACGCCGCCGAACCGAGCGGCGTATCGTGCGGCAATGGCGGGCGTCCTCGACGGGCTACCCGAGATCAGCCCTGGTAAAGCAATGTCCCACACCGCTGTTGTATCGGTTGTCGATGATGATGAGTCCGTGCGCATGGCGCTGGACAGCCTGTTGCGCTCGCACGGCTACACCGTGCAGTTGTACCCGAACGCGGAGGCTTTTCTGGCGATGAAGGCGCCGCCCCGCCCCGGCTGCATCATCTCGGACATCCAGATGCCCGGTCTGTCCGGCATCGAGATGTACGATGAGCTGTGCGCCCGAGGCGTGCGCATCCCGATCATTTTCATCACGGGTTACCAGGGGCGTCCGCCAAGGGTCAACGCCGCATTCCCCGAGCCCCTCGCCTATTTCCCTAAACCCTTCCCGTGCGGCGAACTCATCACCTGCATCGCAAGCGCATTCAATCGCGCCGTTTGACGGCCCTCTTTCTATACCTGTGTATACCCCACCCCATACCTAAGCATGTCGGCACTGACCCTATGTAGAAGTGTCTCGCCGCACCTTCCCCGATAGCATCTTCCCCAGCGAATCGAACCGGCTCTGCGGTTGTTCACAACCACCTGCTTCGTGCAGAGCGGCAGACGGTCACGCATGAACGGACAAGCCGTTCAACGACCAGAATTTCCACAGGAGTCATCCGATGAAACAGCACATTTTAGTGATAGGCGCAGGGTTTGGTGGAGTCTGGAGCGCCCTGAGCGCCGCACGTCTGCTGGACCAGCATGATCGTAACGACGTGCAGATCACCGTCCTCGCACCCCAGGCAGAACTGCGCATCCGTCCGCGCTTCTACGAGCCGGATGTCCACAACATGAAGGCGCCGCTGGGTGAACTGTTCGATGCCGTGGGCGTGAAATTCGTCAAAGGCATCGCCGACAGCATCGACACCGCCGGCAAGCAAGTGATCCACAGCGATGCCTTCGGCACACAAAGCACGCTGAGCTATGACCGACTGGTGCTGGCCGCCGGCAGTCGCGTGATTCGCCCACCGCTCAAAGGCATGATCGAACACGCCTTCGATGTCGATCAGATCGAAGAAGCAGCACGCCTCGAAGCCCATATCAAGTCGTTGAAGGACCAGCCGTCGAGCGCTGCGCGTAATACCGTGGTGGTCGCCGGTGGTGGTTTTACCGGGATCGAAACCGCCACCGAAATGCCGGCCCGCCTGCGTGCCGCACTGGGTGACGATGCGCCGATCAGGGTCATCGTGGTGGATCGCGCGCCGCAAATCGCCGCGACTCTGGGTGACGGCATTCGCCCGTCCATTGTCGAAGCGTCCCGAGAGCTGGGCATTGAATGGGTAGTCGACGCCTCGGTCGCCTCGGTGGATGCCGGCGGCGTGACTTTGGCTGACGGCAAACGGATCGAGTCCAACACCGTCATCTGGACCGTTGGCTTCCGCGCCAGCCCGCTCACTGAACAGATTCCGGGCAGCCGTGATCCGCAAGGTCGCCTGCACGTCGACGGTCACCTGAAAGTGCTGGGGCACGTGGATGTCTTCGCTGCCGGCGACGTCGCTTATGCCGCTACGGATGATCTCGGAAACTACGCCGCGATGTCCTGCCAGCATGCGATCAGCCTGGGCCGTTATGCCGGCAACAATGTGGCCGCTGACCTGATCGGTGTCGCGCCGATCACCTACCGCCAGCCCAAGTACGTGACCTGCCTCGACCTCGGTGCCTGGGGCGCGGTGTTCACCGAGGGCTGGGACCGTCAATTGAAACTGGTCGGGCAAGAGGCCAAGGACCTCAAGACCCAGATCAACACCGTGTGGATCTACCCGCCGGCCGCCGATCGTGCAACCGCACTGGCCGCGGCCGACCCATTGATTCCGGTGGCCTGATCACCCGACGGTTCACACTTCCCTATCGCTGCGCATTCCCAGGCGCCCGCCACGTTTTTTTTGGCGGGCGCTTTTTTATGCAGAACTCACAAAGCGTCGGGCGGCAATAAACGGCACTCTAGCGTTGAGTCGATGGCTCCGCTGCCAGAATGTCTTCCAGAAAATCAATGAACACATTGATACGGCTGGAGCCCCGGTGATTGGGCAGATACAACGCATTGATGCAGCAGCTCGCATTACCGGGGTTGACTTCATAACCTTCCAGCAGTCGCGTCAACCGCCCCGCCTCGACATCGGCGCGCACCAGCCAGTCGGCCAGCAGGGCCACACCGCGCCCTGCCACCGCCGCTTCGCGCAGGATGTCGGCGTTGTTGCTTTGCAGGCGGCCATGCACATTGAGCTGGATGGTTTCCTCGTCGCCCTGGAACGTCCAGTGCTGGTGCGCAGCGCCGTAGTCGAAGCGCAGGCATTGATGCTCGAGCAAGTCTCGCGGATGCGCCGGCACAGCGTGACGGCTCAGATAATCCGGACTCGCCACAATCCAGCGCTGGAATCCGCCGACGCGCTTGCTGACGATATCGTCACTGACCACCGATGATCCCAGTCGCACCGAGACATCGATCTGCTCGCTCAGCAGATCGCTGACCTGATCGCTCAACGACACACTGATTTCAAGCCCCGGATGGCGGTCGAGCAATATCCCCAGTTGCGGTGCAATGATCTGTCGGCCGAATTCCACCGGAACACTGATGCGCAGGCGTCCCTGCGCCTCGCTGCCACGGTCGGCGACCACCGCGTCGGCCTCATCGATGGCATCGAGAATGGCCACCGCTTTCTCGAAATAGGTTTGGCCGGCGACCGTCACGCTGGTGTTGCGTGTCGTGCGGTTGAGCAGGCTGGCGCCCAACTCGTGTTCCAGCCCCGCCACCTGGCGCGTCACTGAAGAGGTGGAGATGCCGAGTTTGCGCGCCGCCGAGGAATAACCACCGCAACGGACGGTTTCAACGAACATCTTCAGTGCCAGCAACTTGTCCATAAGTGGAGCCCGATCGAAAGGAAACGGTGATGATTGTGCATCACCGTTCGCCGATCGTCTTGTAAGACCGTGCTTCATCGGACTCAGCGGTGCCTGAGGTTCAGGCATCGGCCTTGCGGCTCAGGAACAGCGCCAGAGCCAGGGCCGGCAGCAACGCCACGGTCACGGCGGACAGGTTCCAGCCGAAATGCTCGTAGAGCGGACTGGCGACCAGCGATCCCAGGGCGCCGCCGACAAAAATGCTGGTCATGTACACGGCATTCAGGCGGGCCCGGCTGTGCGGATCGATGGCGTACACCTCGCGCTGGCCCAGCACCATGTTCAGCTGCACGGCGAAATCCAGCAGCACCGCGCAAACCACCAGCCAGACATAGCCGCTGCCCGGCAGCGCGGCGATCAGCAACGAGGCTGGCGCCAGCAACAGTGCAACGAGCGTCCCGCGCCGACCGTGCCCGGCATCGGCCAGGCGCCCGGCAATCGGCGCTGCGACCGCGCCGACAGCGCCAACCAATGCAAATATCGCCACCTGTGCCTGACTGAAACCGTGGTGCCGCATCAGCTCGATCGGTGCGAGGGTCCAGAACAGGCTGAAGCTGGCGAACAGCAAGCCCTGATACAGCGAACGCTGACGCAGAACCGCGTGCCGACGGGCCAGCGCAAACACCGAGCCGATCAGCGCCACATACGTCGCCTGATGGCTCGGGACGCGGCGCGGCAAGGCAATCGCCATGATCAGGGCGATGACAGCCATCAGTGCCGCCGCGCTGAAAAACACCCCGCGCCAGCCGAACACTTCCACCAGCAGACTCGACAATGGCCGCGACAGCAGAATGCCCAGCAACAGGCCACTCATGATGTTGCCCACCACCCGCCCACGGGTTGCCTCGGGCGCCAGATGCGCGGCCAACGGCACCAGAATCTGCACCGCCACCGAAGTCAGGCCGATCAGCAACGACAGGATAAGGAACATCGACGGCGAGTGCGTCAGGCCGGCGCACAACAGCGTCACGCTCGCCGCCAGGGTAAACCCGACCACCAGCCGACGGTTTTCCATCAGGTCGGCCAGCGGCACCAGCAACAGCAGGCCCAATGCGTAACCGAACTGCGTGAGGGAAACGATCAGACTGGCATTGGCGCTGGACAGGCCGATCTGCGGCGCGATCAGTTCGACGATCGGCTGAGCGTAATAAAGGTTGGCAACGACCGCGCCGCAGCAGAATGCCAGGAACGCGACCATCAGGCCGGAAAGAGAAGCGGATGGTTCGGCCTTGGCCGCCGCTGCCGGATTGCCCGTGAGCATGATGACACCTCGATGAGTTTGGAAAAGTGACGCCAAGGCTAAGGGTCGCGCAGGCCTTCGAGTATCCATCCCAAAGGCAATTGAGTGATGCGCCAAATGCAACGACCCTCGGCGTTGCACTTGGCGCAACGTGCTATTGCGCGGTCCGGCAATACCCGGACGGATGCACCTTCTCTACCCTTGGGCACCTGGCGCAGGGCTTTGCATCGGCGCCCTTCCCCGGTCGTTCAAGGAGTTGTCGAAGATGCCAAATCCGTCCCTCACGCCCACCGCGTGCCTCTTGGGCAGCCGCTCATGAACGGTCATTTCATGAGATCCAGAGCGCTGTTGATCAGCGCAGCAGCCCTCGCGTCGATCGGGGCAATCGCGGCCCTGGCGCTGATGTGGCGGCCGGCAATTGCGCCGGTCGAGCGCCCGCAAACCTTCGACTCCGTGCAACGGCAACGCGGCGCACGAGTGGTCGAGGCTGGCGACTGTGCGGTGTGTCATACGCGTCCCGGCGGCCAATACCTGGCCGGCGGACTGCCGCTGGTGACGCCATTCGGCACCCTCTACAGCACCAACATCACTCCGGATCCACAGACCGGCATCGGCCAATGGTCGCTGCCGGCCTTCGAGCGGGCGATGCGTGAAGGTATCTCCCGCGACGGCCACTTCCTGTACCCGGCCTTCCCTTACGTTCATTACCAACGCATGAGCCAAGACGACATCGCCGACGCCTATGCGTACCTGATGAGCGGCCCGGCCGTGGACTCGCCGCCACAACAGAACCGCATGAACTTCCCGATGAACATCCGGCCTCTGGTGTCGTTCTGGAACCTGCTGTTCCTGCATGGAAAACCGCTGACGCCGCTGGCGGAGCAATCGCAGGCGTGGAATCGCGGACGCTACCTGGTCGAGGGGCCCGGTCACTGCGCGGGCTGTCATTCGCCGTTGAACCTGATCGGCGCCGAGAAATCCGGCGAAAACCTGGCCGGCGGCAGCGTGGATGGCTGGGACGCGCCGTCACTGCTGGGCATGGCGCACCGGGCAAACCCGTGGAGTAGCGAGCAACTGGTGAGTTACCTGCGGGCCGAAGTGGTCGACGGACACGGCACGGCGGCGGGCCCGATGCGCCCGGTCAGTCTCAGTCTGGCGCGCTTGCCCGCAGAAGATGCCCAGGCGATTGCCGAATACCTGCTGAGTCTGCCGGCGAAAACCGCGATCAACGAAATTCCGAGCGCCAGCGCTGAACCTGCGGATCGATCCTCTGGCGCGCTGCTGTTCGCCAGTGCCTGCGCCGGCTGCCATGCCCAAGGCGCGCCGATGCGTGACATCGACGGACGCCCGGCACTGGATCGCACCTCGGCGCTGCAGGCCGCCAGCCCGCGCAACTTTGTGAAAACCGTACTCGAAGGCATCCCGGCAGAACCCGGCCAGCCGGGGCCGGTGATGCCCTCGTTCGCCGCCAGCCTCGACAACGCTCAACTCGACGCCCTGGCCGTCTACCTGCGCCATCAGGCCAGCCCCGATCAACCGTGGACCGACCTTTCCGCCACCCTCGAAGCGCTACGTCAGGAGACGAAATGACTCAGATCACCCTCAACGTCAACGGATCTTCCCGGGCCCTCGAGCTGGAACCCGACATGCCGCTGCTCTATGCGCTGCGCAATCACTTGGGCCTGAACGGCGCCAAGTACGGGTGTGGCCTGGGCCAATGCGGCGCCTGCACCGTCATCGTCGATGACCAACCGGTGTTTTCCTGCCTGACACCCTGCGCGGGTCTTGAGGGCAAAAAGGTGCGGACGGTCGAGAGCCTGGGCACGGCCGAACGCCCCGGCACTCTGCAGCAAGCATTCATCGACAAACAGGCCGCTCAATGCGGTTACTGCATCGCCGGCATGTTGATGCGTGCGCAGGCACTGCTGGAAAGCAATCCGCATCCCGACGAACAGACCATTCGCGAACACATGGCAGGCAACCTGTGCCGCTGTGGCACGCATTTGCGCATCATTGAGGCGATCAGCGTTGTCTCCCGGCAAAACGGGGGTGCGCAATGACAGCGATCAGCGAGGTTGATCAAAGTCGCCGTGCTTTTCTGCGCGGCGGCGCTCTGCTCGTGGCGTTCGCTCTGGTGCCGGTCTCGCGCCGCGCCCTGGCTGACACCGAAGTCGATACCCTCGGCACGGTCGTGCTGGCGCCGGACCTGCCCGGCAGCCTGCGCACCAACCCCTGGCTCGATGCCTGGATCCGCGTCGGCCACGACGGCATCACCGTCTACACCGGCAAGGTCGAACTGGGCACCGGGGTCAAAACCGCGTTACTGCAAATTGCCGCTGAACGGCTGGAGGTCGCCCCGACCGCGATCAACCTGCTCACCGCCGACACCGCACTGACGCCAAACGAAGGCTACACCGCTGGCAGCCACACGATTTTCGACAGCGGCACCGCGCTGTTCAACGCGGCGGCACAAGTGCGCGAGATGCTGCTGGAATCGGCCGGGCGCAGCTGGAACGTTGCGCCGGCACTGCTGACGACTCGCGACGGCATCATTCTCGGCCCGACCGGGCAACGCATGTCCTACGCCGACGCCGTGCAGCAGGTCGATCTGCACCGCTATGCAACGTCCGAGTCACCCTCGATGCCGCCGGCGTCATTCAAGCTCATCGGCCATTCGCTGCCACGCCTGGATATCCCGGGCAAAGTCAGCGGCGGCGCCGCGTTCGTGCAGGACATTCGCCTGCCGGGCATGCTCCACGCCCGGGTCATCCGCCCGCCGCGCCCCGGCTGCACACTGCAAACCATCGATATTGAATCGTTCAAGACGCTGTCCGGGGTGGTGCAGGTGATTCGCGACGGCAATTATCTGGCCGTGGTGGCGCGGGACGAATGGCAGGCGATCAAAGCCATGCGTCATGGATACGCCTCGGCGCGCTGGAGCGGCGGACAGGCGATTCCCGAATCGCGCGACATCCACACCTTGCTCAAACACCTGCCCTCGCGTCGCTATCCGATCAGCCATGAAGGCACCCCACAAGGCGCGACCGACAACGAATATCGCGCCCGGGTGACCAAGCAATACCTGATGCACGGTTCGATCGGCCCGTCCTGCGCCGTGGCCTGGTTCAAGGACGGCACCCTCACCGTCTGGACTCACACCCAGGGCGTGTATCCGCTGCGCGCCGGAATCGCCGAGATGCTGCGGCTGCCACCCGAGCGCGTGCGCTGCATCCACACCGAAGGCTCCGGCTGTTACGGCCACAACGGCGCGGACGATGCAGCAGCCGACGCGGCGTTGATTGCTATGCGCGTACCGGGCACGCCGGTGCGGGTGCAATGGATGCGCGAGCAGGAAAACCTCTGGGAGCCCTACAGCTCGGCGATGGTCAGCGAGGTGCAAGCCAACCTTGACGCTCAAGGTCGGCTGCAGGACTGGAACTATGAGCTGTGGACCACGCCGCACAACGAACGCATCGTCAACGCCGGGCGCTTGCTGCCCGCACGCCTGCTGGCCCGGCCGTTCGCTTCCGCACCGTCGGTGCCGATCGCCCAGCCTGAAGGCGATGGCGATCGCAACGCGGTGCCGCTGTACACCGTGGCCTCCTCGCGGATCGACATGAACTTCGTCACCGAGATGCCGTTCCGCACTTCAGCCATGCGCTCGCTCGGCGCGCACATCAACGTCTTCGCCATCGAAGCCTGTATTGACGAGCTGGCCGCCAAGGCCGCAGTCGATCCGGTTGCCCTGCGCCTGGCACACCTGACCGACCCTCGGGCACGGGCGGTGGTGGAAAAGGTTCGCGATGCCGTCGGCTGGCCGCAAAAAAGCAGTGAACCCGGCGCAGGCCTTGGCTTTGCGTTCGCGCGCTACAAAAACATCATGGGCTACTGCGCCATCGCCGTGCGTCTGCGGGTGCATCCGCAGACCGGCGAAGTGCAGATTGACCACGTCGTCACCGCAGTGGACGTGGGGCAGATCGTCAGTCCCGATGGCCTGCGCAACCAGGTCGAGGGCGGGATCGTGCAGTCCACCAGCTGGACGCTGTATGAAAAGGTCGCCTATGACGCCGGCGGCATCCGCAGCTACGACTGGAGCGGCTACCCGATCCTGCGTTTCTCGCAACTCCCCAAAAAGGTCGACGTTCACCTGCTCGACCAGCCGGGGCAACCGTTTCTGGGCGCCGCCGAAATCGTCCAGGGCCCCATGGCAGCCGCCATCGGCAATGCCGTGGCGAACGCCACCGGACGACGCTGGCTGAACCTGCCCCTGACCCGCTCGCAACAGCCTTCCTGAACCGCGCCACGTTGCATTTCACGCAATGCAGCGTGGCGTCGCGTGTGGATTATCAAGCACCGGACAGCCGCTTAACGTAGGGCCATCCGGTGCCGGCCCCAACGCCCGACACCGTCCACCGACCTTTTTCGAAGACTGGAGAACCCCCATGACACAACAACTGTTCCGTCCCATTACCCTCGGCCCCTACACACTTCCCCACCGGGTGGCGATGGCGCCGTTGACCCGCTCCCGTGCCGGCCAACCGGGCGACATCCCGACGTCCATGAACGCCGAGTACTACCGCCAGCGGGCGAGCGCCGCGCTGATCATCACCGAGGCAACGCAGATTTCCCGTCAGGGCCAGGGTTATGCGTGGACGCCTGGCATCTACAACGATGAACAAGTGCAAGCCTGGCGTGAAGTCAGCCGCCAGGTACACGAGGCCGGCGGGTTGATCTTCATGCAACTGTGGCATGTGGGCCGCGTATCGCACCCAAGCTTTCAACCGGACAACGCACTGCCGGTGGCGCCGAGCGCATTGCCTGTACCGGGCAAGACTTTCATCATCGATGCCGAGGGCAACGGTGTCTGGGGTGACGTGCCAGTGCCGCGCGCACTGCAGGTTTCGGAAATCGCCGACATCATCAACGACTACCGCCGCGCCGCACGCAATGCGCTGAACGCCGGGATGGATGGCGTGGAAATTCACGCCGGCAACGGCTATCTGCTGGATCAGTTCATCAACAGCAACAGCAACCAGCGCACTGACGGTTATGGCGGCACCCTGGAAAACCGTGCGCGCCTGTTACTCGAAGTGGTGGCGGCCGTGGTCGACGAAGTCGGTGCCGACCGTGTCGGCGTGCGCCTGACCCCGATGGGCCGTTTCATGGGCATGGGCGATGAATCGCCCGAGGCCACATTCGGCTACATCGTGCGCTCGTTGAACCGCTGGAAGCTGGCCTACCTGCACCTGGTCGAGCCGGCCGTGGTCGGCACCGTCAAGGATGAAAATTTCGACCCGCGCTGGGACGCCATCATCGCTCAGTTGCGTGATGCGTGGGGTGGCGTGCTGATGATCGCCGGCGGCTACGACCCCGAATCGGCGGAACGGGCGCTGGCCGACGGTCGCGCCGACATCATCGCGTTCGGCCGACCGTTTCTGGCCAACCCCGATCTGCCTCGGCGAATCCGCGAAGGCCTGGCGCTCAACGCACCAGACCCGAGCACGTTCTTTGGGGGCGATCAGCGTGGCTATACCGACTACCCGGTTTACGCCCACTGATACGCTGAACAGCGGACGCAAAAAGGCCTGCCACATCGGCAGGCCTTTTCGTTTCAGCGAACGTTATTGCTTGAGAATCAGCAGCGGCTCGCCCTTCTTCACAATGTAAGTCGCCAGTTCCGAGCCCTTCTCGTTGCCGACGTTCTTGGCGATATGCGCCACACCCGCCGGGATGAACAGTGAATCACCCGCCTTGAGCGTCACCGGTGCCTGGCCTTCCAGTCGGTATTCGAACGTACCGCTGATCACGTAAGCCACTTCTACACCCGGATGCGCGTGGTTAGGTGACGTGACGCCCGGCTCAAAGTCGACGCGGGCCTGGATCACTTCGCGATCCGCCGCACCCAGGTCCTGACGAACCAGATCGGTGCGGCTCAGGCCTTGTTGCCAGCTCTTCGCCGGGGCGGCGGATGGGGTGTCAGCCGCGTGGGCGAGGCCGGTCAGCGAAACGAGTACGGCGGCAGCGGTCATCAGAAGTGTGCGGCGCATGGTGTTGTCCTCTTGGAAGTCGTGGTGTGTTGGCACCTACTTTGGGCGAGGCCTGTATGCGGGATGTGTCCTGATGACGGGTTTTGTTACCCGACTGTATACGGCGCTGGAATGGATACACGTTCATACAAACGGGCTTGCAGTCAGGCGCCCGACTCCGGATCGCTCGCCGGCAGGCCACGCGCTTCTTTGTCTTCATCATCCTTGGCGCTGCTCTGCGGATCGGCGTCGGCGCTTCCCGAGCCGTTGCCGTCCTGCGGATGCTCAGAACCCACCGAATTGTTGGCCGCCACATCGCTCATGTCTTCTTCCAGTGGCGCTTCGTCGTCCGGCGGCAAGGGGACTGGCGACTCGTCTTTGCGCGGATCATGGCCGGTTTCGTTGTCGGTGGTACGCGTCACGGCCTGTTGTGACAGGTTGCCGGGTGCATTTTCATCAATGTCCATGGGCTTCTCCGTTCTGCTGCGGGATAGGGGTACCTGAACGTGTGAAACAAGCGCGTGCGGGTTAGTGCCCGGCATTGGACGAATGGCACGCCGGTTGCCGAATGCCCCAGCGCTTCTATAGTGAAGGGGTTCATGCCCTCCTCCCGTCGAGCGCCCCATGGCCAGCACCGATCAACTGATCATCTGCGAGCATTGCGACTGCGTGTACGAAAAAGTCGCGCTGGCCAGACACCAGAAGACCCTCTGCGTGCGCTGCGGTGGCGTGCTCCAGCGCTACAACAACCTGAGCGTGGAGCAGCGGCTGGCCCTGAGCTTCACCGCGGCGATGCTGTGGCTGTTCGCCAATTTCTACCCGGTGATGAGCATCAGCATGAAGGGCCTGAAAAACAGCGCGACCCTGTGGGATTCAGTGCTGGCCCTGAGTCAGGGGCCGATCACCTTCATGGCGATGGTCGCGGCGATCTCGATCATCATCGCCCCGGCCTTTCAACTAGTGCTGTTGATCTGGGTCTTGAGCTTCGCCCTCGCCTCGCGCCGTTCACCGGGGTTCAAGCTGTGCATGCGCTGGCTGGAAACACTGCGGCCGTGGAGCATGCTCGAAGTCTGCCTGCTCGGCGCAATGGTCGCGGTGTTCAAACTGGCGGGCATGCTCGACGTCATTCCCGGCATCGGCCTGTTTGCCCTGGCCGTGCTCAGCCTGTTGCTGATCCGCATCGCCGGGCGCGATGTGCGCGAACTGTGGGACATCCTATGAAACGACCACCAACTGCCAGCGAACTCAACCTCTGCCTGTGCCACAGCTGCGGGCTGGCCTGCGACATGACCGGCGAACCACACCAATGCCCGCGCTGCGACGCCCCGCTGCATCGGCGCAAGACCAACTCACTGACCCGCACCTGGGCCTACATGTTCGCCGCGCTGGCGTTTTACGTGCCGGCCAATCTGCTGCCGGTGATGAACACCACCCTGCTCGGCAGCGGCGCCGACAGCACCATCATGAGCGGCGTGCTGGAATTCTGGGAACACGGTGCGTGGGACATCGCCGTCATCATCTTCGTCGCCAGCATCGCCGTGCCGGGGGTGAAATTCGTTGCGCTGACCTTGCTGCTGGTCACCGTGCAACGGGACAGCCACTGGGCGCGCAAGGAGCGTTCGAAGCTGTACCGCTTCGTCGAGCTGATCGGCTATTGGTCGATGCTCGATGTGCTGGTGGTTGCGTTGGTGGCGGCGCTGGTGAAATTCCAGGCGCTGGGGGATATCGAGCCGCGCGTAGGGATTCTGTTTTTCGGCCTGGTGGTCGTGTTCACCATGCTCTCGGCCATGAGTTTCGACCCGCGCCTGATCTGGGATAACGCGCCGGACGAAGAAACAGAGAAACCCCGACACTCGACTGAACAAGTGCCGGGGCATCAAGCGGTTTAAATCAGATCAGATCTGCGCGGTGCCACCATCGACGAACAACTCGATGCCGTTGACGAAGCTGCTGTCATCCGAGGCCAGGAACAGCGCAGCCTTGGCAATCTCGCTCGGCTCGCCCAGACGCCCGATCGGCACGATAGACGCCAGTTGATCGAACAGCCCCTGAGTGTGTTCCGCCGGCACCAGCCCTGCCAGACCTGGCGTGCGCACCGGGCCAGGGCTGATGGCGTTGACGCGGATGCGCCGTGGTTTCAAGTCCAGCAACCATGAGCGGGCGAAGTTGCGCACCGCCGCTTTACTCGCGCTGTAGACGCTGAAGTTTTCCGTGCCCTGCACCGAAGTGGTCGACGAGGTCAGCAAAATCGAGGCGCCATCGCGCAGTAGCGGCAAGGCCTTCTGCACGGTGAACAGCGTGCCCTTCACGTTGGCGTCGAAAATCCGGTCGAAGTGCTCTTCGGTGATCGAGCCCAGCGGCAGCATGTCCCCGCCGCCGGCGTTGGCGAACAGGATGTCGAGGTGCCCGGCCTTGGCGGAAATCTCGCTGTAGATGCGATCCAGATCCTCCAGCTTCGCCACATCGCCCTGAATGCCGATGGCCCGTGGGCCGATGGCGGCGACCGCTTTGTCCAGTTCGGCCTGACGACGGCCAGTGATGAATACCGTGGCGCCCTGAGCGACGAATTCCTGCGCCGAGGCCAGGCCGATGCCGGTGGTGCCGCCAGTGATCAGTGCGATTTTGCCTTCAAGTCTGTTGCTCATGATGAATCTCCAGTAACCGTTTCGAGGTAGGTGACGGGTCGTAGGTGAGCCGTTGGAAGCGACTTTAGGCCGATCGATTGAATTGAAAAATCCGCAAAATCGGTTTTGTTTGTGCACAGACATGCACAATACTCAGCCGTGTCCAATCCACTGAGCCCGAACCGATGAATCAGTTAATGGCGATCCGCACCTTCGCCCGCGTCGTGGAAAGCGGTTCGTTCACCAAAGCCGCCGACTCGCTGAACCTGCCGAAAACCACGGTCAGCAAACTGATCGGCCAACTGGAAAACCACCTCGGCGTGCGCCTGCTGCAACGCACCACCCGCCGCCTCACCGTCACGGCCGACGGCGCTTCCTATTACCAATTGACCCAACAACTGCTGCATCAACTGGACGACATCGATCAAGGCTTCAGCCAGGCCCAAGGCCTGCCGCGCGGCAAGATCCGCGTGGACATCGGCGGCTCGACCGCGACGATGCTGGTGATCCCCGAACTGCCGAAGTTCTTCGAACGCTACCCGGACATCCAGATTGACCTGGGCGTCAGCGACCGCCCGGTGGACCTGATCAGCGAACGGGTGGACTGCGTGATTCGCGGCGGCCAGCTGACCGAACAAACCCTCGCCGTGCGCCGCCTCGGCGAAGTGTCCTGGACCACCTGCGCCACGCCCAGCTATCTGCAACGCCACGGCACTCCGAGCCACCCGCTTGACCTGGCCAGCCATCAGCTGATCGCCTACCGCTCGGCCTCCACCGGGCGCATCCTGCCGTCGAACTTCCAGCGCAACGGCGAACGCCATCAGATCGAAGGCAAAGGCCTGATCAGCGTCAACGAAAGCAACGCGCACCTGGCGGCCGGCCTCGCCGGGCTGGGGATCATCCACACCTTCAGCTACACGGTCAGGACCGCCATCGAGCGCGGCGAACTGGTGCCGATCCTCGAGGACTGGCGTCCGCCAGCGTATCCGTTTCATGTGCTGTATCCGCCGAACCGGCATTTGAGCAATCGGGTGCGGGTGTTTATTGATTGGTTGGTGGAGCGGTTTGCGCAGGTTGACTGAGCCCCGAATCCGACGAGGAACGGGTTTGTTCATGCTGACGCCATCGTCGGATCGCCGCCCGGACCAAGCCCGCTCCCACAGGGTTTGCGCCGTCCTTGTGGGAGCGGGCTTGCCCGCGATAGCGTCGGTCCAGACACCTTCATTCCTACCGGCAAGACGCGCCGTTTCGTCTAACCTGACGTTGCACCCGACGATAACCGCCCATCGTCGGCGCACTGATCTTGATGCCCACGAAACGGAGAATTCCATGCTCAAGCGAACCCTGGCACTGACCGTTGGTCTGGCCCTGTCCCTGTCCGCCGTGCTGGCGCAAGCCGCGGAGGTGTTGAAGGTCAGCGCGATTCCCGATGAAGCCCCGACCGAACTGCTGCGCAAGTTCGAGCCGCTGGGGTCTTATCTGCAGAAGCAACTGAACATGAAAGTCGAGTTTGTGCCGGTGGCCGACTACCCGGCAGTGGTCGAAGCATTGGCCACCAACCGTCTCGATCTGGCCTGGCTCGGCGGCTTCACTTTCGTCCAGGCGCAGTTGAAAAGTGATCCAAAGGTCATTCCGCTGGTGCAGCGTGAGCAAGATGCGCAGTTCACCAGCAAATTCATCACCGCCGACCCGAACGTCAAAAGCCTCGCCGACCTCAAGGGCAAGACCTTCGCCTTCGGCTCCGTGTCGTCCACCTCCGGCAGTCTGATGCCGCGCTATTTCATGCTCAAGGACGGCATCAAACCGGAAAGCTATTTCAGCCGCGTCGGCTACTCCGGCGCCCACGACGCCACCGTCGCCTGGGTGCAGGCCGGCAAGGTCGACGCCGGTGTGCTGAACGCCAGCGTCTGGCAGAAACTGGTGGACGCCGGCAAGGTCGACACCAACAAGGTCAAGGTCTTCGCCACCACTCCGGCCTACTTCGATTACAACTGGACCGTGCGCGGCACCCTCGACCCGGCGCTGGCGGCGAAAATCAAAAAAGCCTTCCTCGACCTCGACCCGGCCAACCCCGAGCACAAGAAAATCCTCGACCTGCAAGCCGCCAGCCGCTTCATCGAAACCAGCCCGGACAATTACAAAGGCATCGAGGAAGCCGCCCGCGCCGCCGACTTGCTGAAATGACGCTGCGCCTCAAACAGGCTTTTCTGCACCACACCAATGGTGTGGAGGCCTTGCGCGGCGTGGATTTGCAGATCGAGGCCGGCGAACAGGTGGCGATCATCGGCCCGTCCGGCGCCGGCAAATCCAGCTTGCTGAACCTTCTGGCGACCGCGATTCGGCCCAGCAGCGGCGACATCGAAGTGCTGGGCGAGCGCGCCTGGCATTTGTCCGCCCGCCAACGGCAACGCTTGCGTGCGCGCATCGGTCTGGTGCATCAGGCGCCGCCGCTGCCGCCCCGGCAACGGGTGGTGACGGCGGTGCTGGCCGGCAGACTCGGCCAATGGAGCCTGGGCAAAAGCTTGATCAATCTGCTGCATCCGCTCGACGTGCCCGGCGCCCGCGCCGCCCTGGCAAAACTGGATCTGGCCGACAAACTCTTCAGCCAATGCCAACAACTGTCCGGCGGGCAATTGCAGCGGGTCGGCATCGCTCGCGTGCTGTATCAGGCGCCGGAGGTGTTGCTGGCGGATGAGCCGGTCTCGGCGATGGACCCGGTGCTGGCCGGGCACACGCTGTCGATCCTGTCGCGCCATGCCCGGGAGCACAACGTCACGCTGGTGGCGAGCCTGCACGCGGTGGAACTGGCGCTGGCGCACTTCCCGCGCATCGTTGGTCTGCGCGAGGGCCGGATCCTGTTCGACTGCCCGTCCGCGCAAGTCAGCCGCGACATGCTCGACACCCTCTACGCCAACGAACAACTGCAATCCCCGGCGCCCGCCGTCCCCCCGCTGATTGTGCAGATTCCGCGATGCTGAGCGCCGACACTCGCGACCCCGCCGCCCTGCCACGGTTGCTGCTGACCGGGCTGGCGATTGCCTTGCTCTGGCCCGGCATTCAGCTCAGCGAGCTGGATTTGGGCGTGCTGTTTCACGCCGACAGCCAGAGTGAAATGGGCCGCTTCGTGTCGATGTTCTGGCCACCGGCCCATGATCGCGAGTTTCTGCAATTACTGCTCAAAGCCACCCTGCAAACCCTGGCCATCGCCACCGCCGGCATGGCCCTGGCGCTGTTGTTGGCGGTGCCGGCCAGCCTGCTCGCCAGCCGTGCCCTGTCGCTGACCGCCGCCTCCCGCAGCGGCCGCCCGAGCCTGTTGGGCCGCCTGCTGCGCTGGCCGGTGCGCGGGCTGCTGATCTTCCTGCGCAGCGTGCCGGAAATCGTCTGGGCCCTGCTGTTCGTGCGCGCCGTCGGCCTCGGCCCGGCGGCGGGCGTGCTGGCCATCGCGATCACCTACAGCGGCATGCTCGGCAAGGTCTACGCCGAAATCTACGAATCCACCGACCAACGCCCGGCCCACGCCCTGCTCCAGGCCGGCAGCGGCCGCCTCGCCTGCTTCGCCTACGGCGTACTGCCCAACGTCGCGGCGGAACTGCTCTCCTACACCGTCTACCGCTGGGAATGCGCCATCCGCGCCTCGGTGGTCATGGGCTTCGTCGGCGCCGGCGGCCTCGGCCAACAGATCGACCTGTCGATCCGCATGTTCGCCGGCGGCGAAGTCGCCAGCATGCTCCTGACCTTCCTCCTCCTCGTCCTCGGCGCCGACCAACTCAGCCGCCTGCTGCGCTGGAGGCTGGCATGAAACGCCTGATCAATTCGGTGCTGATTCTTGCCATCGTCGCGGCCGTCATTGCCTCGTTCGCTTACCTGGGCCTTGATCTTGAAGAACTCGGCAGCGCTACCAGCCTGAAACAGATGGGCCTGTATGTGGGGCGCTTTCTTAGCCCGGACCTTAGCGCTGACTACCTAAGCGCCATCTTGCGCGGGTCGATGGAAACGTTGGCCATGTCGGCCCTCGGCACCCTCCTCGCCGCCGTGCTTGGACTGCTATTAGCGCTCCCCGCCGCTGGCCGATTTGGCTGGTTTTTTCAAAGTGCCGCGCGCCTGCTGCTCAATGCCCTGCGCGCCATACCCGAATTAGTGTGGGCTGCGTTGATGGTGCTGGCGGCTGGGCTTGGGCCGAATGCCGGGACACTGGCCCTGGCCTTGCATACCACGGGCGTGTTGGGGCGGTTGTTTGCTGAGGCGCTGGAGAACACGCCGCCGGAACCGGCGGATGCGATTCGGTTGCAGGGGGGGAATCCGGTTTTGGCGTTCTGCTACGGCACCCTGCCGAACCTGGCGCCGCAGTTGCTGGCGTACTGTTTGTATCGGTGGGAGAACAATATCCGGATGGCGAGCGTGCTGGGGTTTGTCGGGGCTGGGGGGCTGGGGCAGATGTTGTATGTGAGCTTGAGTTTGTTTCAGGAGGCGCAGGCGGGGACGGTGATATTGGCTATGCTGATTTTGGTGTGGGGGGTGGATTGGTTGAGTGGTTGGGGTCGGGGGCGGTGGGTTAAGGCTTAGGTTGGGGCCACAGTTGGCCGTGATTACAAAAACACAGGTGCATACATTGTTTGCTGCACATCTAACCCACTGTTCTGTATTGACTTTACTAAAAGCACTTACAAAAGGAGACTTCACATGTATACAGGGCACTGGATTGACGGCAATTACATCTATGGCCCAATCGAGTCCGGAAAATTCTGGATCGATGGCGGTTACATTTACGGCCCTAGAAATAGCGGAAAGTACTGGATTGATGGTAATTACATATATGGCCCTCAGCAAAATGGTAGATACTGGATCGATGACGGACATATCTACGGCCCTTCCAAGACGCTTCCTTGGCATGAATAAAAACGCTACGAACTATTAATTGCAAAAACAAAAAGCGTGGCGAAGCGTGGCGATTTACTTTTCTAGCACACGTGAAAAAACAACGATTATAAATCGTGGCAGATTTATTTTCTGAAAATAAATCTGCCACCTTCTCTTCAGAAACCTTTTCTCCCCCACCTCTGAAAACTAAGGCATAAGAGGAAAAAAATTGTAAAGCATCTACAAAATCAATCCGAACCAACGGCCCACTTCTTCTTTATGTATTTTGAAGTAAACTCAACCTCAGGAAACATAGTTCTTGAGTTGATATTCAAAGCATCAAGCTGAGCTACTATTTTCTTCTTACATTGACATGGAATTATAATTTTTTTGTGCTTCAGCCCAGCCGACTGTTCGAGCGAATGATATTGCAAAAGCCCAGCAGCTATAAATGCACCCGATTGAGCTATTACTCGCCTGTTGTTTTTTGAAGGATAAACAAAATAATACCTGAATAAATCCAATGGATTGATCTTGTCTAGAAAATAGGGCTTCTCAACCCGCACAAATTGCATCAACCTCTTCACCTCAGGCATCAGCCTAAACATTTTCTTATTCGACTCGCTCCAATCCGCCACTCTTGGTCCAACCACATCGTATCTATTAATTATTTTCTTTTTTTCGACATCAGAAAGTCTAGATAAATTACATATAACACTAACCGTGTCACTGTCTGAAAATTTTTCCCTACCTTTCTGAAAATCAAATACTTGAACCACACCATCTTCAGACTGAAATTTCTCTTCTTCGCACGCAAAGTACAGCCCTACAAGTGGATTTAAAGTAACATCAAGAAGTCGTGTAGGCAGGCTATAATGCTGTGCACGAACCAACTTATCAAACATGCTTTTATCTGAACCAAACTCATTCGGCGCCTCTACTAAAAGTTCGCTAAGTATCTGACGTTCCGCATCAGACCTCAGCTCCCTCATCACAGAAGGCTTAACTTTCCAGGAACTAACAGACTGGCCACGATAACAGCGTGGACCAGTAGGCTCATCGGAAAGTGAGTAAATTATAGAAAGATACGAAATCAGGTCTCGCGCCTCGTAGGAGCCATGAGCTTTAACCGCTTTAACAGTCTCTGCCATTATAGAGCCTTTACATTATCTGTTAATATAAAACACCTATGGGGACAGCTTATTTCTGAAACAACCCCACCCCTCTTTTTAGAAATATTCCCCACCCCGATCATATGACAGAAGTGACATTAGCCATATTTATAAAAGATCGCGCCACCATCAACCTTGAACATCACACGCTAAGTACGACGCGCCTCAACTGCATTTTTTATTGACTTAATCTCATCATACCAACTGCCAAATTGATATATAGACTTAGTGGAATAATAGTTTCGTATATCATCATGTTCAAGCGGGCTCAGATTGGCATACAAATCTTTAAGTCTGTCCGCCTCTGCCGGAAGCAATGGCACCAGTTTCACAAACTCCTTAAAGTTGGAGACCTGCAACGCTCTGATTTTGTACTGGTGGCGTTGTTCATTGAACACATATGCATTCGTAAGTCTCTCCACCAAACGCCTTAGCAGAGCGGAAAGCTTGGATTTTTCATCAGGGCTGATCTCTATCTGCGGGTCAATGTAGCCATCAATCTGCAAACACAACTCCTCCCACTTCTCTACGTATTCGGACACCGTCGAACAGTCTTCCAGCACTTGCACTGAGAAGGATCCACTCAGGCCCGAGCCATTTAAAGTAGCCTGGAGGTTCGCAAAGAAGTCCCAATTGTGTGTCAGTACGATGAGTTGTGATTGTGTATTGTCTTTAGCGTAGTCACGCAGACGCTCACAAAAATTAGAAATATAGTTGTAGTCAAAGCTGGTCACTGGATCATCTAGAACCAGAACCTGATGCGGTGCGACCGTTGCCTCACACATGAACAGGGCAAGCGCGTGAATCTTGAGTTCACCTTCACTCAGCACGCGATGCACCAGCTCATCACCAATCTTCGGGAGCACTATCGCATCAGCCCCTTGGTTAGCAAGGCGCACACCGATTTGCTCAAGCGAGGCACCACAAAGTCTCCGATACTCGGCGTCCAAATACGGTACAAATGAACTTAGCACCAGCGCTGTATGCGCATCCTTCTTTCGTGCGGTCAACGCTGACAGGCGCGAAGTGAAGTTATAAGACTCCACACTATTGGCGGCGCTTGCAAAGTGGATTGCGTTTTGGCATATCGCCTCGATTTGAGGACGCACGGAATATGCGACTTCGTCTATGCTGAGCGCACCAATTTCAGTTGTGAGCTTTGAAATTTCCTCGTTTAGAGCTTGCAATCCATTCGACGCCAACGTCAAAGCTGAGGCTACCTTGTTGTGTTCTGCATTTATAGTCTCAACGAAAGAGTTCAGCTCGATATACCGAGAATAATTGCCGAGCGCAGCCTGATCAATTACAGGCACTTGCAATGAAGCCTTGACCAATTTGATAAGATCTGAAACAGCACGCAGGAAATCAATATCCAAAACACTCGAATACTGTGAATAATTTATCTCTGCGAAGCTCTCGATCATTTCTTTCTTGGATTGCTCATCCTTCTGCTGAACATTTAGTACGGAAAGCTCCGTTTGCATAGTTGAAGTCAAGTGATTATGGAAGGCGTGGAAGAGCGCATTAGCTTGACCCTCTAGTTTTTGGCGACATAACGGACAGGTCTCAGCGGGAACAAATGGCCGTAATGCAGCAGCTGCAAATAGAAGCCTCTGTTGCCCCGTCACATCCAATTCTTTGGAGAACACAACACCTGCCAACTCAACGCTTGCAGCCTGTTTTTGCTGGATTGAAAAAAGTATCTGGCTATAGGCAGGATATGAAAAACCTATACATTGCTGAACAAAATTTGATAACGATTGTTTTATTTGGCCTAGCAAACTTTTTTTCAGACTGAGGGCTTGCTGACCCTCAGCGCTCGTCGCCCCCCTAAGTTGTTCCAACCTTGCCTGCTTTTCTGTCTTTTGAAGGCGCCTCTCCTCACCAAAGCTCACCGTTCCTATCCAAGAAAGCATAGGCTGGCAATTAATTGCACTCCAATCCTTAAAAACTCCAGTATTTGTATCTATAACTGCATGAACGCTCAGCTTAATTTCAGAAATTTTCTTATCGGTATCTTGCCGGCACTCCAAAACCTTAGACACACCGTAAGCCTGAAACTGTTTCAAATACTCCCGAGCATAGTCGAAACACTCTAGTCGAAACGCACTTAACTCCACTACCGCTTCTGGTGAAATTGAACTATTTATATGTTTATGAGCGACAGCCGAATCAAAATATTTTAGTGCCTGAGACTGCCCACCAAACCCGTCCAACTCAGTCCAATTTTCTACTGAGCCACCCCGTAGCTTATAACTAAAGGAAGGAATATTTTTGCTAGAAGAGCGAACATTATTCAGAGGTTCTTTCGGCTTCTCTGGATTTGCCAAAATTTTAAGAGCCTGACATAAGCTCGATTTCCCTGCCCCATTTCGACCAAAAACCAGTGTAATACGTTTCGATAAATCCAGCCTCAGCGTGCCACTCAACTTCTTGAATCCGGAGAAATCCGACAGAGTCTCCAGATGAAACGGTTGGATCGCATTACGTGCATTTGTCTTCAGCGCAGGGGGAGTAGTTGCCACTGGTGCAAAGGTTTCTAGTCCGCAAAAAAGCCTCCAGAGACGCTCAAGTTCGTTTGGAGAGAGGTTTCCTCCAAGTGAGTTTATTGCTGCTTCGCACACCGCGTGAAACCACGCTTCGTTGACTGAATCTCTGTGAGCTAAAAGGTAACCTGTTGCATCACTATGCGCGGCCATTTTGACATCCTTTTGCTGATGACTTATTCACTATAGGAGCACAATGCCATTAGCGCTATGACGTTTGGGGGTACGCATATTGAGCGATACAATTAGCTCAAGTCTGATGGCTCTAAACCGGGTAGTTCAGTCTTGGTTCTGGCTAAAATGAATTCTCCCGGGACGAAATACAGTGCAGATTTATTTTCAGAGGAAGAGCCTATTTTCTTGGCCCATGAAGGCAATGTGATAGCATGCTCACGCCTCCCCCCGGAGAGGGGGATTTTTTCTACATCCCGCAAGGAATATGCCCCGTGAAAGACTTCGTCATCAGCGTCAACAACACCGTCCTCTATCTCTCCCTGGCATTCATCTGGCTGGTCGCGATCGTCGCGATTTTCACCAGCGGGTTCTTGCCGGCGCTGGGTATCTTCGTGGCCGGCACTCTGTGCTGGTGCATCATTTCCGGCTTCTGGTTCGTCCAGTCGGCGACCTACGAAGAACTGCGCAAGCTGAACGCCAGCAAAAACTGAAATATCAGGGTGGAGCCGTAGGTGCCCCGCCCTACCCTGAGCGCTTGGTTCCGTGCCAAGCGCTCTCGCCCACCGCGAATGGCTCGCATAAATCGGCATTTTCCGAAATTCTGAAAATCCCTCCGTTCCCTTTCTGCCAATAAAGCCCAGTACTATCTCTCAAGAAATATCCCCGTCTCTTATCCTCATCCACTGAGTGGCGAACTAAAGGAGTTTTGGTTTTGGGACATCTTCTGACGGAGCCGCAACTGACCGACGTCAGAGCTGCACTCTCCTGGCCTTTCAACGATTTCCCGACCGATTACGACTACATCGCGCGTGAGGTCGAAGGTGTCGATCCGGACGTGCTGTACAAAATCCTGTATTCCGAAGTGGCGCCCGTGTGTTTCACCAATCTTGCAGCTGTCTTGCCCACTATCTGGACAGGCTTCGATCCTGACTCGCTCAGAGCCTCAATTGAAGAAAGGCTCGCTGCGAGAAAACGTAACTGGTTTCGCAGGCAGTTTGATAAGGCGTTGGTTCGCTGGCTGCAATACAACTACGGCTACATCTGGAAGGAGATTTCCTCCAGGCTTTGAGCGCTTAAACAAGCCCGTTTAAAGCAACCCGCCGTAACTTCCCCAAGGCTACAACGCCTTGCGTCATTGCCTACGACTACGCCAGAATCCGCCGGCTTGTGCGTCTACGACGCGGGTCTTATCGTTTCCCGGTCACTGAAAAACAGTGATGGGGTTTGGTAGCCCCGGATTATCGTAGGTTGCATAAGCATCATGATGTGCAGTGTCTGAAAGACTCCGCGTCATGGTGGTCATGCACAGGGCGTCTTCGGGCGCGCCGGTTCCTACGTCCCGGTCTACCAACCTGAGCATGGCCGCCACCCATCGTTTGGTAGCGAGAGTGTCGGCTCCCATTTGACGATGTAGGAGTTTCACCATGATCAAACCAACACCCAACCCACCCGAAACCGACCCCACTTCCCCCTACGAATCCCCCAACTCCAAAAAACTCCACGACGCCGCCGAGCGTGCGCTGGATCACTACCTCTTCCCCGCCGCGGGGATCATGTCGTCCTTGAACGAGCCCGAGCGGATGTACCTGGCCAATCCGAAATACAACACCGAATGCTTGCTGGCCAACGCCAGCGAAAACCTCGGTGCGGCCAGTGAGATGCTGAGCAATTTCGCGGCCACGCTCGATCCCTCGCATCGCAAGACGGCGATCGGTATTACGCAAATCGTGATGATTGCCGAGCTGGCGGTGAATCAGGCGCTGGATCACGTGGAGGTCGCGTAGCCGTCGTTGACCGCTTTTTCTCCAGCGAGAGTTGCTGAGTCCGTTTTTGCTGCTGGAAACATCCGGCTCAGAAGACGTGGAATGTAAAAAGCCCGGCCCGGCACCCTCGTCAATGACGAAGGATGCCGGGCCGGGCTGTTTGCGTTTCAGTTACTGGTTATTGACGGTGATGTACGGGTCCCAGGTGTGTTGCGGGCCCAGTTGGTTCAGGTCGCGGTCGAGCAGGACGAAGGTGATCTGGTACCAGAGTTTGCCCGGATTCTCGGCCGTGGCTTGCCACATGGAATAGATCACATCGGTTTTGGAGATTCCGCCGTTGGCAGCCTTGTTCAGGTAAGGCACTACGCCGGGAATGTTGTAGGTGAGCGGTGTCGACATGGTGCCTTTGTAATCGCCGCCCTGGTGGGGGTCGCCGCTCTGGACGTTTTTGATCAGGGCGATGCGGTCGAAGTTGCGCGACAGCGTGGTGGCGCGCCAGCGGATGTTGTCGCCGGGTTTGACGTCGATCCACAACTCGTCGCCGCCTTCGCCGGTGTTGCCACTGGCATTGGGGTCGACGGCGTCGCGCGTCACCAGCATGGAGATCGCGCCGCCTACGTCGTTGGGATGGGCAAGCAGGTAATCGGCATCGACATTGACTAGCACGTCAATGGTTTGGGTAGCACTGGACATTTTGAGGCTCCTTGTTTTTGGAATCGCATAAGCGACCGCGCCCGCCAAGGCTGTCCGGCTCATCCGGTCCATGGATGCGGTCTGCGGAGAACGATAGGAGATGGCCTAATAGTGTCAAACCGCGATTCCTTGACGCGGAAAAACGGGAGCACTGCGCGACGCAACCAAGGTTTTGATTTGGTTCTGTGCGAGTTGATCTCTGATGGATTTTGAGCTGTTCACTGGCGGTAACTGTTGGCGAAGGCGCACAGCCGGTGTTGGCATTAACGGCGAATCGGCTACACCCGGCCTTTTGTGGAGCGGCAAGCGATCCTGCTGCGGGTCATTTTTGATGGACTGGTGGCAACTGGATGCCGACACGGGGGTGTACCTGGTGCGGCCGTCGGCGCGGTTCAATACGGCGACGACTACGGCGTTCAAGGACTGGATCGAATAAACATGGGGACAGATCTATTTATCCGTGGCGTGATAATAGAACCGCCCCCATTCCTGACAGGAATGCCCCCATAAAAAACATGAATTTTCTTTAAGGCGCCCAATCTTTTAGCGTGGCCATTCTGCATATGGAGATGACGCTATGAATGACTCAAGCCTGCGCCTTTACGTCGATGCTCAATTCACCAGTCCCTACGCAATGTCGTGCTTTGTGGCCCTTCGAGAAAAGGGAATCGAGTTCGAAATGAGCACCCTGGACTTGGACAAACTGGAAAACCAGGCCAGCGATTACGCCCGTCTTTCGCTGACTCAGAGAGTGCCCACCCTCGTGCAGGGCGACTTTGCGTTGTCGGAATCTTCGGCGATCACCGAATACCTGGAAGATGTGTTCCCCCAAACACCTGTTTACCCACGGCACCCACAGAAGCGCGCGGCAGCGAGGCAAGTTCAAGCGTGGCTACGCAGTGATCTGCTCCCGATCCGACAGGAGCGCTCTACCCTTGTCGTGTTCTATGGTCAGAAATACGGACCGTTGTCAGCGTCGGGCGAGGCTGCCAAACACAAGTTGATTGAGGTCGCACAATGGCTGCTCACCGAAAATCCGGACTACCTTTTTGGTGAATGGTCGATCGCCGACGTTGATCTCGCGTTGATGCTGAACCGATTGATACTCAACGGGGACACCGTGCCGGCTCAACTGGAGGATTACGCTCAACGCCAGTGGCAGCGTCCGACAGTACAAGAGTGGATCAAGCTGCAACGACCTCGACTGTAACGGCAGCATTTTCTTTGCTTTTCTGTTGTTACTCGAGCCTACCCCCCCTTGAGCAAGTGCCTACAAATTCACCAGAAAGCGCCGGCTTTCAGGGCTCGCCCCTCAAGCCGTATCCTTTTCCCGTCACCCACATCCCGCCCAAGGCAGTAAGCCGTCCTAATCATCCAGGACGTGCCAAACCCTTGGGCGTTTTTGTTTTAAACAACGGAGGCAGATCCATGAATCTTCGATATCGCGACGTTGCCGCACCGAGCGATGCGCGAGATCAGGGAAGAGATCACGACGCGGATCCGTTTCAATTCCGTGGTCGAGACCGGCGTGCCCGGTTTCATCCCGCGTAAAAAGTGACACATGGCAAAGGGGCGGCCTCCTGTGAGGTCGCCCCTATACTCTTTCCACCTGACTGTTGAGACGACACCGATGGACGTCTTCCAAAGCATGCGCTTCTTCATCGCCGTAGCCCAAAGCGGCAGCTTCACCGCCGCTGCCGAGATGCCGGACACCAATACCACCAACGTCTCCAAAGCGATCTCTGCTCTCGAAGCGCGCCTGCATACGCGGCTGATCAACCGCAACACCCGCCGCCTAGCCCTGACCGAAGCCGGCGTGCGCTATCTGGAGCGCTGCCCGCCTATGTGGCCAAACGCGGTCTGCCGCAAACACCGGGCGAGCTTTGCGAACACGAGTGTCTGCGCATCGTCAACACGGTGATGCCGGTAGAAAACTGGACATTCGAAGGCCCGAAGGCATGGAAACCATCAGCATTCCCGTGTCGCCCTTCCACATCAATACCGCCGACGGCATGACCATCGCGATCAGAAAAGGCATGGGCATCGGCATTCAGCCGATTGCTTCGGCCGTGGATGGCTTGAGGGCGGGAACCCTGGTGCGGGTGTTGCCGGAGTACCGGCTGGAGGAGTTGAACCTGTTCGCGATCTATCCGTCGCGCAAGTTCGTCGATGCGAAGATCAAGACCTGGGTGGAGTTTCTGAAGCAGTCGATCCCGCAATTGCTGGCATCGGATGAAAACGTCGTTGGAGCGAAAGCGTGTTGAGCGTGGCTGGCATGGAGTGTCGACCCTCCATCCCCCGCGCCCGACTCAACTGGAACAGCCAGTGCCCATCACTTGATATTGCAGAACGTGGCGCTCGCCATGGGAATCTTCGTAGGTCATCTGCACCGGCACCGGGGCGCATTCGTTGGCCGGTTCGGTGATGGAGATGACGTGTTCGATGTCCAGACTGGTCGAAGAACTGTAGGTCTCGACCGGGATGTTCGCCGCGTCCGCGTTATCGGCGTAAGCGTGCGCACCGAAACTGCCAAGCATTAAAACCAGCGCGATTTTTTTGAGAGTCATGATGTTCACCGTCTCGTTGAGGACCGTGTTTGTTCACGGATTGGAGACGATGCTAAGGGTTGCGGCGGCGGGGAAATATCGGCGGGATAGACAAACACTGTTGCTGGATTTCATATGAATAGGGTCGACGCCAATCATTGACCGCATCAATAACAACCATTAATTCAATGAAGTTCTCATATCAAACCGAAGGCGTAGGATCTGCTCCATACCAACCCACTGCACACGGAGTACAGAAACATGAAACGCCAAACAATCCTCGGCATCGCCTTCTCGCTCTTCGCCTTGAACGCTTTTGCGGCGACTGAAACCGATCCACTGTTCAGCGATGCAGTTGCCTCTGCGACTCAGACTGATCCACTGTTCAGTGACGCCGTTGCCGCGACCGAAACCGATCCGCTGTTCAGTGATGCGGTAGCCGAAGGTGGTTCTGACCGTCTGATCGAAAGCCGTAACGCCTGAATGCTGGGTTTTACCGCAGTACCCGACGAAAGCCCGGCCCTATCCGCCGGGCTTTTTCATGTCTGAAGGGTATCGCCCTGTCCTTTGTGGCTATGCAGCTGTCACTCCACGCATTTTTTGGGGGTGATGCGAATCACCTCCGCCAGGTTGTCAGCAGGCTGCGAACCGGTACTCAACACCACATCCCGGCGTGCACTCAACTCGATAGGGTATGGCCCGCCCTGCGAGAGCGCCGACCGCGTCCTGGCGTTAAACGCTTCATCGTTTTGCGTATAGAAAATCCACTCCCGCTGGTGTCCACCCGTCACCGTGCAGACCCACTTCGCCAGTCCCTTCTCCTCTACCGCCGGCACTATCAACTTCTCCATTTCAGCCATGCGGATGGCGTCCCGACGCTCCGGTATCACGCCTGTCGATGTGTACTTCCAGACGATCCTGATTTTGAAAGGCAACGCTCGTTTCTCAGTCAGCGATATCGAGTCCAGCCCCTTGTAGATCATGGGTGCGGGGGACTCTGGAAAATCGGATGGCTGATACTTGCTTTCAGAGGCCTCGACAATTTGCTGCTGTGGGGGATAAACGAATTTGTCGTCCAGAAGCGCTTCGAGCGCCGCCCTGCTTCTGCGTTCTCGATTCGCTACACAATTATCGTAATCAACACTTTTGGCCGGACCAGCCGCCAGGCACGCGTCACGCTCGACCGGAGGCGGCGATTTGGAGCTGGAGCAGCCAGCGACGACTACGCTGACTATCGCCAGCAAGCGGAAGCGGTTTGTGGCGTGCATTACGCCAAAACCGGACCTCATCAGAGAGCGCCCGGTTTTATCAATGACCATGAATAGCTTTTCCTTTAAACCTTGACCTGCGGCTGCAAACCAGCCCAACTGTCACTCATAAAACTTTCCAGCGAACAGAATCGCTGCACAGCGCTGCCATACATTCGATTGGGCATTATCGTCCAAAGGAGATCGGTTGCTGGCATGCGCCCATGCAGCTGCCGCATCGAGAAACGCATTAACCGTTCCGTTTTCCCATTCCTGGCTATCTGATCGATCTATTGACGAGGGAGCGTTATGTTCCAACAAACGTTCACTGGCAAAATCAGCCCCCAGCGCCTCGACAAATCGAATGAACGACTGCTCATCTCTGACAAGCGCTAACAATTCATCAAGATCTACAGGCGTGTGCATAGGTTCTCCGGGTAAGGCGTTTTGAGTGAATGCATGCTGCGACAGGGGAACGCGAACGGTCAACTCACCGTCGGACGGAGGGCTGCTCGCAAGAACTCAGCAAATCATCGAGCAACATCTGAAGCCCAAGCGCCTTTATATCGGCCGCTTCGGTCATGAACCCGGTCTTCCCCTCCACTTCCATTTCATGCCGGTCTATGACTGGGTCGAAGACTTGTTCTGGAAAGACTCCCGCTATCGCTTGCTCGAATCTTTTGCCTACGCCGAGAATCCCTTGCCATCGACCGATGGCGCAGAACTGACGCTGTTCGTTTGGCGAGAATTTGCCGAAAACCCCACACCGCCAGCGATTCAGGGGCGCTCTGTTGAAGAGGTGATTGAGGAACTGCGCAGCGCCTTCAAATGATCAGTTCATCGAGTTGCCCGCTGCGCGGATGACTCAATCGAAGGCGCCATTGAGCACTTCATAAATCAGCCCTGTGGCCAGCGCGACCAGGATCAGATCGGTGCCGACCTGCTGCCATTCGTAGCCGTCGTAGTGCGGCAGTCTGCCGACCAGTCGACCATCGAGCTTCTTCGCAATACCGGGCGGCAGCGGTTTACCCCGCGTCAGGTTCTTCTGAATGCCGGGAGGCAAGGCCGGGCCCGGGGTCCAGTAGCCACGATAGCCGTCCACGATCCCGATCACCCCGCCGCGATCGATACTCGGGCCGTGCCCCTGATAACCGCCCCCGCCTTTTTTCCCCTGATTGCCATGATCCTGGCTGTTATGCGGGTTGCCCTTGCCCTGCCCCTTTCCATTGCCAGGATCGGCCAGCGCTGACACCGAAGTGCTCAACAGCGCAATACAGGTCGTGGTCGCAATCAACGTGCGTAAACCGGACATGGGTCGTTCCTTGAATGAATGTGTGTGTTTGGATTCTAGTCAGTTTTTTTTAAAGGCATGGAGAGAGAGCTATAAGACTGGTAGAACGTCCGGGCGAACGTCCCGTTTGTCCGATTTGATCAAGGAAGATAAAAACAATGAAAAAGACTTTCCGTATTCTGCTACTGATCTGCCTTTCAGCCAGCGTAAACGCTGACGAAAACCCCATCGGTTTCCGCTCCGCCACGCTGACGGACGCGCGCAGCGACCGCCCGCTGGACATGGTCGTCTGGTATCCCGCCAAGACCACCGCTCCCGCGCAATTGATTGCCGACGACGCGGTGTTCGTCGGGAATTCGGCGGTGCGTGAGGCGCCGCCGACGACTGGTGATCATCCACTGCTGGTGCTGTCCCACGGTTTCAGGGGCAACTGGAGCAATCAGGCGTGGCTCGCCAGTGCGCTGGCCCGTCAGGGTTACATCGTCGCGGCAGTCAATCACCCCGGCACCACGACTCATGACCGTAGCCCGAAAGCCGCTGCACAGTTGTGGCAACGACCTGCCGACATCAGCCGTGTCATCGATGCGGTCACGGCTCAACCGGAGCAATTTGGCGCAGTCTCGAAGGAGCGAATTGCAGTCGCCGGCCACTCGCTCGGCGGCTGGACCGCTCTGGAAATCGCCGGCACACGCTTCGACCCCGAGCGTTTTGCCGAGGACTGCGCGGCCCATCAAAAACTCGCCAGTTGCTCGGTCTACAAAACAATTAACGTCGCCGATACACCGCAAGCGAAGAGCCGGATCAGCGCAGACTTGAGCGACAAACGCGTCAGCGCCATCGTGTCACTGGATCTGGGCCTGTCACGCGGGATGACCGACGCCAGCCTCGCCGCGCTGCCAATTCCGACATTGGTGATCGGCGCGGGCGTGCCGTCCGAAGAACTTCCCGCCCAACTGGAATCGGCGAATCTCGCCACGCGACTGCCTTCGGCTACCTCGCAGTATGTCGAGATCAGCGACGCCAGCCATTTCAGCTTCATGTCGTTGTGCAAGCCCGGCGCCGTGGCGCTGCTCGAAGAGGATTCGCCAGGCGACGGCATCATTTGCGCGGACGGCGGCGTGCGTTCGCGTGAGGTGATCCAGCAACAGGTGGTTGCGTTAATTGATGGGTTTCTGAGCCGGTCGGCGCAGAACTGATCGCGGTCTTGCCTGCGTATCGTTCATCCGTCAGGATCCCTCCCCTTTTTGACTGGCAGGAGCAATCGTGGAACGTCTCTTCGTTTATGGAACCCTGGGCCCTGGCCGGCCAAATGAGCATGTGATGCTGAACATCGGCGGCACGTGGGAGGCCGCTTCGCTGAAGGGGCGTTTGTCGCAGGCCGGATGGGGCGCGGCGATGGGTTTTCCCGGGCTGATGATTGCCGAGGATGGTGATGTCATCGAAGGTTTCGTCTTCGCCTCCGAAAATTTCCACCTGCACTGGGCGGCGCTGGATGAGTTTGAAGGGGCTGAGTATCAGCGGGTTTTGACCAAGGTGACGCTGGATGACGGGACGGCAATGGATGCCTATGCCTACGCACTCAAATAGTCGGCCTTCGGCCTTTTCTCGACGGATGAAAATCTTCCTGGCCGGGCTAGTGTTTTGTGTTGGGCTATGGGGTGCTTCCGAGTGGTGGGAGAAAGCGTTGGCGAAGCCTGACTACGCAGCTCATATCAGCCCCGATAGCTGCTTCAGGGTGCAAACTTTCAGACCTTTCTGGTTACTGCCCAACTTCCTTCACCCGCAGGCGCCTCCAGACGCCCCCTTCGAAACTCAATGGTTCGTCCGCTGGGAATCTCCCGCGTTTTTCCGTTTGTACGACAATCGCGATGATCAGCTACTTGGCGAAAGCGAAATCTATGATCTGGTGAGTTACGGGAACCGATTGTCTTGGGGTTACGGCAGCGATACCGAGGTTCGCGTTGGCTTGATCACGATCGGCAATACTCGCCCTGATTGTAAAAAGGGAGACTGATGAAGCCATGACGAGCCGCGAACTACTCCATAGCAAAGGCTACACACTGCTCTTTGGAGCGGTTCCGAACACGTGGCTGCCCGCCCTTCGCCTCGCTTTCGATACCGGTATCAAACCCTCAAACGAATGGCCCGTGCCCCGCGGCATCGATTGGCGCCATTCACAACTGGACACTGACCCGACCGTTCAAGCCGTGTGCCGATTGCCACACTTGCTGGCGGTGGTGGGCGAGTTGATCGGCGAACGCTTCTTCCTCTCTCAGGTCGAGGGCCGTGAACCGCTTGCCGGTGGCGGCCACCAACAACTGCACCGCGACTTGTCGGCCCAACGCACCGGCGACACTGTCAACGCGCTGGTGTATCTCGACGACTACGGCCCGGAAAACGGTGCAACCCGCATCGTCCCCGGCAGCCACCGTCCTGCACCGGGCGAACTTGCGCTCGATTTCACTGACGAGTCCCGATCCGTGCAACTGACGGGCAGCGCGGGCGACATCCTGATCTTCGATGCCGACCTGATCCACGCCGGCAGCCTGAACTCCAGCGGTGCACGCCGGCGCTCCCTGTTGATCACCTGGTTTTCCGAAGCGCTCTACTCAACGCATCTGGAAACGGTGAGACTCAGAAACATACAAATGGACACGACTGAGCGGTTCGATCCGGGGGACTTTGCGTTCGGGATCGTGAAATCATTCATTTGACTTGCTTGCCTAAGGCAACTATATAGTTGCCTTAGGCAAACATATGAGCATCACGCCATGTCTACGATCACCGACCGCGCCGACAGCGTCCGGCAGTTCAACCGCTTCTACACCCATCAGATCGGCGTGTTGCAGGAACACTTGCTGCAAAGCGACTACTCGCTGACCGAGCTGCGCATCCTCTACGAACTCGCGTCCCAGGGCGATCTGACCAGCACCGATTTGCGCCAGATGCTGGGCCTCGACGCGGGCTACATGAGTCGCCTCATCAGCGGTTTCGACAAAAAAGGCCTGATCCAGAAAGTCCCCTCCGCCACCGACGCCCGCGCCAGTCAGTTGCACATTACCGACCTGGGCCGCGAGATCCTCGCCCCGCTGGAACAGGCCTCGCGACAAGAAGTCATCACCCTGCTCGAACGCCTGTCCGAACCGCAGCAACTGCAACTGATCGCCTCGATGAAGCAAATACAGACGCTACTCGAGGGCGGCCAGTCGACGACCTATCTGTTGCGCAATCCGCAGCCCGGTGACATGGGCCTGGTGGTGCATCAACAGACCGCAATCTACAGCCGTGAATACGGCTGGAATTCAGAGTTCGAAGCCCTGGTGGCAGAGGTTGTCGCCAAGTACCTGCGCGAATTCGACCCCAGCGGCGAGCGCTGCTGGATCGCGGAAAAGGACGGCAAGGTGGTGGGTTCGGTGTTCGTCATTCGCCACGACGAAACCACCGCGAAACTGCGCATGCTCTACGTGGACGCCAGCGCGCGGGGCCTGGGGATCGGCAATCGACTGGTCGAGGAATGCCTGCGTTTTGCCCGGGATGTCGGCTACAAAAAGATGATTCTGTGGACCACCAGCAATCTGGTGGATGCCCGCCGGTTGTATCAACGGGCGGGGTTTGAGTTGGTCGAGGAAGAGCCGATTCACAGCTTCGGCAAAGAGCTGGTGAGTCAGACCTGGGCGATCGAGTTGTGAGGTTATGCTCGCGGTGAGTCGTCGTCAGGCAGGACAATAGCGTCCTAAGGCACCTCTGAATCGACCGCCATGGGCGTAGGGACTTGCCACGAAGGCTTTTGCTCAACCTGACTGTCGAAAGCACGGCGTGCCTTGCGAATGTCATCGACGTTTTCGACCACCCAAGTCCACACAGGCGACATGCGGACCAAAAGCCCCATGCCCAGTGGCGTCAGTTCGTATTCGACACGTGGCGGAACTTCACCGAACTCCCGTCGAATCAGAAGACCATCACGCTCCAGTGAGCGCAGCGTCTTGGTCAACATGCGCTGAGTCACGCCCCTCATCTGTCGCTTGATCTCGGCATGGCGCATCGTGCCGTACACACCCAGGGCATGCAGGATGCCCAACGACCAGCGACTGCCGGCATGCGTGAGGACTTCTCGCCGGACGCCGTCATCATCGTCTCTGAGCGTCTGGCAGATCCTCTCTGCCTGGCCAAGAGTCTCTTGGTCGGTCATTTCTCCTCCCGGTATCACACGTGTGCCTTCTTACTGGCGCTGTCGAATGGTGCAAGTATTTGCCCATCTTACAGACAGCAGGTTTCAGGAGACATCATGACCGAAGTCATACAGCTTTCCCCCCAATCGATTCTCGTACTCGGTGCCGGCGAACTCGGCCTGCCGGTTTTGCGCAATCTCGCACAGGTCGCAAAACGCGCACCCGGTTCCACAATCAGTGTCCTTCTCAGAGCCTCAACCATCGGTACTCAGGTGCCCGAGAAAAAGGCAGAAATCGATGAGCTGCGGAGTCTGGGTATTCAAATGGTCGCCGCCGATCTGGTGAGCGATTCGATCGATCAACTGGCTGAAGTTTTCGCACGATTCGATACCGTCATCGGCTGTGCAGGCATGGTCGCGGGTCGGGAAACGCCGATGAAGCTTGCCACCGCAGCGCTCAAGGCCGGTGTGAAGCGCTACTTTCCATGGCAGTTTGGTGTGGATTTCGAGGTGATCGGGCGAGGCAGTCCGCAGGATCTGTTTGATGCTCAGCTCGATGTGCGCGAGTTGCTTCGCGCCCAGGATAAAACCGAGTGGGTCATCATCTCGACGGGCATGTTCACCAGTTTCCTGTTCGAGCCGGTGTTTGAGGTCGTGGACTTCGACAACGACGCCGTGAACGCATTGGGCAGTCTCGACAACAGCGTGACGCTCACGACACCGCAAGACATCGGCAGGCTGACCGCCGAAATCGTCTTCTTTGAACCTCGTTTTCGCAATCAGATCGTCTACCTTTCCGGCGACACCGTGACCTACGGACAAGTGGCGAGCATCCTTGAACGGGTGCTGGAACGTCCGTTCAAACGCAACGTCTGGACTGTCGAGCACCTGATCCAGGAACTCGAAAAAGATCCCACCCACCACATCAAAAAGTATCGCGCCGTGTTTGCACAAGGCAGAGGCGTGGCCTGGCCGAAAGCTGGCACGTTCAACGAACAGCAATCCATTCAGGTCACCAGCGCCGAACAGTGGGTTCGAGAAAACCTCGCAGGCAACTGAAATCACTTCGCGCTCAACGGTTCTGCAGGACTGATGAGCGCACCTCATAATGCCTCGCCGATGTACCCGTCCAGTCCTCTCCCTTGCGCTCGCTTACTGTTCATCGCACAAGGTGAACCTTTCGCTGACCGACGTCTCCGAATGTTCTCCGGATTCGAATACCAGGACGTTTCTTCGTGCCAAGAATACTGACGAGTCATACCAGCGACAGCGAACTTACAGAACATAACGCCAAGATGTTTGGCTCGCCGAAAGAACGACTGGATTTCTATCGTCGGGAAATCCAGTACGAGACCAGCATCCTGGCCAACCGTACGGACGCCTATCTCGCCGCCCAGTCATTCCTGGTCATTGCTTTCGCCTCCAGCATGGGCAATCTCAATCCCGAGTGGGGCAAAATGTTCACTCTCGTCGTGCCTCCCTTCCTCGCGCTATTGGGCGTGTTGAGTTCACTCAACGCGTGGCCGGGCATCCGCGCCGCTTACGACATCATCGACCACTGGTACTACAAACAGAGTGAACTGTTACGCAGCGAGCCCGTGATGGGTATGGCTTATGACGAATCCCCTCTGTTCTGTGAGCGCGAGTCAACGCACAAAGGCTATCGCAAGGCACTGCTGTTTTCAGTGCGCACGCCGTGGATTTTCGCGTCATTCTGGGTGCTGCTCGGCTTTTGGGGCGTGTTCATCCAGGTGGCCTGATCACAATGGCCTCCCCTCGCGCAGGGGCTGAAATCGAGAAGCCCGGCATTGAGCCGGGCTTGTGATTACGCAGCAGATCCGTCTATTTGCTCAGGCTGCCATATTCGCCCCGCCGAGGCTTTTCTTGAGTGAAGCCTTCATAACTTCCATTTCCTTGCCCAGCTCCTCGAGCTTTGCCTTGCCCAGCAGCTTTCTGGCCTGAGGAAACATCTCGGTTTCCTCTTCTTCGATATGGTGTTCCAGAAGCTCCTTGACGACCTTTACGCGGCCTGCGAACTCCGGCTTGGAAGGATCGGTAGATTTCAGATCAGGCAATACCAAAGAATCGACCGTGCGGTGTTCTTCTTTTGCCTCGTAGTACATCTCATCCTGCTCTTTACCGCCTGCTTCCTTGAAAGCCGGATACAGAATCTGCTCTTCAAGCTGAGTATGAATGGTGATTTCCAGCTCCAGCTTGTCCAACAAATCCGCACGTTTTTTTAATGCCCGATCGGTCGATTCGCTGAGTTGGTTCAGGATGCCTTTTACTTTTTCGTGGTCAGTTTTCAAAAGGTCGATGGCGTTCATTTGAGGCCTCTATCACGGATTATTTTTTTTGCCGAACGTGGTCGGCAACTCTCACGGTATTCCAGACAGACCTCGCATATTGTGTGCCAGCGCCCCCCTTCAAAAGGTCTTAGAAAAATCAAAGAGTTGTGCAGAGTGATGGCCAAATATAGGCATGCACTCTGCATGAGTGTGGGTTGAGGTTCTTGCAAATAGCGGAAGTGAGCCTGCTCAGTGGTTGCCAGTTGAAATCGTGCAGGATGGTGGTCTCCTTTCCAAGTGGCTTGGGGGTGGAGCCAGTCCGGGGCAGCAGAGCGCCAGGGAAAGATCCAATACGACGGTTATCGAAGGAGCCATCGAAGGTTGTTTAAGGGTTTCGGCCCTGCTGTTTAAAGACACTCAGCGTTACTTCCTCAAGGCTACAACGCCTTGCGTCATTGCCTACGACTACGCCAGAATCCGCCGGCTTGTGCGTCTGGGACGCGGGTTCTATCGTTTCCGGGTCACTGAAAACAGTGATCGGGTTTGGTAGCCCGAGTTAACTAGTCGCATAGCGCGCCATTCGCAGGCCTCTTCAGGTCTGTACTCGATGGTGGCCATGCGCAGGGCACTTTCGAGTGCGCCGGGTTCCTAGTTACCGGTCTACCAACCCGCGTATTGGCCGCCACCCTTCGTTTGGTAGCGAGGGTGAAGGCTCCTTTTCAATAATTAGGAGTATCACCATGATCAAACCAACACCGAATCCCCCGGAAACCGATCCAGTCTCCCCCTACAAATTCCCCGACTCCCGAACCCTCAATGAAGCCGCCGAACGCGCCCTCGATCACTACCTCACCCCGCAACAACGGGTCATGGGCAGCCACCACAAGCACGACCCCATGTACTTGGCCAACCCGGCGTATGACACTGAATCCCTGCTGGCCAACGCCAGCGAATCACTGGGATCGGCGAACGAAATGCTCAACAACTTCGCGGCCACGCTGGAGCCCGCCCATCGCAAGACCGCGATCGGGATTGCGCAGTTGGTGATGTTGAGTGAGTTGGCGGTGAATCAGGCGTTGGATCATGTTGAGGTGAAGAGCTAAACGTTTGTCCTTTACAGGCGGATAAACCGCAACGGTAGAGGGAATCAGCGTTGGCCGAAGCTGCCACGATGAATGGCAGCTTTCGGCCAGAAGCGGACGTTCACAAGCGACCGCTACCGGCCAAAAGCTGCCGTTTATGTTCATGAGCGCGTTGCGTTGAAGCAGAATTCTGGGCGACCGATCAGTGAGCCGTTTACTCACGAAAATTAACGGTTTGCTGCCCTGAGTCATAGAGCCGAAAGCACGCCCTGATACAGCACAGGACCAGTCGGCTGTCCTGTTGGCGATCCACCCTCGGGTTCAAGACTGATGGCCAACGTGATTGACTCACCAATAAACGCTTTCTGCGCACCGCCCAACTTGATCTCCCCGTCTCCGCCTGGGGGAATCACCCCAAGCGAAACAGGCTTTCCATCTGAAGGAATAACCCACATTTCCAAGCTACGATTCTTTTCTATCTTCACCAAAGCCAGCGTTTTGATTTTTAGATAATTCTCGTGCGCTTCAATGCTCATCCACGACTGTGCGTCGGCACTACGCAACGTTGCACTGTAGCGAACTTCGTCACGGTTATAGATAACGCTCAGCGTTACCGCTGCTACCAGTGAACATGTTGCAATCGTCACCCAGAGCCAGCTCCAGAATGGTCGCTTTACAGGCAACTGCATTGTTTGCGGATCTATACGCGCCGTAATTCCGCGCCATACACGATCCGGTACAGGTGATTCAGGCAGAGACTGGGTAAGGCTCGCAAGGCTTTCCCGCCATTGCGAAAGTTCTGCGCGAAGTTCCGAGTCCTCCAGTAAAAGCTGCTCAAAGCGCCGGCGTGCGGCTGGTGGCATCAACCCAATGGCATAATCTGCGGCAAGTGCGCGACGAAGACTTGGAGTTTGGTAGTTCATGACTCAAGGCACCTGCGCAAACGCTCCATCCCTCGGCGGATCCAAGACTTTACCGACCCGAGCGGTGCCGACAGGTGCTCCGCCAGTTCTGAACAGGAAAGCCCTTCAAAATAAGCAATGGTGATTGACTGACGTTGCATCCCTTCGAGCTCATCTAGGCACCGATTCAATGAAGTGGTCTCACGGGAGCTGTTCAACTGTTCATGTACCGAGGGGCTGTCGTCTACCAGCATCTGCGCGTCGAGGTCACTCAGGGGACGTTCGCGACGCTTTCGCAATTGGTCGATGGCCTGATTTCGCGTGATATTGATCATCCAGGTCATCGGCGCCGACAGTTGCGATTGGTAGCGTGAAGCATTGTTCCAGATACGCACAAAACTTTCCTGTAGCACCTCCTCAGCCAGATCTGGGCGCCCCATGAACCGCAGCGCCACGCCATGCAGACGCGGACTCACGCTACGATACAGCGCTTCAAAAGCGCGTCGGTCACCCAAGGAACACTGGGCTAGAAGGTTTTTGAGTTGGTCAGTGTCGGCGATGGGAATAGCCTTTCTCCAAACGAATGGATCGTGAGGTTCTACAAGTCGATTGCAGCCAGAGGTTAGCCCACAGCGCGCGGTTGTTCCATTCACGGGTGGGCTCCTCGGAGGACTCGCCGGTCATGCTGAAATCGACCGGCGACGCCGGTCAACTTTTCGGCATCAGGACTTTGTCGATGACCTGTATCACACCGTTCGACTGGTATACGTCATAAGTACTGATGTCGGCGACGTCGCCCTTCTCATCTTTGATGGTGATGTTGTGCGGACCATTCATCATTGCCCACAGTTTTCCGCCCGAGACGGTGGTCAGTTCGGTCTTGCCACCTCCGGCCTTGATCTTTTCGGCAAGAGTGGCCATGTCCAGTTTGCCGCTCACGACGTGGTAAGTAAGGATCTTGGTGAGGGTTGCCTTGTTTTCCGGTTTTAGCAACGTATCGACGGTTCCTGCGGGCAGAGCAGTAAAGGCCGAATTGACTGGTGCAAACACAGTAAAGGGTCCTTTTCCCTTGAGGGTGTCGACAAGACCGGCAGCTTTCACAGCGGCGACCAGGGTGGTGTGATCGGCCGAGTTCACTGCGTTGTCGACGATGTCCTTGTTCGGCAACATGCTTTGACCGCCGACCATGACGCTGTCGTGACTCATCGATGCAGCATGCGCAGCGTTGAACACTAATCCGCTACCTGCCACCAAGGTCAGAAGGCCCGCAATCAATTGCGTTTTGATCGAAATGCGTTTCATCGTGATGATCCTTTGTGAGGAAGATCGGCCAGGAGATTCTGTCCGTGCTTGGTATACGCGGCGGCGTTCGGATTGGATGCAGTAACGCTCTTTTTTTCGCAGAAATTGCGAGTGAGTGATCCAGTGACCACCACTCGTTAGGCAAGGTGGCTATAACCCCGGCTGAATGCTCGGCCTTGTGGAAAGACGCTTTCGGCCGAAAGCGTCCATACGCGAGCAGCTACTATCGGATCGATGCGGACATCGACAAGAGACCGCTACTGGCCGAAACCAGCCACTCCCACCCGAACCACCAACGGAGAGCCCCCCATGAAAACCGCCCTGATCTCCGACACCCACAACCTTCTCCGCCCCGAAGCCCTTGCCGCGCTCCAGGGCTGTGACCAGATCATCCACGCCGGCGACATCGGCAACCCGGACATCCTCACCCAACTGGCAAAAATCGCCCCCGTTCACGCCGTGCGCGGCAACAACGATCTCAACAGCCCGTGGGCCGAAAACCTCCCCGACCTCCTGACCTTCACCCTAAATGGCTGGCCAGCACTCCTCGTCCACGACATCGCCGACGTCCCCGCGGATCTCGATCCGGGCATCAAGCTCATCATCACCGGCCATTCCCACAAACCCCGCATCGAATGGCGCGGTGACCGTCTCTACGTAAACCCCGGCAGCGCCGGCCCTCGGCGTTTCAAGTTGCCGGTCACGCTGGCGATCCTCGAGATACAACCAGAGCGCATCGAACCGCGCCTGATTTCCCTGCTGGATCCCCCCGCCTGAAACCGCTACCGTCCCCCCATCCAGAACAGGGAACCCACGCGCCATGTCCATCGCCGACAACCTCCTCGCCTTCACCCTCGCCGCCACGCTGCTGACCCTGACGCCCGGTCTCGACACCGCGCTGGTGCTGCGCACGGCCACCGTCGAGGGCAAGCAGCAGGCCTTGCGTGCGGCGTTGGGGATCAACGCCGGTTGTCTGTTGTGGGGCGCGGCGGTGGCGTTTGGGTTGGGGGCGTTGATTGCGGTGTCGGAGCTGGCCTACAACCTGTTGAAGTATTGCGGCGCAGCGTATCTGGCGTGGCTGGGGTTGAACATGCTGCTGCGCCCTCGCCGTTCGCTGGCACCTGCCGAGGCCGACGGCAAGCCGGGTGCGAATTGGTTTTTCAAGGGCATGCTGGGGAATGTGCTCAATCCGAAGATCGGGATTTTCTACGTGTCGTTTCTGCCGCAGTTCATTCCGCAAGGTCAGCCGCTGGTGCCGTGGACGTTCGGGCTGGTGAGCATTCATGTGGTGCTCGGGCTGATCTGGTCGCTGGTGTTGATTGGCGCGACGCAGCCGCTGTCCGGTTTCCTTCGGCGCGAGAAGGTGGTTCGCTGGATGGATCGCACCACCGGGATGATTTTCGTGTTATTTGCTGCGCGGTTGGCGTTCAGCAAGCGTTGAGGCGCCTGCGCTAAACACACCTTCGGTCGAGAGCTGCCACTTCAACAAACTCAAGGCTTGCCCAACACATATGGATATCCGTATATTCGGACAACCATATGTACTCAAGGCATCGTCATGCTCAACCCCGCCTCCGTTTTCAAATGCCTCGCCGACGAAACCCGCGCCCGGGCCACGCTGCTGATCACCCGTGAGGGTGAGCTGTGTGTCTGCGAACTGGTCTGCGCGCTGGACGACAGTCAGCCGAAAATCTCCCGCCATCTCGCGCAGCTGCGCACCTGCGGTCTGCTGCTGGATCGTCGTCAGGGCCAGTGGGTTTATTACCGGCTCAACCCTGATTTGCCCGCATGGATTCGCACGCTGCTCGAAACCACGCTCGCCGCCAACACCGCCTGGCTGGAAGAAAACAGCGCGCGGCTGGCGGCCATGGGCGATCGCCCGCTCAACACCTCCGCTTGCTGCTAAGCCTCAGGCTTTCGGGATTCCCATGTTTTTTGCTTTTGCCATTTTTCTATTCACGATTGTGCTGGTCATCTGGCAGCCGAAGGGGCTGGGTGTCGGCTGGAGTGCGACGCTCGGCGCGGTGCTGGCGCTGCTCAGCGGGGTTGTGACCCTGGGCGATATTCCCACGGTGTGGGGCATTGTCTGGAACGCGACCGCGACGTTCATTGCCGTCATTATCATTAGCCTGTTGCTCGACGAAGCCGGTTTTTTCCAGTGGGCCGCGTTGCACGTCGCCCGTTGGGCAAAGGGCGATGGCCGGCGTCTGTTCGCCTTTACGGTGTTGTTGGGCGCGGCCGTTTCTGCGCTGTTTGCCAACGATGGCGCGGCGCTGATCCTGACGCCGATTGTGATTTCGATACTGCTCGCCCTGCGCTTCTCGGCGGCTTCCACTTTGGCGTTCGTCATGGCGGCCGGTTTCATCGCCGATACCGCGAGCCTGCCGCTGGTGGTGTCCAACCTGGTCAACATCGTTTCCGCCGATTATTTCGGCCTTGGCTTCAGCGAATATGCCTCGGTGATGGTGCCGGTCAACGCGGTTGCCGTGGCCTCCACTCTGGGGGTGCTGTACTGGTTCTTCCGGCGTGACATACCCACACATTACTCACTGGATGACTTGCAGGATCCGCGACTGGCCATCCGCGACGGGCTGACTTTCCGGGTCGGCTGGATCGTGTTGGGGCTGCTCCTGATCGGTCTGTTCGCCCTGGAACCGCTGGGCATTCCCATCAGTGCGATTGCCGCAGTCTGCGCGGCGCTGCTGTTCGCGGTGGCGGCGCGGGGTCATGTGATTTCGACCCGGCGCGTGCTGCGCGAAGCCCCTTGGCAGATCGTGATTTTCTCGCTCGGCATGTACCTGGTGGTGTACGGGCTGAAGAACGCCGGGCTGACGGATTATCTGGCGACGACACTGAATTATCTGGCTGGTACCGGGCTCTGGGGCGCGGCGCTGGGTACGGGATTTCTGACCGCCCTGCTGTCGTCCGCGATGAACAACATGCCGACGGTGTTGGTGGGCGCGTTGTCGATCCAGGCCAGTGATGCCGTCGGCGTGATACGCGAGGCGATGATCTACGCCAATGTCATCGGCTCGGACCTGGGCCCGAAAATCACCCCCATCGGCAGTCTGGCGACGCTGCTCTGGCTGCACGTGCTGGAGCGCAAAGGGATCCGCATCACCTGGGGTTATTACTTCAAGACCGGCGTGGTGCTGACCCTGCCGATTCTGTTCATCACCTTGTCTGCCCTGGCCCTGCGCCTGAGCGTTTAACGCCTGTCTGGAAAGAGGAATCATCATGCGCGTTCTATTCATGTGCACCGCCAACAGCTGCCGCAGCATTCTCTCGGAGGCGATGTTCAACCATCTGGCGCCGGCCGGTTTCGAAGCAGTCAGTGCCGGCAGTTTCCCCAAGGGCCAGGTGCTGCCGCGCAGCCTGACCACGTTGCAGGCGGCCGGCATTTCCATCGCCGGGTTGAGCAGCAAGGGCAACGAGGCCTTCGAGGACAACCCGCCGGACATCGTCATCACCGTGTGCGACAAGGCCGCCGGTGAAGCTTGCCCGGTGTATTTCGGCCCGGCCCTGAAAGCCCATTGGGGGCTGGAAGATCCGTCGGATGTGGTCGGCGATGAACGCACCATTGATGCCGCCTTCCGCGCCACCCTCGCCCAAATCGAAACCCGCTGCCGGGCCTTCCTCGCCCTGCCCTTCGCCGAACTTGACCGTGATGCCCTCAAGCGCGAGCTCGACCGCATCAGCACGCTGTAACCGGAGCTAACATGACCAACTTGCCCAACCTCGATCCTTCACTGGTTCAAACAACCACGCGTGACGAAGGCGCCCACAAGCCGCGCATCCTGTTGCTGTACGGCTCGACCCGCCCGCGCTCCTTCAGCCGCTTGCTCGTCGAAGAAGCCGCCCGCCTGCTGGAGCACTTCGGTGCCGAGACGCGAATCTTCAATCCTTCGGGCCTGCCGCTGCCGGACGATGCGCCGGGCGATCACCCGAAAGTCCAGGAACTGCTCGAGCTGATGCAATGGTCCGAAGGCCAGGTCTGGTGCTCGCCGGAACGCCACGGCGCCATGTCGGCGGTGTTCAAGGCGCAGATCGACTGGGTGCCGCTGGCCCTCGGCGCGGTGCGTCCGACCCAGGGCAAGACCCTGGCGGTGATGCAGGTCTGCGGCGGCTCGCAGTCGTTCAACGTGGTCAATCAACTGCGCGTGCTGGGCCGCTGGATGCGCATGTTCACCATCCCCAATCAGTCGTCGGTGCCCAAGGCCTATCTGGAATTCGACGAAGACAACCGCATGAAACCCTCGGCGCTGTACGACCGGGTGGTGGACGTGATGGAAGAGTTGGTGAAATTCACGCTGTTGCTGCGTGACCGCCCGGACCTGGTGGATCGCTATTCCGAGCGCAAGGAATCGGCGGAGGAATTGATGCAGCGGGTCAATCAGCGGTCGATCTGATGACCAGACCTCACAATAAAAAACCGGTGCGAACGTTCGCACCGGTTTTTTTTCGTCGCCGGGTTACGGCTGGATGGAAGCATCGTCGCTTTGAGGTGACTTGTTTTCAGCGGGCAACCGTCGACGGCGCATCAGGCGATACGCCGCCGGTATGACAAACAGGGACAACAGCGGCGCCGTGACCATGCCGCCGACCATGGGCGCGGCGATGCGGCTCATGACTTCGCTGCCGGTGCCGCTGCCCAGCAGGATCGGCAACAGGCCGGCGATGATCACGGCCACGGTCATCGCCTTGGGGCGCACGCGTTGCACAGCGCCTTCGCGAATCGCCGCGACCAGCCCGCGTTCGGAGTGATCACCGATTTCTTCGCGCTCGGCCCAGGCGTTCTTCAGGTAAAGCAGCATGATCACGCCGAACTCGGCCGAAACCCCGGCCAGTGCAATGAAGCCCACACCGGTCGCGACCGACAAGTTGTAGCCCAGCAAATACAGGAACCACGCACCGCCGCTCAATGCGAACGGCAACGTGGCCATGATCAGTAGCGCCTCATCGAAGCGAGCAAACGTCAGGTAGAGCAGCACGAAGATGATCAGCAGCGTGGCAGGCACTACCAGTTTCAGCCGCGCATTGGCCCGTTCCAGAAACTCGAACTGCCCCGAATAGCTCAGGCTCATACCGGGCTGCAATTTCACCTGTTCATTGACGGCGCGACGCAGATCGGCCACCACCGAAGCGATGTCTCGCCCGCGCACGTCGATGTACACCCAACCGGACGGCCGGGCATTCTCGCTCTTGAGCATCGGTGGGCCGTCCGTGACCTTGATCTTCGCCAGCATGCCGAGGGTGATCTGGCTGCCGGAAGGCGTGTAGATCGGCAATTGCTCCAGGGCGCCGGGCGAATCACGCCACTCTCGTGGATAACGGATGTTGATCGGAAACCGCGCCAGCCCTTCGATGGTTTCCCCGATGTTTTCCCCGCCAATGGCACCGGAGACGATGGATTGCACATCGCTGATGTTCAGCCCGTAGCGGCCGGCGGCGTTGCGGTCGATATCCACGTCGATGTAGCGGCCACCGGTCAGGCGCTCGGCCAGTGCCGAACTGACGCCGGGCACACCTTTGGCCACCCGCTCGACGGCCTGGGTCGCGGCGTCGATCTGGGCCAGATCGTTGCCGGCGACTTTCACGCCGATGGGACTTTTGATCCCGGTGGCGAGCATGTCGATGCGATTGCGGATAGGTGGAATCCAGATGTTGGTCAGGCCCGGCACTCGCACCACGCGATCCATTTCTTCCACGAGTTTTTCCGGGGTCATGCCCGGACGCCATTGATCGTGGGGCTTGAATTGGATAGTGGTCTCGAACATCTCCAGCGGTGCCGGGTCGGTAGCGGTTTCCGCACGACCAGCCTTGCCGAATACATGCTCGACCTCGGGCACTGACTTGATCAGCCGATCGGTCTGCTGCAACAGTTGCGCGGCTTTTTGCGCCGACAAACCCGGCAGGGCCGAAGGCATGTACAGCAGATCGCCCTCGTCCAGCGGCGGGAGGAATTCGCCACCGAGCCGCGAAATCGGCCAGGCAGCGCTGACAAACACCAACAGCGCCACCAGCAAAGTGAATTTCGGCCGGCGCAGTACCACGTCCAGCGCCGGCTGATAGATCCGGATCAGCCAGCGGTTGAGCGGGTTGTGGCGTTCATCCGGAATCCGCCCGCGAATCCAGTAGCCCATCAGCACCGGTACCAGCGTCACAGAAAGTCCCGCTGCTGCTGCCATGGCGTAAGTCTTGGTAAACGCCAGCGGGCCGAACAGCCGCCCTTCCTGGGCCTGCAAGGTGAACACCGGAATGAACGATAGCGTGATGATCAGCAAACAGAAAAACAGCGCCGGCCCCACCTCCGCCGCCGCATCGGTCATCACCTGCCAATGACGCTCGCCCTTGAGCGCCTGCCCCGGATTGGCCGCGTGCCACGCTTCGATTTTCTTGTGGGCGTTCTCGATCATCACCACCGCCGCATCGACCATCGCACCAATGGCGATGGCGATCCCGCCCAACGACATGATGTTGGCGTTCAAGCCCTGATAACGCATCACGATGAAGGCGATCAGCACGCCCACCGGCAACGAAATGATCGCCACCAGCGAAGAGCGCAGATGCCAGAGGAAGATCCCGCACACCAGCGCGACGACGATGAACTCTTCGAGCAGTTTGTGGCTGAGATTTTCCACGGCGCGATCGATCAGTTTGCTGCGATCGTAGGTGGTGACGATCTCGACGCCGGACGGCAGGCTGCTTTTCATGTCATCGAGTTTGGCCTTGACCGCCGCGATGGTCTCGCGGGCGTTCTTGCCGCTGCGCAGGATTACCACGCCGCCGACGGTTTCGCCCTGGCCGTCCAGCTCGGTGATGCCCCGACGCATGTCCGGCCCGGTCTGAACCGTTGCGACATCGCCGAGAGTTACCGGCACCCCGCCAGCACCGAGCTTTAACGGGATAGCCCGAAAATCATCAAGCGTCTTCAGGTAGCCGGAAGCGCGCACGATGAATTCGGTTTCGGCCATTTCCAGCACCGCGCCACCGGTTTCCTGATTGGCCTTGCCGATGGCTTCGCGCACCTGCGCCAGAGTGATACCCAAACTGGCCAGCCGCACCGGATCGGGCTGCACCTGATACTGCTTGACCATGCCGCCAACGGTAGCGACCTCGGCGACGTCGGGCAGGGTCTTGAGCTCGAACTTGAGGAACCAGTCCTGTAACGCCCGAAGCTGCGCCAGATCATGCCCGCCGCTACGATCCACCAGCGCGTACTGATAGATCCAGCCGACGCCGGTCGCATCCGGACCCAATCCCGGTTTGACGCCGGCAGGCAGGCGACTCTGGATCTGGCTCAGGTACTCCAGCACTCGCGAGCGCGCCCAGTATTGATCGGTGCCGTCTTCGAACAGCACGTAAACGAAGCTGTCACCGAAGAACGAATAACCGCGTACGGTTTTCGCCCCCGGCACCGAGAGCATGGTGGTGGTCAGCGGATAGGTCACCTGATTCTCGACAATCTGCGGCGCCTGTCCGGGGTACGGCGTGCGGATGATCACTTGCACATCGGACAGATCCGGCAGCGCATCGATCGGTGTGTTCTGCACCGACCACACGCCCCAACCCGTGACGAACAGCGTCGCCAGCAGCACCAGAAAACGATTGGCGACGGACCAGCGAATCAGCGCGGCGATCATGGCTGGCTCCCCGAAACGTTCCCGCCCGATTCAAGCGGCTCGGCGACGATGCCCTTGAGACTGGCCTCCGAATCGAGCAGGAACTGGCCGGACGTCACGACGCTCTGCCCTTCTGCCAGGCCCTCGAGGATCACCGTTCTGCCGTCGCTTTCCTGACCGAGGCGCACCTCCACAGGGCGATAGTGCCCCGCGTCTTCGACGAGCATGACCAATGCCCGCTTGCCGGTGCGAATAACTGCCTCGCTGGGCACCGACAAACTGTCTTGCCCGGTCGATCGGTTCAACCGCACTTGCGCCGTCATCCCCGGCCGCAATCGGCCGTCGGCATTGGTCAGCTCAACCCTGACGCGCAGGGTTCGGCTGTCCGGGTTGGTGTCCGGCAGAATCGCGCTGACCGTTCCGTTGAATACTCTGCCGGGAAAGGCCGGCAGGCGTGCTTCGACGGCCTGCCCCACGGCAACCGAACCGGTCTGCGATTCCGGCACCGCCACAGCGAGCCAGACACTGTTCAGCCCGTTGACCCGCGCCAGGGTTTCACCGCTCGCCACGGTCATGCCCGCCCGCACGTCGAGTGCTTGCAGCACACCGCCCAAAGGGCTGGTAACCGTCAGTTCGGACTGCACCTTGCCGCTGCGCTCCACTTGAGCAATCAAGCTTGCTGGCATCCCGGTCAGCCGCAAGCGCTGGCGCGCCGCCGCAATGAGGTCGGCATCGCCGCTACGCCTTAGCGCCAGAAACTCGCTCTGGGCCGCCGTCCATTCCGGCACGAGAATGTCTGCCAACGCCGTGCCAGCCGTGAGCACGTCCCCCGGCGCACGGGCGTAAACCCGCTCGACAAACCCATTGGTGCGCGCCTGGATCACCGCGACATCGCGCTCGTTGAACCCCAGCACACCGCTCACATCGAGGCTTGAGGTGAAGGCGCCGCGACTGACCGGCGCCACACGCAGACCGAGGTTCTGACTCAGCCCCGGATCAATGCTGACGGTCGCACTGCCCTCCTCGCCGCTGGCGTATCGGGGCACCAGTTGCATGTCCATGAAGGGTGACTTGCCCGGTTTGTCGAACTTCTGCTGCGGGTACATCGGGTCATACCAGTACAAGGCCTTGGGCTCAGTGCTCGGCGCAGGGGCTGAAGCCGCTACTCCGTTCATTCGCTGATAGGCCAATCCGTAACCGCCACCCACGCCCACCGCCAGCGCGAGGCCGGCCAGCCACACGCCGTTCCATTGTTTACGGTTCACAGGCTGGTCTCCCCATAAGCGAAATGCAGACGCGCAGCGGTCAGCGCGCGTTGTTCTTCCATGTCGATCTGTTTGAGGCGGGCCTCGATGAGTTCGCGGCGGGCGTTGACCACCGCGTTCAAATCGCCCTGGCCGGCGCGATAACTGGCCAGGCTCAGATCGACTTTCTCTCTGGCCAGCGGCACCAGGCTTTCTTCGGTGCGGCGTACGGCCCGATCGAGGCGCTGGTAATCGGCCAACTGGTTTTCCAGTTGTTCGGTGTGCTCGCGGGACAGGGCCTCGCGCTCGGCTTGCAGTTGGCTGACCTCGGCCTGTCTGGCGGCGATTTTCGGGTTCTGCCGCGTCTCGGGAAACAGCGGCAGATCCCAGGAAAACTGCACGCTGACCATGTCGCCAAACTCGCGCCCCCGGTGCTGGTAATCCACCTCCCAGCTCCAGTCGGACTTTTTCTCGGACACCGCCTCTTGCACCCTGGCCTGGGCTTCGCGGGTCATGGGCGCGAAAGCAGCGAGTTCGGGATGGTGTTGCAGTTGATGATTGAAGGTCGAGGCATCGACCGGCCACACGGGCAAACCGCCCTCGGGCTTGTCGTTGGCGGCGGTGCCGATCCAGCGTTTGAGCGCGGCTCGAGCCTGGGTGCGTTCGAGGGTCAGGTTGTCCTGTTGCTCGGCGAGTCGGGCCGCTTCCTGTTTCGGCGTCACTGCGTCGGCAGGTTGCGCGCGGCCACCGGCGATCTGCGCCCGGACGGTCTCACTCAGCAGGCGATTTTCCTTGAAGAGATCCCGGAACAGCGCTTCCTTACGCTCGACCGAATAGCCGCTGATCCACGCCAGCGCTGTCGCCTGACGCACCTTCAAACGCTCGACCCTGCGCTCGGCCGCCGCGCGCTCAATAGCGGCGTCGGCAACTTCGATGCGCGCCTTGCGTTTGTCTGCGTTGGGCATCTCCTGCCGGTAACCGACCATCTGCATGGTCATGAAGTCCTGATCGACGCTCCAGCGATCCGGGCCGCCCACGGGGTAGTTCTGCAGACCGAGCACCAGCTTGGGATCGGGCAACTCGCCCGCCGGAATGGCCGCGCTGCTGGCGGCCTGGATTTTCTGATCTTGTGCGGTCAGCGACGGCGCATTGTTTTCGGCCAGCCGCAGCGCTTGATCGAGTGTCAGCGCGGCGGCGAAACCCGGCCACGCGAGCACGCTTGCCGCAAAGCCGGCCACCAGAGGCCAACCCGTGCAATTGCACTTGAATGTCATGTTTACGATTCCTGTGATCGTCCACTGCGCGCGGCGTAAAACACGCGCACAGCCAAATCACTCCGCCTGGGCGGAATGAGCTTCGAGGGGGGGACAGGAATCAGGTGCGGGGCGGTCGCCAGACCCCGGACGGGGCCGCTAGCGGCAGGGAGTCACTGAAGAACGAATGCGTGACAGGGCTGAAAACGGTAACGGGCGGCTTGAGGATCGCGACTTGCAGCAAGCCGCCGGTCTTGCACTCCTGGCCGGGTTTGCAGGGGGAACCATGGTCGGCAGGACTCTTCATGTCCTGGCAGCAATCCATGTTCATGCCGTCCATCATCGCCATGCCCATGGTTTGCATCGGGCACGGTTCTGTCGGTGCCTGCACGCCCGCCATCCCGCTGAGGGGAAGCGCCAGGCTGATCAGGAAAACGAGACAAAACCGCAGATAGCGTTTCATGGCCGGGAGTCTAGTCGTGAAAACGGGCGCCTACAATCGGCTGCCCGGCGATCTCACCGGACACGCATTAAGCCAGGATTAGCAGCAGAAAATGATGCAGCAGGCGCCCGATCACCTAACCTCAATGCTTGTGTGATCAACCGGAATCGCCCAGTCCCATGCGTAATGCATTGAAGTCATTGATGTTCATCACCCTGACGCTGCTCTGTCCGGGTGTCTCGATGGTGTCGGCCGCCGACTTGCCCGGCACGCCCGATGTCGGCGCCCCGCTCCCCGGCGTCTCGCAAAGCGATCTGCAAGCCCTGCAACTGCGCCTCGACGGCCTCAAGCAGCAAATCTCGTCCGCCAACAATTACAACCAGCTCGAAGGCCCGCAGGATCGGGTGCAGACGTTCATTCTGGACATTGATCGACTGTCGGCGTCGCTGTTGCCGCAGCAGGCGCAACTGGCCGTGCAACTGGGCGTGCTCGGTGCCGCGCCGGCCGAAGCGGTCGCTGCCGAACAAGCCGATATCGCGGCGCAGCGGGCGACGTTGATCGAGCAAAAAACCAAAGTCGATACGGCGTTGAAGAACCTCGCCATCCTCAAGCAAAGCGCCACGGAGCTGATCACCCAGATCGCCGGTATCCGCCGCACCTTGCTCGAAAGCGAACTGACGCTCAGCACCGACAGCATTCTGAATCCCGGTTTCTGGGCTCCCCTTGTCAATCCGTCAGCGGACGACCGCCAGCGTCTGCGCTTTTTCGTCGAACAGGTGCAACAGACCGGTGCCGAAGCCTGGCAACCCGGCCAGCGTTTTTACACCGCCCTGCTGGTGGTGCTGGCCTTCGTCGTCTGGACGCTGGGCCGGCGGCTGGCCGATCGCTGGCTGGCGTGGGTGTGCATTCACCGCATGCCGGAAGGCCGGCTGCGCCGCAGTTCGCTGGCTTTCGCTTCCGCGCTGGCGACACTCGCAACCACCGCCATCGCCCTGCAATTGCTCTATTACGCCTGCACCCGTCACGTGCCGTTGCCGCCGATGCTGGCGACATTTTCCGATGAGTTCGGGAAAGTGGTTTATGCCTGCGTGCTGATCACAGGGCTCAGCCGCGCCCTGCTGTCCACCGAGCACCCGTCGTGGCGCTTGCCGGCGGTGGCTGACGAGGTGGCAAACGCGCTGCAGCCGTTTGCGCGAATCCTCGCCGCCGCGCTGTTGGTGCTGGTGACGGCGGTGCAGGTCAGCAACGCCTCCGGCATGAGCAGCCAGATCGTGCTCGCAGGCCGAGGCATCATTGCGCTGGTGGTGCTGGTCATCGTCACAACGTTGCTGATGCGCGTCGGTAAAGTGCGCAAAGTGTTGGCGGCGGCCGGGGATACGCAAGTGGCGGGCAACACCTTCGCCGGGGTGATTTACACCGTGGCCACCCTGGCCATGGTGCTGTCGTTCGGCACCCTGCTGACGGGGTATGTGTCGCTGGCGCGGTTCATCACCTACGAACTGGTCTGGGCGTTTATCGTGTTTTCCGGGTTTTACCTGCTGATGCAGTTGCTCAAGGACAGCTGCGAGTACTTCTTCTCGCCCCGCCACTCCAGCGGCAAGGCGCTGAAACAGCTGCTGGGGGTCGGCGACCGGCGTCTCGAACAGGCCTCGACCCTGCTGGCCGGTTTCGGTCGGGCTGCGCTGCTGCTGTTGGCCGTCATCACGCTGTTTGTCGGTGGGATCGGCACCACCCTGGGCCAACTGGCCAACAACATCGGCACTATTCTCGGCGGCGCCGGCCTGCGCAAACTGAACATCGTCCCCGGCCATTTGCTCAACGCGATGCTGGCGCTGCTGATCGGCATCTACCTGATCCGCGCCCTGCGCCGCTGGCTCGACAACGAGTTCCTGCCCAAGACCGACATGGACCCGGGCATGTGCGCCTCACTCAGCACGCTGTTTTCCAACATCGGTTATGCGGTGGTGATCCTGCTGACCCTGTCGTCACTGGGCGTGCAATGGACCAACCTGGCGTGGATCGTCAGCGCCCTGTCGGTGGGCATCGGCTTCGGCTTGCAGGAGATCGTGAAGAACTTCGTCTCCGGGCTGATCCTGCTCACCGAACGGCCGGTCAAGGTCGGCGACCTGATCAGCATCAGCGGCGTCGAGGGCGACATCCGCCGGATCAACGTGCGCGCCACCGAAATCCAGCTCAGCGACCGCTCGATCGTGATCGTGCCCAACTCGCAACTGATCTCGCAGAACCTGCGCAACGTCACCCTCGGCGGCAGCGCCCAGGGCGTGGCGACGCTGGAACTGATGTTCCCGCTGGATATCGACCCCGAACAGGTGCAGAACCTGCTGTTCGACACCTACAAGGAACACGAAACCATCCTCGAGAAACCGGCACCGTTCGTGCGCTTCAGCAAGCTGACGCCGGAAGGGATTACGTTGACGGTGACCGGGTATGTGGCCAGCCCGAGGATTGTCGGGACGACCAAGAGTGATCTGTTGTTCGAAATTCTCAAACGGCTGGGGGCGGCGGGGATTGAGCTGGCGAAGCCGCCGAGTACCTGAGGGAAAACCTGATGGGGCCTGTACCGCTGCGCGCCCGCTCGATCAGGCCTCAGGGGTGTCAGTTGACTCTGGAACCACTTCAGTCGCCAGTTTCAAACGATCCGCCTTGCTGATGTACTTCGGCTTGTTGCTCTTGGGTGCCAGTTTGGCGTTGGCCTTTCTGGATTTTTCCTTGAAGAGCTGTTGCAGTTTTTTCTGACGGTTCATGGTGTTTTTTGGCCTGCTTGAAAGTGGTTGGATGATATCAGCGTTGGGCGTGCTTCACCCCAGCACGTCAGTGATCCAGCGCACTTGCTGCGTCAGATCCTGCACCTTGCGCTCGCAAACGCCATGCCGTGCCCGTCCAAAATGAGCCAGCGTCTGCTGCTTGTGCCGCAACCGATGCTGCCACTTACTGACAAACGCCGGACTCCGCGCCTGCAACTGCAGCGGCCCGAAGTACAGTTCCTCGGCGGTATAGGAAACCGGCCCGCCCCGCTCGGCCACGATGATCTCGTAGTCGAAGCGGTTCTCCCGCAGCACTTCTTCGCAAAGGATTCGGTACCCGTTATCCATCAACCATTGGCGCAGCGGTTGTTCGCCGCCGTTGGGTTGCAGGATCAGGCGCTCGCGGCCGCTGAGGCGCGCCTTGCCGGCTTCGAGGATGTCGCGGATGGTTTCGCCGCCCATGCCACACACGGTAATTGCCGTAATCCCGTCTGCCGGTTCGATGGCCTTCAAGCCGTTGGCCAGGCGCACGGTGATCTGCTGTTCAAGATCGTTTTCGCGCACGGTGCGTTGCGCCGAACGGAACGGCGTCTCGGCCATCTCGCCCGCCACCGCCGCCGCGATCGCACCACGGCGCATCAGCGCCACCGGCAGGTAGCCATGATCCGAGCCGATATCGGCCAGCCGAGCACCGGCGGGCACGTGCGCCGCCACCCGCTCCAGGCGCATGGACAATGTCTGTTCGTTCAACCGCAACCCCTTTCACTTTGAACGCCCGGCACTGGTGGCCGGATCGGGGCGCGATTCTGGGGGGCAACGGCGGGCATTTCAAATTTATGTGACCGAACGCCACGGCTAGACCAACACCGCCAACCAAGCCGACAGCAACAACAAAAACGCCAGCACGGCATTCATGCGCCGAAACGCCCGTGGCGAGCCAAAGAACCGCGCGCTGCCCACGCCCAGCAGCGCCCACGCCGTCATGCACGGCAGGCAGACCATTAGAAAAACCGCCGACAACAGCAGCATCCGCGCGCTGTCGTCGCCGTTGCCGCCAAACACACTCACCACCGCCACGGCCATCATCCACACCTTGGGATTAATCAATTGCAGCCCTGCGGCGCCGAACACGCTGAAGCCTTCATCGGCCGCTGTCGCCGAGTCCAACGAGGGCGGCGTACTGCGAAAGATCTGCCACGCCAGCCAGCTCAGCCACAACACCCCGGCCCAGGCCATCGCCTGCTGCACGCGGGGATAGCGCAGCAAGGTTTCCCCCACGCCGAGTCCGACCACCAACACCACCAGCGCCGCCGACACACACGCACCGAAGATGATCGGCACGGTGGCCGTCAGACCGCGCCGCGAGCTGTGGCTCATCACCAGAATATTGGTCGGCCCCGGGGTGATCGAGGCGACGAAGGAAAACAGCAGAAAAGGCAACAACGATTCCATGACAGGGCTCCCGAATCAAAACAGGAGGCCATGGTCGCGGTTGCGCGGGGTTCAGTCTGGAAGGTTTGAGCAGCGCTTGCGGTAGTCCGCCGGAGTCAGGTGATAGGCGCGGCGAAACCAGCGACCGAGATGGCTTTGATCGGCGAAACCGAGAGCGCTGGCGACGGTGGCGGGTGTTTCGCCACGCGCCAGCAATTGGCGGGCGCGGGCCAGGCGCAACTGAATCAGATAGGCATGGGGCGCCAGTCCGAAAGCGGCCTTGAATGCACGGGTCAGTCGAAAGCGATCAACCCCGCAGGCCTCGGCCAAGTCGTCCAGCCCGATGTCTTCGAAGGCATGCGCATGCAGATAGTCCCGCGCCACCTGGGCCACCCATGGCAGGCGCGGATCGAACGGCTGGCGCTTGCGCCAGTCGAGGTGGGACGTCAGCGCACCGAGCAAGGTGTCGATGGCGGTCTGGCGCACGATGCGCAAGTCGCCTTGATGCAGGGCGTTGAAGGCTTGATTGATGGCCGTGGACAGGCGCGAATCCTGACTCAGGGTATCGGTGAATCCGAGCTGGCTGTTGTCCGGCGCATGCTCGAACAGCACGCGCAATTCACGCTCCAGCCAGTGCGGGTCGAGGTAGAGCATGGAATAGGTGAAGCCCTCCTCCGTCGGCGCGTGCCCGTCGTGGATCTCCCCCGGCTCCAGCATGAAAATCTTGCCTGGCGTACTCAGATGGCGCACGCGCCGGCAATGAAACTGCTGCACGCCCTGCTCGGTGACGCCCACCAGAAAGCTGTCATGCCAGTGCGGATCGTAGGCATGGCCCTGGAAATGGGCACGAATCGACTCGATCCCGGTGTCGGCATCCTGAGACAAGTCGATCCAGTTGCGTTTGTCCACGCAAGGCTCCGAAGGCAGTGGTTGTTCGTCAAGGACGTCTACGTTACCGCGACTTTGCCGATGGGTTTAGAACATTTGTGCACGTGAGCCAGGCAAACCACCCAGCAAATTTAATGAACCCTGAGTGCCACGGCCCGCCTAAGTCAGAGACCATCAGGAGGTAGCTCATGCAAATTGAAACCACGTGGATCGTACTGGCCGTCGTGCTTTTGCTCATCGAATTGTGGGCGATCAACCGGGTGCGCAAGAGTGAGGGGAAAGCCAGCAACAAAGGCGTCTGGATCGTATTGATCGTGTTTGTGCCGCTGTTCGGGCTGATCGCCTGGGCACTGGCCGGGCCCAAGCAGGTTACTCAGGCCTGAAAACCCAAGGCAAGCAGGAGCCCCGAACATTCGGGGCTTTTTGTTGGCCGCTGGTTTGTATCGCAGTGTGTACGAACGCCTCCCGGATACATGCCCGCGCATCAGCCAGCGGAAACGGAAACAGCGCAGATACGTGGCCAGTCTTTAATGGGCTCCAGATTCGAAGGGCTCAGCCAACGCCCGGCCCTCACCGATTACCAAGGAGACTTGCCATGAAGCCTGCACTGCACACCGCCGTCCACACTGGAAAAAACCGTCGTCGCCTGCTGGGCCTGTCGATTCTAGCCACCGCGCTGCTGCAATTCGGCGCCTTCGCCCAAGCACAAACCGCAGCCCCCGAGCCGGTCAAGACCGAAGCCGCCAGCGTCAAGGCCGATCTGCCCTTCGGCCCGCTCAAGCATGTGAAGGCCGGACTGCTCGACGTGGCCTACGCCGAAACCGGCCCGGCCAATGGTCCGGTGGTGATTCTCCTGCACGGCTGGCCGTACGACATTCACAGCTACGACGACGTCGCGCCGCTGCTGGCGGCCAAGGGTTATCGGGTATTGATGCCATACGCCCGGGGTTATGGCGACACGCATTTCCTGTCCGACAAGACCGTGCGCAACGGTCAGCCGGCGGCGCTGGCCAGTGACGTGATCGATTTCATGGATGCGCTGAAGATCAAGCAAGCTGTGCTCGGCGGCTACGACTGGGGCGCACGTTCGGCGGACATCGTGTCGGCGCTGTGGCCGGAGCGGGTCAAGGCGCTGGTGTCGGTCAGCGGTTACCTGATCGGCAATCAGGCCGCCGGCAAGAATCCGCTGCCGCCCAAGGCCGAACTGCAATGGTGGTATCAGTTCTACTTCGCCACCGACCGTGGTGAGGCGGGCTACACCAAGAACACCCATGATTTCGCCAAGCTGATCTGGCAACTGGCTTCACCGAAATGGGCCTTCGACGACGCCACCTTCGACCGCAGCGCCAAGGCCTTGCAGAACCCGGATCACGTCGCCATCACCGTGTTCAACTACCGCTGGCGTCTGGGCCTGGTGCAGGGTGAAAGCCAGTACGATGCGCTGGAACAGAAACTCGCCACCGCCCCCTCGATCAGCGTGCCGACCATCACCCTGGAAGGCGATGCCAACGGCGCGCCGCACCCAGCCCCCGAGGACTACGCCAAACGCTTCACCGGCAAATACCAGTTCCGTCTGATCAACGGAGGCATCGGCCACAACCTGCCACAGGAAGACCCGAAAGCCTTCGCTCAGGCGATCATCGACGCCGATCACCTCTGAAGCGGCACGCCAAACGGCTCGTCATTTGACGAGCCGTTTTTCTTTGGATGGGCGATAACCGAAATAGGCGCTGTAGCACTTACTGAAATGGCTCGGCGACACAAACCCGCACGCCACCAGCACGTCCACCTGAGACAGTTCGGTGTGTTGCAGCAGACGCCGGGCTTCGGTGATGCGCAGCTCCATGTAATAACGCTGCGGCGTGGTGCCGAGTTGTTCCTTGAACAAACGCTCCAGCTGACGCCGGGAGCGTCCGGCATACACCGCCAGCTGCTCCAGCTCCAACGGTTCTTCAAGATTGGCGTCCATCAGCTTCACCACTTCACGCAGCGGCGCGCTGACGCAGAGGTTCTCGGTCGGTTTGATCCGCCGGTAACGCGATTCCTCGAACGCCAGAATGTCTTCGATGCCTTCGACCAGCGCCTTGTCGTGCAGGCCCTTGATCCAGTCCAGGGCCATGTGAAACGCGCCGGACGGACTGGACGCGGTCAGCCGGTCGCGGTCGATCACGTAGGGTTCGCTGCTGACCTGGGTTGCCTTGGAAATCTCCGCCAGCGCCGGCCGATGCTCCGGGTGAATTGCACAGCGGTAGCCTTCCAGCACCCCTGCCCGGCCCAGGAACCACGCGCCGTTCCACAACCCGGCCAGTATCACGCCGGCCTCGGCGGCCATTTTCAGCAGGTTGATAAACTCGTCGCTTGCCTTCAATTCCGTGCGGTAACCGCCGCAGATCACCAGCAGATCCAGTTCCTGCAATACGCTGGTTTCCAGACGCGAGTCCGGGCGGATCACCAGCCCCAGATCGCTGATCACTTCGCCGTCGCTCAGGCCGAAGGTGCGCGTGGAAAACAGACCGGGGCGCAGCAGATTGGCGGTGACAAGAGTGTCCAGCGCCTGAGTGAAGGCCGGCAGGGAAAAATGCTCCAGCAGCACGAACCCGGTGCGGGTCATGCGTCCCGGCCCGCTGGCGGGCTCGTTCAGGTAGCGAAGGTTCTTGCCCTTCATGCCACCGCTGAATTGGCGTCGTTCGATCAAGGTGGGGTCCATCGTTTCGTTGTTATGGCGCCATGCTAACTGGCGCCGCAGCAAATTACTCGCAAACGACGCAAGCACCACAAGGTAGATCGTTCCCACGCTCCGCGTGGGAATGCCTCCATGGACGCTCTGCGTCCGCCGTTGGAAGGGACGCGGAGCGTCCCGGGCTGCATTCCCACGCGGAGCGTGGGAACGATCAGTCAGCCTGAACGAACGTGCCTGCGTCCCAACGTCGCAGGCCCCGCACCTTGGCAAACGCCACACAAGGCTTAAAATCGCGCCTCCTCTTGCAGTCGCCCGAACGGCGCCTGCCCGCAGCCATGACAACCCTCAGGTTTGAACAGCCGGCGACTTTCACGAAGTGCGCCAGGCTCAATCGTCCTGCCCGTTCGGCGGTCGTTTGTCTTCAACACACTTCGGCTTGGCACTCGCATGCGCAGAGGCGCACGTTCCGCTGTTCGATCACTTGAGGTTTTTATGACACCGCGTTTGCTGGCCATGGCGCTGGCGCCCCTGCTCGGGCTGTTCATTGTTGCGCTGGGCAACGGCTTTCTGTCTTCCTTGACCACCCTGCGCCTGGGCGCCGCCGGCGAATCGGCGACGATGATCGGCATCGTATCCTCGGCCTATTTCATCGGCCTGACGCTGGGCGCGATCTTCAACGACCGGCTGATCCTGCGCATCGGCCACATCCGCGCCTACAGCAGCTTCGCCTCGCTGATCGCCGCGACCATCCTGTTGCAAGGGCTGTTTTATGACACTTGGGGCTGGGTCGTCCTGCGCCTGATCAACGGCTGGGCCACGGTCGGCGTGTTTCTGGTGATCGAGAGCTGGCTGCTGCTGGCCGGTGACGCGAAAATTCGCGGCCGTCTGCTGGCGCTGTACATGATCGTCCTCTACGGCGCCGGGGTGCTGGGTCAGGCGTTTTTGGGGAAAATCACCGGGCTGGGTGACACCGCGCCGTTCATGGTTGCCGGCATGCTCGCGACGCTGTCGGTGCTGCCGATCGTGATCCTGCCGCGGGTTTCGCCGCTGCTGGAACAGGTCGAACCACTCAAGCCACGAGCGCTGCTGGGCGTATCGCCTACCGGTCTGGTCGGCTGCTTCGGCTCCGGCGTGACCATCGCGGCGATCTACACCCTGCTGCCGCTGTACCTGCAACGCATCGGCCTGAACGTCGGCGAAGTCGGCAGCATGATGGCCTGGACGATCCTCGGCGCGATGCTGCTGCAATACCCGGTCGGGCGCTGGTCCGACCGCAAGGATCGCCTGCAAGTGCTGACCGTGCTGTGCGCCGCGTGCACCGTGCTGTCGCTGGTGATCGTACTGGTGCCGCTGTCCTCGACCCTGCTCGCGGCGATGCTGTTCCTGTTGGGTGGCGGCGTGTTCGCGCTGTACCCGGTTGCGGTCAGCCATGCGGCCGACCGTGCGCCGGTCGAAACGTTGGTGCCGATGATTCAGGGCATGCTGCTGATCAATTCGCTGGGCTCGGCGATGAGCCCGCTGCTGATCTCCCCGGCGATGAACGCCCATGGCGAAACCGGCTTGTTCTGGGCCTTCGCGCTGGTCAACCTGGCCATGGTGACGTTCTTCTTCTGGCGTCGCGGCAAACGTCCGGTGCCGGCCAACCCGGCCCCGTTTGCGGCGGCAGCGACGTTCTCGCCAACCGGCGCCGAACTGCGGGTGACCGAAGATCTGCGTCAGGCAGCACAGGAACATCCGCCAATGGTCGATGCGTTGAGTGGCGAAGCGGCGCCGCCAACGGGATCGCGCTTCGAAGCCAGTTGAGTTTCTGGCGGGCATAAAAAAACCGGTGACTTTCGTCACCGGTTTTTTATTGCCTCTGAATCAGTGCGGCGCGCGCGGGATCGTTTTCATCAGATCCTCAGGGCTGATATGCCCCACCACACTGCCCGGCTGCGGCAGATTCAGGATGTGGCCCTTCATCTTGCCGATCACGTGCATCTCGCACGGTTTGCAGTCGAACTTCAGGGTCAGCACTTCGTCGCCGTGAATCAGCTGCATCGGCGCGACTTTGGTTTTCACGCCGGTCACGCCTTTGGCCTGTTTCGGGCACAGGTTGAAGGAGAACCGCAGGCAGTGCTTGGTGATCATCACCGGCACTTCGCCCGCCTCTTCATGGGCTTCGTACGCCGCGTCGATCAGCTTCACGCCGTGACGGTGGTAGAAGTCGCGAGCCTTCTGGTTGTAGACGTTGGCCAGGAACGACAGGTGCGCTTCCGGGTACACCGGCGGTGGCGTGGTCTCGGCCTTGCGCGAACCGCGCGGGTGGGCGGCAACGCGGGCGGCAGTCAGCGCCTCGATCACTTCACGGCGCAACGACTTGAGCTGCGAATTCGGGATGAAGAACGCTTGCGGCGCATCGAGTTTGATCGAGGTCGCGTGGTATTCGGTGGTGCCGAGCTGACCGAGCAGGTCGTGCAAGGTGTCCAGCGCCTGTTCCGGTTTGTTGGCGACGCCGAACGGGCCTTCCAGCGCGACGCTGGCGCTGATGCCCTCTTCGCTGGTCACGGTCAGTTCCAGACGCTCCTCACGCAGCTTCGCCAGCCAGCTCACGCCGATACGACGCTCGGCGGAGGTCTTGAGCAAGGCCTGCTGCCAGTTGTGGTCGAGGTTGCGGTTCAGCGGGTGGTTCGGACGCAGCTTGTACAGGCCTTCCGGCATTTCGTTCGGCTCGACGCGGTAGCGGTAGCGCTTCTCACCTTCTTCCTCGAACTCGCCCTTGGCTTCGGCGATGTTGGCGCGGAACCCCACCACTTCGCGCTTGACCAGCACGTTGAGGCCGTCGCCGTTGGACAGCGGCTCGTGGGTGATGACCTGCATGTCACGCTTGCCGACTTTCTCGACCACGCCCACCGCCAGACCGGTGAAGGTCGGCGAATCGAACGCGCCGATGTCGATCTTGCGCTCGCTGACGAAGTAGTCGGTGCTGCCACGGTGGAAGGTCTTTTCCGGGTCCGGCATGAAGAAATGCGCGGTGCGGCCGCTGGAGGCGCGGGCCAGGTCCGGACGGTCGTTGAGCACGTCGTCGAGGCGCTGGCGGTAATAGGCGGTGATGTTCTTCACATAGCCCATGTCCTTGTAGCGACCTTCGATCTTGAACGAACGCACACCGGCCTCGACCAGTGCGCGGATGTTGGCGCTCTGGTTGTTATCCTTCATCGACAGCAGGTGTTTTTCGTAGGCGATCACGCCACCCTTTTCGTCTTTCAGGGTGTACGGCAGACGGCAGGCCTGGGAGCAGTCGCCCCGGTTGGCGCTGCGCCCGGTCTGCGCGTGGGAAATGTTGCACTGACCGGAAAACGCCACGCACAACGCGCCGTGAATGAAGAACTCGATGGCGGCATCGGTTTCATCGGCGATCGCGCGGATTTCCTTGAGGTTCAGTTCACGGGCCAGTACCAGTTGCGAGAAACCGGCCTGATCGAGGAACTTGGCCCGCTCAAGGGTGCGGATATCGGTCTGGGTGCTGGCGTGCAGCTCGATGGGTGGAATGTCCAGCTCCATCACGCCCAGGTCCTGGACGATCAGCGCATCGACGCCGGCGTCATACAACTGATGGATCAGCTTGCGCGCCGGCTCCAGTTCGTTGTCGTGCAGGATGGTGTTGATGGTGGTGAAGATGCGCGCGTGGTAGCGACGTGCAAATTCCACCAGTTCGGCGATTTCGCTCACCTCGTTGCACGCGTTGTGGCGCGCGCCGAAGCTCGGGCCGCCGATGTACACCGCGTCAGCGCCATGCAGGATGGCCTCGCGGGCGATGGCCACGTCACGGGCGGGGCTGAGCAGTTCCAGGTGATGTTTGGGCAAGGACATATATAGTTTTTAGTCAGGCTGTCACGGTCGAGGCGCGCATTGTACCTGCGAAAGGCCTGACCGGCACCCATGGGGCGATGTGATGCATAAAGGCACTAGCACAGTTTCAGGAATGGCATAACTGTAAGTTCTGTCAGTTGTTGAGTCGGATTATATGAAGCACGCTTTCCCCAGGCACTCCAGCGTATTGCAATGCCTGCTCCATTTTTCGATTCATAAAAAAGGATATCGATGATGAACACTGAAATTTACAAAGCATTAAATATTAATGAAAAAGACATGACGCCCGGTGATGCACATTCAGTAAGGAACAATTATTTCGAGGCAACGTTCAGCCCACCCATTCCGGGCGTAGGGGATAAGTTTTCAGCTGGCGTATTCATCTATGGTTCGTTAGTCCCACAATCTTTAAGTGTCCTGGGTCGTAGCCTGCCAACTGAGGAATTCGTACAGCTCGGACTCATAATCCCCAAAACGCTGAAAGACGGTACATACCCAATAGAGCGCGAACGTACTGGCGTTGTATCGGGTCACCTAACAGCAGGCTCTTATATTGTGTCGGGCTTTAAGGGTGAGGTTACGTTCAAAAGAGACACGATCAGCAACACTATTGAAGCGAATTTTGAAATGTATGTTATTTATGAAGGCGCCGAACACCATGTGACAAACGCAAAACTTTTTGTAAATGCCACCGGTCCACTGGACGATTAATAGCCTTAATAGAAAGTTCGAAGCGCAGCCAGGCTCGGAGCGGCCGTATTGGTTGCGCTGGTCTGTAGGGAAGTTTGCCCGTAAAAACGCCGGCACAATACAGCAGCAATGAATGACTGACTTGGAACAGCTGCTCCTGCGGGGAGCAACTGTGCTGAAGTCAGGCCTTGGCGGCCATCGCGGTGACTTCCACCTTCATCCCCTCAACCGCCAGCGCCGCCACGCCAACCGCCGCACGCACCGGCCATGGCTTGGCGAAGTAGCGCTTGTACACCTCGTTGAACGCAGCGCGATCAGCCATGTCGGTCAGGTAGATGGTCAGGTGCAGCACGCGATCCATGGAGCTGCCGGCCTTTTCCAGCGCCACTTTCAGTGCCTGCAACGTGCATTCGCTCTGCGCGGTGACGTCGCCCAGTTCCAGGCTGCCGTCGGCACGGGTCGGAATCTGGGTCGACATCAGGATGCCGTTGAATTCGGTCACGTCCGAAGAGATCGAGTCTGCATCCGGATCCGGGGTGTAGGTGATGTCTTGGTTGGCCATGGAAAAGTCCTTCGCTGGCAGTGAGGACGGCGCCATCGCGCGCCGTTTTGGGCGGCCAGTTTACAGACCCGGTCGCCGGTGGGAAGTCCCGACGCGGTGTGTCAGCCCTGCGCCAGTATCCGCCGCAGTTCCAGCGCATTGCCGAGTGCCGCGCCGCTGGCGGTGTTGTCGAAAATGCACCAGGTATCGATGCCATCGACAGCCGCCACCTGCAAATCGCCGGCGAGCGTTTCCAGATACGCCGAATCATAGGGGCTGTGATAGATCCGTGGCGAACCGTGCAGCCGCCAGTAGCGCACGCCCGGCCAGCCGCACGGAGCTGCATCGGTGCTGATTCGCGAGGGATCAACCACCGCTTGTGCGATGCGATACGCCATCAACAACAGTTCGGCGGCGGCCCAGGATGCGTGGCGCGGCTCCAACACCACGGCCCCGGAATAACGCTGGCGCAAGCCGATAAAAAACGCCTCGGCAACCGCTTCATCAAATGTCAGTGACGGTGGCAACTGCAACAGCAGGCAACCCAGATGATCACCCAGCCCCGAACACTGCTTGAGAAAGGCATCCAGCTCAGATTCGCAGTCCCGCAGGCATCGCTCATGGCTGATCGACTTTGGCATCTTCACGCAGAAGCGAAATCCGTCCGCCACCGACTCGGCCCATCGGGCATAGGCTTGCAGCTTGTGCGGACGGTAAAAGGAGCTGTTGATTTCCACACCATTGAGCAGCGCGGCATAGCGTTGCAGGTGGGTGCCCTGCTCCGGGAAGTCCGGCCAGTATTCGCGGGGCAGGCTCCAGCCGGCGCAACCGATGAAGATCGACGACGCAATCAAAACAGTACCCTGCCCGTTTGGATTGGTTTACCCATCAGGAAACTGGCGAGCAGCCATTTGAACAGGGCTGATTCGTTCAGCGGATGAAGGTCGATGTGCAAGTCTTGGGCGTTGATGGTTTTGGTCATGCAGTTTTTGAGCGAGGGGCGGCGTGATGAGTGCGAGGCGGGCGACGAATGGTTTTGGGGCTTAAAGCGTCAGGTTTCTCCTCGTCGGGCGATGATCGATAAACAGGTTTGAATCACGCCGTTTAAAGACATGTCGGAATGCTTCCGGATGCCTACAAATCCTTGCGCCAGAGCCTACCGCTACGCCAGAATCCGCCGGCTTGTGCGCCTTGGGGTCGGCCGGTAACTTGGATCGGGTCACTGATTCGCAGTGATCGGGTTTAGTAGCCCGTTGGTATTTGAAGAGTGCACAAGCGTCTGTCAGTCAGGTATTCCCATACCTGTATTTGATGGTGGCTGTGCGTAGGGTGCCCCCGGGCACGCCGGCTTTCTTCTTTTCCCCGGTCTACTAACCTGCGCACAGCTGCCTCCACCCCTGTTTAGTAGCTCGGGTCTGGCGGCTTCAAAACAGGAAAAGAATGAACATGTTCAAAGTCACGCCAAACCCTCCGGTCACCGAACCGGCCAGCATCACCGATCCAACCTCCCCCTACGAATGCCCTGACTCCAAGAGATTCAACGAAGCCGCCAACCGCGCCCTCGACTACCACCTCGGCCCGATCTCAGCCCACATGATGGCCGCGCCCTACTACCCCAACCGCCTCTACCAGGCCAACCCGGCCAGCAACAACGAATCCCTGCTCGCCGACGCCTGCGAAACCCTGGGCTCGGCCAACGTGATGCTCAACAACCTCGTCGACGCCCTCCAAGGCCCCCACCGCAAAACCGCGCAGGGCATCGCGCAGATCGTGATGCTGGCGGAACTGGCAGTGAACAAGGTGCTGGATAACATTGTGCCGACGGAATAAGTCGCACCAGCAAGTTATCTTTGCTGCCAATCAAGATCAAAAGGGGACGATAAAATAAATCGATCCCCTTTTGATTATTTTGATTTTTATTATTTTTCAATTTTACTCTGTCGCTTATTACGCCATCAAACTTTTATAATTGATTGTGGGCGCCAACTCCTCAAACTCCTCCAACTCCACCATCCTTATTCTATTAGTTTGCGGAGCTACCACAGACGCAATAGCGCTCTTTCCATCCGGGGCTAACTGCATACCAACAACCGTAACCCCATATTTTTCCGCAATCCGCTCACACAAGACTGATTGATTGAATCCCAACTCCAAGTTAAATATGGTGATTTTTTTGGTGTTTTCCATGTTCTTCTCCACATCAGCAACAAAGGGAACAGCAACAAAGGGGACAGATTTATTTGCCAACCCTACCTTTACTCTGCTTTTTATTTGATTAAAGTAACCTTCACCCCTTCATTCTGAATTCGACCCATTTTGATTTAATTGTGCAAAAGTAGTAGCGGCAGCAGGGTCAGATAAATCATCTGCGGGGACGTAGACAGCCTGTAATGACGTAATACTTCCCTTGCGACTAACAGGTCCCACCTCTAACACACGCACATCATATTTGCGTTGAATTGCAGCCTTGACACTCTCAGGCGTCGCCCCCTCAGGTAACTCCGTGACCAAAAGCTTTTTAGTAGCCATTGCCGCACCTCCTTGAATTCTATTGAACAACGGGGACAGATTTATTTTCCAACCCCACCTACCAAAAGTATCAACACAAACACCCGCAGCCGCACCTGACAGAAATGACAGTTTTTAATACTTATTCAGAACCACAGAAATTCTAAGAAATCATAAGAAGCAAACAACTCATATTCATTTAGTGACTCCCCCCCCAGGCGGATACATTGACCTGTTCGAGCTTAAGGAAGCATTGGGCATAAAAGTTTTTGCCTACTGCTTGATGACCAATCATGTCCACCTGCCTGTCGCCCCCGCAGAAGCGCCGTGCAACTCTGGACAACTCATGCAAGCCATCACCGCGCGGATGAATCGGTATCGCAACAAATTTGAAGGGCGGACAGGCACGCCATGGGAAAGTCGCTACATGGACCTTTGCTTCCTGGATCCAGGACCTGCCGATGCCATACGGCGTGAACGCTACGAGTCGTCGAGATACCCCCTCCCTCAAATGAATTACAACTCATAAGCGGTGCGCTTCAGCGGGGCCAACTGACTGGCAACATGAAATTCGTCGACGAAATTGAGAACATCACCAGGAGACGCATTCAATTCAGAGACCGAGGACGACCAGAGAAAAGTGCTTGATATCAAAAGGGGACAATTAAATGAATTTGCCCCCTTTTGCTCAAAACCAATCAAACTTAAGATTGCTCAAACATACTGAAATCAACGCTACCCCTATAGTCAGCCAAACAAATTTTATCAACTATCGCCGTGCTTCTGACAGCATTAACACCGGGCACATAGTATAACTTTCCAGTTGTCGCACCCGGCTCTCGCTCAAACTTCAAAACAGTATCAGAAGAACGCGCCCTAATAATATCGAAAATTTCCTTATCGCTTTTACTCAACGGCACACCAGTATAGAAAAGAATTCTCACATCAGTAGCCATTGCCGCACCTCCTTGAGTTCTATTGAACAACGGGAAACAGGAACAAAGGGGGACAGATTTATTTTCCAACCCCACCTACCAAAAGTATCAACACAAACACCCGCAGCCGCACCTGACAAAAATGACAGTTTTTAATACTTATTCAGAACCACAGAAATTCTAAAAAATCATAAGAAGCGAACAACGCAGATTCATTTAATGACTCCCTCCCCCAGGCGGATACATTGACCTGTTCGAGCTCAAGGAAGCATTGGACATAAAAGTTTTTGCCTACTGCTTGATGACCAACCACGTCCACTTGCTGCTCGCCCCCCCAGGGGAATCAACGTCCAGCCTTGGACAGCTCATGTAAGCCCTCGCCGGGCGGATGACGCGGTATCGCAACAAGGTTGAGGGGAGGACCGGGACGCTGTGGAAACGTCGCTACCAATCCAGCGTCGTTCAATCCGACACCTATCTATTGGCTTGCGGTCGCTACATCGAGCTAAACCCAGTGCGAGCCCGCATGGTGGCGCGAGCAGAGGATTATCGTTGGTCAAGTTTTGCTCTGCGTCTGTGCGATTTTTCTGAATCCACATGGCTGGACAAAGATCCCTGCTTTATGAAGCCAGGGCTTACGGATGCCAAACGGCGTGAACGCTATAAATCGTTTGTTGAGATGGCGACACCCACCAATGAATTGCAATTCATAAGAGGAGCACGTCAGCGGGGCCAACTGACTGGAAACCTGAGATTCGTCGACGAAATTGAGAACATCACCGGGAGACGCATTCAATTCAGAGACCGAGCACGACCAGAGAAAAGTGTTTGACATCAAAAGGGGACGACTAAATAAATTTGTCCCCTTTTGATTGGTTTGGTTCAGCGCGCGATATCCTCCCATAGAAGATTTTTTTTGAAGACACTTCAACCATCAGTTTCTCTTGAGTTTGCTTCGGCTGTGGAAGCTCAAATACAATTTGAGCACGAGTTCCATCACTACTTCTATCAAATTTAGTAACAGAGAGCACTCCGTACTTCGTCCGTAACTTTTCCACAACTACAGCATCAGTTACATCTACCGGCACATCCGAAACCGTTACAGTCGTCATGAGTAATCTCCTTAAAAAAACAATGGAAACAGATTTATGTTCTTTTCCTTCACCTGACAAAGTATCTGCACAAACAGCCGCCATCGCACCTGACAGAAATGACAGTTTTTAATACTTATTCAGAACCACAGAAATTCTAAAAAATCATAAGAAGCAAACAACTCATACTCATTTAGTGACTCCCCCAGGTGGATACATTGACCTGTTCGAGCTCAAGGAAGCATTGGACATAAAAGTTTTTGCCTACTGCTTGATGACCAACCACGTCCACTTGCTGCTCGCCCCAGGGGAGTCAACATCCAGCCTTGGACAGCTCATGTAAGCCCTCGCCGGGCGGATGACGCGGTATCGCAACAAGGTTGAGGGGAGGATCGGGACGCTGTGGGAACGTCGCTAGCAATCCAGCGTCGTTCAATCCGACACCTATCTATTGGCTTGCGGTCGCTACATCGAACTAAACCTAGTGCGAGCCCGTGTGGTGGCGCGAGCAGAAGATTATCGTTGGTCAAGTTTTGCTCCGCGCCTGTGCGATTTTTCTGAATCCACATGGCTGGACAAAGATCCCTGCTTTATGGAGCCAAGGCCTACGGATGCCAAACGGCGTGAACGCTATAAATCGTTTGTTGAGATGGCGACACCCACCAATGAATTGCAACTCATAAGAGGAGCACGTCGGCGGGGCCAACTGACTGGAAACCTGAAATTCGTCGACGAAATTGAGAACATCACCGGGAGACGCATTCAATTCAGAGACCGAGGACGACCAGAGAAAAGTGTTTGACATCAAAAGGGGACGACTAAATAAATTTGTCCCCTTTTGATTTGTTTGGTTCAGCGCGCGAGATTCTCCCATGGAAATTCGCTTTGAAGCAAAAATTCGTCAATCACAAATTTCTTTTGAGCTAGCTTCGGCTGCTGAACCGAATATTCAATCTCCGCACTAGTTCGATCATCACTCCTTCTAAGTGCAAAAAGGAGCTGTGGATGGCGCTTCCGAAATTTTTCCTCAATTTCAGTATCAGCTACCTCTTTCGGCAAACCAGTAATTTTTGCAATCGCCATGAGCAATCTCCTTGAAACAAACAATGGAAACAGATTTACGTTCTTTTCCTTTACCTGACAAAGTATCTGTACAAACAGCCGCCATCGCACCTGACAGAAATGACAGTTTTTAATACTGATTCAGAACAACCAGAATTCTGAATAACTATAAGAAACCACCAGCGCAAGCTCCTTTAAATCATTCCCCCAGAACCAGCCAATCCCGCTCCATCGGCACCGCCCCCCAACTGGATATCCCCCCAATCCCAATTATGCTCAATGAAACCCCGCCCTCCCGCGCGGGGCGGTGATTCTGTGCACGCTCCACGAAACACCTGATCCGGCATCCGCCACAGGCCTCGGGTACGCGACGTTGATGAAGTGCTCCGGCCTATAACAACAAGCACGACGGAGAACACCCATGGCAGTACTCGACAGCATGTCCACAGGCAGTGCCCCGCACCACAGCGTCAGCCGAGAGGAACGCAAGGTCATCTTTGCGTCGTCCCTCGGCACGGTGTTCGAGTGGTACGACTTTTATCTCTACGGCTCCCTGGCGGCGATCATCGCCAAGCACTTCTTTGCCGGGGTGAACGAGACCACGGCGTTCATCTTCGCCCTGCTCGCCTTTGCCGCCGGTTTTGCGGTGCGGCCGTTCGGGGCGATTGTGTTCGGGCGGCTGGGTGACATGATCGGGCGCAAGCACACGTTTCTGATCACGATCGTGATCATGGGTGTGTCGACGGCGATTGTCGGGCTCCTGCCTGGTTACGCGACCATCGGGGTTGCGGCGCCGATCATTCTGATTACCCTGCGCCTGCTGCAAGGCCTGGCGCTGGGCGGCGAGTACGGCGGCGCGGCAACGTATGTGGCCGAGCATGCGCCCAAGGGCAAGCGCGGTTATTTCACTTCCTGGATTCAGACCACCGCGACCCTGGGTCTGTTTATGTCGTTGCTGGTGATCCTCGCCTGCCGTACCGCGCTGGGCACCGAAGCGTTCGAGGCCTGGGGCTGGCGGATTCCGTTCCTGCTGTCGATCCTGCTGCTGGCGGTCTCGGTGTACATCCGGTTGCAGCTGAACGAGTCGCCGGTGTTCAAGAAAATGAAGGAAGAAGGCAAGTCGTCGAAAGCCCCGCTGACCGAGTCGTTCGCCCGTTGGGACAACCTGAAAATCGTGATCATGGCCCTGCTCGGCGGCACCGCAGGCCAAGCGGTGGTCTGGTACACCGGGCAGTTCTACGCGCTGTTTTTCCTGCTGCAAACCCTGAAGATCGACCCGCAGACCGCCAATCTTTTGATCGCCGGTTCGCTGCTGATCGGCACGCCGTTCTTCGTGATTTTCGGCAGCCTGTCCGACCGCATCGGGCGCAAGGGCATCATCATGGCCGGGTGCATTCTGGCGGCGGTGACCTACTTCCCGATCTTCCACGCGCTGACCCAGTACGGTAACCCCGACGTGTTCGTCGCCCAGGAGAAGAACCCGGTCAAAGTGATCGCCAACCCCGACCAGTGCTCGTTCCAGTTCGATCCGGTGGGCAAGGCCAAATTCACCAGCTCCTGCGATCTGGCGAAAACCATCCTGGCGAAACGGGCGATCCCGTACGAAAACGTGGTGGCGGAACCGGGCACCGTGGCTCAAGTGCGTATCGGCGACAAGGTCATCGAAAGCTTCGAAGGCACCACCCTGCCAGCCGCTGACTTCAAGACCCGTAACGACGCCTTCACCGCCAGCCTCGGCGCCGCGCTGAAAGAAGCCGGTTACCCGGAAAAAGCCGACCCGGCCAAGACCAATTACCCGATGGTGCTGCTCCTGCTGACCGTGCTGGTGATCTACGTGACCATGGTCTACGGTCCGATTGCCGCGTGGCTGGTCGAGCTGTTCCCGGCGCGCATCCGCTACACCTCGATGTCGCTGCCGTATCACATCGGCAACGGCTGGTTCGGCGGGTTCCTGCCGACGGTGGCGTTTGCGATGGTCGCGGCCACCGGGGATATCTACTACGGCTTGTGGTACCCGATCGTGATTGCGGTGATGACGGCGATTCTGGGGATCTTCTTCATGCCGGAGACCAAGGATCGGGACATTCATCACACCTGACCCAACTCCGTTCGATGCTGTGCATGGCGTTCACGCACAGCATCGAACGGAGTCACATCGGCGTCATTCTCCCTTGGTAACGTCCGCGCGCTCCTATTCCCGGCCACCAAGGTTACCCTCCCGGTGTACTCAAGCCCGACGCGCCAGACTCTCATCCTGCGCGGCGGGCGCGCGTTCTGTCCGTCAGACAAGCTAAATCCCCGCCGACATTTGACGTTTTTTTTGCAAGAGTCAGGGTAAAGTGCCCTCACCGGCCAACCTGGAAGCAGTCAATGAACCTCCAAAACCCTCAAGACGCCGATGACGAAATCCTCAATCAAGCGGCGCACTGGTGCCTGCGTCTGCAAGATGAAACCTGCACGCCTGACGAGCGTCAGGCGTTTCAGCAATGGATTCAGAGCAGCCCGCGCCACGCCTTCGAATACGCGAAGATGCTTGAGGTCTGGGAATTGAGCGATCAATTGCCCGACGAGCACGACAAATCGAAAAAACGCAAAGCCACCAGCCTGCCGTGCAGTTTTGAAGAGTTTCAACGCAACTTGACGCAGCGGGGCTAGCATCGCGCCGGCCGACGCAAACGGCATCACCACTCATCCTTGGCAACGCATTGTCCTTGTTCGGGGTTAGAATCCGCGCGGTTCAGCTAACAGTTTAAGGATGACTTCAACATGGCCACCCCAGACACCTCCCTGCAAGACACCGCCGCCCCCGAGGGCGTTTGTTTTGGCTGTGGCAGCAGCAACCCGCACGGTTTGCACATCAAGAGTTTCTGGCACGCAGACGGCGTGCACGTCATGGCCGAGCATGTGCCCGAAGCCAAATACTGCGGCTGGCCGGAGCTGGTCTACGGCGGCCTGATCGCGATGCTGGTGGACTGCCATTCCAACTGGACCGCGATGGCTTATCACTACCGGGCCGAGCAACGCGAACCCGAAAGCCTGCCACGCATCAACTGCGTCACCGGCAACCTCGGCATCAAGTTCATCAAGCCAACGCCAATGGGCGTGCCACTTACGCTGAAAGCGAAAGTCGAGGGAGAAGTCGGACGCAAGACCCGTGTGATCTGCGAGGTCTACGCCGGGGATGTGCTGACGGCGGTGGGTGATTCGGTGTTCGTACGAGTGGATACCGAGCAGTTGGCAGCGGCCGCGCACGGTCGCTGAAATCCGTCACTGAAGGACAACACGATGCCCGATCGCAAAATCATCATCCCCGACTCCATGAAAACCATCGTCGAACGCGCCGGCTACGCCCCGGCGGTTCTGGTCGGCGATACGCTTTATTGCGCTGGTCAGGTGGGCCGCACCGCTGATTTGCAAGTCATCGAAGACCCCGAGCAGCAATTCATCCGCGCCTGGGAAAACCTCGAAGAGGTGCTACAGGCCGGTGGCTGCACGTTCAACGATGTGGTGGAGATGACCACCTATCACGTCGACATGAGCCAACACATGCCGGTGTTTCGCGAAGTGAAAAACCGCGTATTCCCCAAAGGCTTCTGCGCCTGGACCTGCATCGGCGTCAGCGAACTGGCCCATCCGGGGCTGCTGGTGGAAATCAAATGCGTGGCGGTGCGCAGACGCTGAGCCTTACGCCGGCTGGTGACTGGTCACGCAGTGAATCCCACCACCGCCGGCGGCGATGGCGTCGATGTTGATCTGCACCACGTCGCGGTTCGGGTAGAGTTTTTTCAGCAGGTCGAAGGCCTTTTTGTCGGCGTCCTTGTCGCCAAACTCCGGGGCGATCACCGCGCCGTTGATCACGAAGTAGTTGATGTAACCGGCCGCGAAGTCGTCGTTGTCCTTGTTGAATTTGGTCTTGCGCGGCTTCAGCGGTGGCGAAACGGTGTGGATCTGCAACGGACGACCGTCGGCGTCGGTGGCTTTCTTCAGGATTTCCAGGTGCGCCAGGGTGACCTTGTTGTCGTAGGAGCGCGGGTCGGTGTCGAGGTTGGCGATCACCACACCGGGCGTGACGAAGCGTGCATAGAAATCGACGTGCGCGTCGGTGATGTCCTTGCCCTTGATGCCCGGCAGCCAGATGATCTTGCGCAGACCGAGACGTGCTTTCAGTTCCGCCTCGACGTCGGCCTTGCTCCAGCCGGGGTTGCGGTTTTCGTTGACCCAGCAGCTCTCGGTCATGATCGCAGTGCCGTGACCGTCGACTTCGATGCCGCCGCCCTCGCCCACCAGTTCGCTGCGCTGGTAGGTCGCCTGCGCATCGGCCGCCACGCGCTTGGCGATCTTCGCGTCTTTCGAATGCTGTTGCTTGTTGCCCCAGCCGCTGAAGTTGAAGTCCACCGCGCCCAGGCCGTTTTTTTCATCGATGACGAAGTTGGCGCTGATGTCACGCATCCAGATGTCGTCGAGGTTGGCGATCTGGTAGGTGATGTTGGACGTGCCGCAGATCTCTTCGGCCAGGCTGCGTTCGCTGCTGCGGCAGTAGATGGTGAGCGGTTCGTAGCGGGCGATGGCGCGGGCGATCCGGCCCAGCGCTTCCTGAACGTCTTCGGTAAAGTCTTCCCAGATCGCGTCCTGCGCGCCGAAGGCCATGTAGGCGCGTTCGTGTTTGTCGCCCTCGTCGGGCATGAACCAGCGACCCTCACTGGCCGCCAGCACGCGCGCCGGGGACAGGCCAAGGCCCATGACGGCAGCGCCTACGCCGGCGGCAACTGAAACCTGTTTGATGAACTCGCGACGAGTCGGCATGTGTACGTTCCTGATGGGTAAGGGGCCACCAAGGCAGCCCGGAAAAATCACTGTGCAGTGGCGGTCTTGAATTTGGTCCAGGTGCGCATGCGGGCGCGCATGTCGGCCTGGGGAATATCCTTGCCCGGTATCAGACGAGCATAGGTCGCTTCGTCGAGGTAGATGTCCGGGTTGTTGCGCATGGCCTCATCCACGTTTGGCCGGGCCTTGGCGTTGGAGGTCGGGTAACCGGTGAAATTGCTGATCGCAGCCATGTTCTCCGGGCGCATCACGAAGTTGATGAATTCGTAGGCGTATTCCGGGTGTTTGGCATCCACCGGAATGGCCATGGTGTCCATCCACACCGTGCTGCCTTCGCGCGGCACGCGGTACTGGAAGCGGGTCTTCTTGCCGGCGCTGTCCGAGGTGCGCTGGGCCTGGGTCATGTCGCCGCTGTAGCCGAGGGACAGGCACAGGTTGCCGTTGACCAGATCGGTCACCGGTTGCGACTGGAACTTGCGGATATACGGCCGCAGTTTCATCAGCAAGTCACTGGCCGCCGCCAGATCCGCAGGCTTGGCGCTGCGCGGGTCGCGGCCCAGATAGTTGAGCACCACGGCCAGCACTTCGTCCGGCGAGTCGATCATCGAAATCCCGCAGTCGGCGAATTTGGCCGCCAGTTCCGGTTTGAACAGCATGTCGAGGCTGTTGACCGGGGCGTCGGCCATGCGCTGTTTGATCTGCTCGGCGTTGTAGGTCAGACCGATGGTGCCCCAGGTGTACGGCACGGTGGCCTTGTTCGAATGCTCGAAATGGCTGCGCAGTTTTTGCAGGCCGGGCTCGATGTCGCTCATCGCGGTGATCTTCGAAGGATCCAGCGGCAACAGGCTGCCGGCGCGCATCAGCCGTTCGGCCACGGTGTCGCCGGGGAAGATCAGGTCGTAGCCGCTGCCACCGGAAAGCATCTTGGCTTCCAGGGTTTCGCTGCCGTCCATCACGTCGTAGATCACCTTGATCCCGGTTTCGGCGGTAAATTTGCTCAGCGTGTCTTCAGCGAAATAATCCGCCCAGTTGTACAGCCGCAACGTCTTGTCTTCGGCGTGCACGGCCGGCATCAGGCCGGCCAGCGCCAGGCCCAGAGCGCCCAGCAACCACTTGTGTGAAGTAGGCATATCAGACTCCTTGAGGATTCCAGCGGGCGTTAAGGTGACGGCCGTCCTGGCTCAGCAATGCGCCGTACATTTCCGGACGACGGTCGCGGTAGATGCCCCAGCTCAGGCGATCTTCACGCATGGCTGCCAGATCCAGGCTTTGCACCAAGACACCGGTGCTGGCGCGATCGGCTTCGGCGAGCATTTTTCCCTTGTGGTTGCAGATGAACGACGAGCCGTAGAAATTCATTTGCAGCGTCGCATCGGTGCCGGCCACTTCGCGGCCAACGCGGTTGGAGGCGATCACCGGCAGCAGATTGGCAGCCGCGTGGCCACGCATGGTCATCTGCCAGTGGTCGCGCGAATCCAGATCCGCGCAGCCCGGTTCCGAGCCGATGGCGGTCGGAAACAGCAGCACTTCAGCGCCCATCAACGCCAGGCAGCGGGCGGTTTCCGGGAACCACTGATCCCAGCAGATGCCGACGCCGAGGCGGCCGAACGCGGTGTCCCAGACTTTGAAACCGGTGTCGCCGGGGCTGAAATATTCCTTCTCCTGATAGCCGATGGCGTTGGGGATGTGCGTCTTGCGGTACACGCCCAACAGGCGCCCGTCGGCATCCGCCACGCTCAGCGAGTTGAAGTAGGCGTTGCCGGCCTTCTCATACCAGCTCAGCGGCAACACCACGCCCAGTTCGCGGGCCAGCGCGGCGAAACGCGACAGCACCTGACTGTCGCGGTACTCCTCGGCCAGCGCCATGTGCTGATGGCTCTGCTCGATGCAGAAATACGGCGTGGCGAACAGCTCCTGCAGCAGGATAACTTGCGCGCCCTGCCCAGCCGCTTCACGCACCAACTGCTCGGCGCGATCAAGGTTGCTTTTCAGGTCCCAGGTGCACGGCATCTGGGCAGTGGCGACTTTCAGCAGCGTCATCGATCAACCCTCCACCGGCCAGGCTGGCTGCTGTTGGGTGATGCAATGCACACCGCCGCCGCCATGGGCCAGATGATTGATCTGCACCGGCACCACTTCACGCCCCGGGAACGCCTTGGCCAGGGTTTCTGCCGCCACATGGTCGGCCTCGATGCCGTACGCTGGCATGATGATCGCGCCGTTGGCGATGTAAAAGTTGGTGTACGAGGCGCAGAACACTTCGGCTTCGGTGTCCACCGCATCGGTGGCTTCGTACAACTCGATCAGCTCGAACTTGCGGCCCTGGGCGTCGGTGGCCAGTTCCAGTGCGCGGCGGTTTTCCCGCACCACTTCGGCGTACACCGAGCTGCGATCATGAGTCGCGTCCACCAGCAACACGCCGGGACGGGCGAAGGCGCAGACGCCATCGACGTGGCCGTCGGTCATGTCGCCGGTGACGTAATCCGGATCGCCCGGCAGCCAGATGGTTTTCTTCACGCCGAGCAGACGACCGAAGATCTCTTCCATCTCGGCCTTGCTCACGCCGGGGTTGCGGTTGGGGTTGAGCAGCACCGATTCGGTGGTGATCAACGTGCCCTCGCCGTCCACGTGGATCGCGCCGCCCTCGTTGCTCAACGCGGTGCCGAAGCACTCGCCGCCCAGATGATTGAGCACACGACGGGCCAGGCTTTCGTCCAGATCGTGAGCCGACTTGCCGCCCCAGGCGTTGAAGCGCCAGCTCACCCCGGCCAGACCTTGCGCCGGGTGGACCACGAAGCTTGGGCCGGAGTCGCGGCACCAGCTGTCGTTGACTGCCAGCGGGATCAGTTCGATGTTCGGCCCGCACAAGGCTTTGGCGCTGTCGATTGCCGACGGATCGACGACCATTTTCACCGGTTCGAACCGGGCGATGGCATTGGCCACGCGGGCGAAATCTTCCTGCACCAACGGCAACGTGACGCCCCAGCCCGACTCCCACAGGGACTGATTGTGGGGCCAGACCATCCAGGTCGCCGCGTGCGTCACCCACTCAGCCGGCATCATCCAACCGCTGTTGTTGTTTTTGTTCTGCTGCATGGTAAAAAGCCCTTTGAGTTAAGCCATTGTGTTCAGTGAAAACAGCCTCGGCGGCGTTGACGTGCATGCTAATGGCGGTCTTAAGGGCAAACAAACGATGGATTTAGCGGAAAACTGATTAGAGGAACTTATCGATCATGCTCAAACACTGGCCACCCCTCAGCTCGTTGCGCGGCTTCGAAGCCGCCGCAAGGCTGGGTAGTTTTCACAAGGCCGCCGAGGAACTGAGCCTCACGCAGTCGGCCATCAGCCAGCAGATCCGCAGCCTTGAGGCGTACCTCGAGCAACCTCTGTTTTTCCGCAGCGGACGCAGCGTCAGCCTGACCGACGCCGGCCACGATCTGCTCAGCACCACCCAGGCCATGCTGCAGCAACTGTCGGTGGGCATCCGGCGGCTGGGGCAATACCAGAAACCCAATCAACTGGTGCTCAACACCACGCCAGCGTTTGCCCGGCACTGGCTGCTGCCGCGCCTGGGGGATTTCCGGCGACAGCATCCGCAGGTCGATCTGTGGATTTTCAGCACCGATGAGGTGCCGGACATGGCGACCCAGACCATCGATCTGGCGGTGCGCGACGACATCAGTTCCCAGGCTGAATGCAGCTTCAAGGTGTTGCACGCAGACCGCCTCTATCCAGCGTGTCACCCGAGCCTGCTGAGCGTGCCGAGCGCGCAGCGGACGACGCTGCACGGCGAGCGGGAAATGGACTGGAGCCATTGGGCGGTGGAATCGGGGATCGATGTCGGCCAGCAGGATCAGGGCTTGAATTTCTCTGATCCGGGGCTGCTGCTGGACGCGGCGTGTTCAGGTCTGGGGATTGCGCTGGTCAGTCAGCTGCTCAGCCGTCAGGCGCAACAAAACGGGTTGTTGCAGCCAATGGTGGAGCAAACCATTCGCGGCCCGAACTGGGCGCTGCTGACGCACCGCGACAGCGAGAACGACCCGATGGCGCGATGCTTCAGTCAATGGCTGACAACTCAGCTGGCAGAACCCGCCCCGCAGGTTCAGACCGCCGTGAAATGACCGGCGCCGAGCCGGCCTTCCAGTCGACCGAACAGTACGTAATGCTGATAACCGCTGGTGAAGGCACCCGTGGAAATCGCGTTCCTGACGTCCTGATTCATATGCAGGTATTGCGCTTCGTCGAAGTTCTCGGCACTGACTTCGCCATTGCGACCAAGCCTGTCGCTGTCAACTGGCAACCCCATGATCGTGCGTCGCTGAAAGTCGATGATCCGGTTGACGGCGTGACTTTCGAGCGGTCCCCGGTTGGAGTGCGCCGAGTAGATGTGCAATCCGTTGTTCGCGCAGCGATTGCACATGTCGATGCAGTTCGACTGAGTGGACTTGCGTTCGGTCAGTTGCGCCAGCGGCATGTCCAGGTATTTGCCCACCTGATATTCGGTCTGATTGAAAATCGAACAACACAGGATGGTGTTGCCATTGCAGTCGAGCACCAGCCAGTCATCCTTGAGCGTGCAGGCCTGCTGGGGGTACTGGCGGACCAGATTGACCAGGTCGTCGTAGGGCGGCAACGCGAGTCGCTGCAGGGTCTCGCGATCAGTATCGGTCACCGACGGGTCGCGCTCGATCAGCGCCAGCGTCTTCTCCAGCGGCATCATCACTGAATAACCGGTCGAGAACTGAAAGCCCAGGCTCTGGCTGAATTCGCGCATCAGCCCTTCTTCTTCCATGTTGTCCAGGTAGCGGTGGTAATAGACCTCGATCCGCGTGTTCAAGCCATGTTGCTGCTTGAGCTCATGCAGTTTGATCATGTTGGCCTTGACGACTTCAATGTCACCGCCCACATGGCCCTGTTCGTACGTCTCCTGATAAAACCCGGATAGCGAGATACGGAAGAACCATGGATTGGCGAGCATTGCCGTCTCCATGTTTTTCGCCAGATTCAGGTTGGAACTGATGCCGCTGCGCAAACCGGCCGCGTTGATGATTTCGACAAACTCGCCAATTCGCGGGTGGATCAGCGGCTCGGTCCAGTTATACAGAAAGATCGCCTCGACCTCTTCGTTTCGGGCCTTCTCGACGATCTTCCTGAACATGTCAACTTGCATGGCTTTCTTGAAGTTGACATTTTCCGAGTTACCCATCGGACACGAAGGGCAGCTCAAATTGCACGCGCCGACAATATCGATGTACATATTCATTGCGAGTGACGCTCCTGGGGTGAATAGCGGTGCATCCAGACTGTCGACTTTTGTGATTGCCGTTATTCGCTATTTTTTTGACAGTCCGAGAGCGCCGCGAGCAAGTTCCGCGCCATTGGCACGCTTGGCCATCAATTCCACGATCCAATCGATAAATACCCGCAGTTTTTGGCTGATATGCCGGTTCGGCGGGTACGCAACGTACAGTGGCATCGGGTCAAGCGCCCAGCCCTCGAACAGCGCCACCAGTTCACCCCGGGCCTCGTGCTCTGCTGACATATAGCGAGGCAGCCAGAGCACTCCCAGCCCGGCGAGGCCTGCCGCCAGATAGGCATTGCCGTCATCGACCGCCAGGACATGTCGGCCCTTGATCAGCAGATTTTCGGTTGCGTTGCGCAAGGCGTAAGGCACCGGCCTGCCGGTGCGCGCCCAGAGGAAACCGACCACCCGGTGATGGCTGTCTTCCAGTTCCAGGGGATGCGTCGGGGTGCCGGCCCGGGCCAGATAGCTCGGCGCGGCATAAACACCCAGCTCAAGATCGGCGACCCGACGGGCCATCAATGACTGATCCCGCAGCTCCCCGCCGCGGATCACGCAGTCGACGTTTTCATCGATGATGTCGACGATCCGGTCGCTGACGCCCATGTCGATCTGGATCTCCGGATATCGCGCACAGAACTCAGGCAGTGCCGGCACCAGAATCAGATTGGCCAGGGGGCTGGGTACGTCGACTCGCAAGCGCCCCTTGGGCTGGGCCGTCGCGCCGGGAAGGCTGGTTTCAGCGTCGTCCATGTCCGCGAGTAACCTGATCACCCGCTCGTAATACGCCGCACCGTCCGCCGTGACGTTGACCTTGCGCGTGGTGCGGTTGAGCAACTTCACTCGCAGCCGCGCCTCCAGTTGCTGAATCAGCTGGGTCACGGTGGTCTTGCTCATGTGCAGGGTCTCGGCAGCCTTGGTGAAACTGCCCGCCTCCACCACTCGGGCGAAGGCTTGCATCGCGTCAAAACGGTCCATACCCCACCTCATAGCGGCTCGATTGTTCGGGATTTGCAAACAGTGATCGCCAAGGTTGCGCGTTTATCGCGCCGAGGCAAGTCCCTACAGTTGCTCCATCACAGGTTTCAACCCATTGAAGGAGACACCCCATGACCCGTGCCCAGCCAAAACGCGACGTGGTTTTCCCGCCTGGACGCCATGCGCTTTACGAGCGCAATCGCTACTCCCCGGCGGTCCGTTCCAACGGTTTTCTGTTCGTCTCCGGCCAGGTCGGCAGCCTCGAGGACGGCTCACCGGAGCCGGATCTCAAACAACAGGTGCGACTGGCCTTCACCAACCTCAATGCGATCCTCGGCGCGGCCGGCGGCAGCTTCGATGATGTGGTGGACGTGACGGTGTTCATGGTCGACCCGCAATCGACCTTCGAAACCATCTGGGAAGTAGTGCCCGAGTTCTGGGGCGAGGCGCCGCATCCGACGATTACCGCAGTCGGCGTGACGTGGCTGTATGGGTTTCAGTTCGAGATCAAGGTGATTGCCAGGTTGCCGGAGTAGACACGGGCGTAGGCTTGCGCCAATTGCTCACAATCCGTGTTCAACGGCTTCACTGAAGCGCTCTTGATGCCATTTCCGCGTTCAATATTCTGTCCTTATGTTGTTTTTGCCCCGGACAGAAAAGAGCGCAAGCCATGCCCAGCCCGAGAACGCTGTACCAGAAGCACATCGACAGTCACACCGTCTGCACCCTCGACGATCAGGGCCACGTGCTGCTTTACATCGACCGCCAGGTCGCCAACGAATACACCAGCCCGCAAGCCTTCAGCGGCCTGCGCGAGGCCGGGCGCACGGTGTGGCGGCCTGCGGCGACGCTGGCGGTGGTCGATCATGTGAACCCCACCGCACCGAAACGCATCGCGACCATGCCCGACGCCGGGGGTGCGCGTCAGGTGTCGTACTTCGAAGAAAACTGCCGCGACTTTGGCATCGAGCTGTTCGATGTGCTGGACAAGCGCCAGGGCATCGAACACGTCGTGGCGCCGGAACAGGGTTTCATTTTGCCGGGCATGGTGGTCGCGGCCGGTGACAGCCACACCACCACTTACGGCGCACTGGGCGCCTTCGGTTTCGGTATCGGCACTTCGGAAATCGAGCACCTGCTGGCAACCCAGACGCTGGTCTACAAGCGCCTGAAAACCTTGCGTGTGACGGTCAACGGTGAGCTCGGCGCTGGCGTCACGTCCAAGGACATCATCATGGCGCTGATCGAAAAAATCGGCGCGTCCGGCGCCACCGGTTACGCCATCGAGTTCACCGGCCCGGCCATCAGCGCCCTCAGCGTCGAAGCGCGCATGACCATCTGCAACATGGCCGTGGAAGCTGGCGCTCGGGGCGCGTTCATGGCACCGGATGACAAGGTGTTCGCCTACCTGCAGCACAAGCCGCGCGCGCCCAAGGGCAAGCTCTGGGAGCAGGCCGTCGAGCGCTGGAAAACCCTGCACAGCGACGAGGGCGCGGTGTTCGATCGCGAAGTCATCCTCGATGTCGCCGCGCTGGAGCCGATGGTGACCTGGGGCACCAGCCCAGATCAGGCCGCGCCGATCAAAGGGCACGTGCCGGACCCGACCGCCCAGCCCGATCCGATCCTGCGTCAGGGCCTGCAACGCGCCCTCGACTACATGGGCCTGACACCCGGCATGCCGCTGAACGAAGTGACGATCAGCCATGCCTTCATCGGTTCCTGCACCAATGCGCGGATCGAAGATTTGCGCGACGTTGCCCGCGTGGTGCGCGGCAAGCGTGTGGCGGCCCATGTGCGGGCGATGATCGTTCCCGGCTCGACGTTGGTGCGCAATCAAGCCGAGGACGAAGGCCTGGCGCAGATTTTTCTCGACGCCGGTTTTGAGTGGCGGCAATCGGGTTGCTCGATGTGCCTGGCGATGAACGACGACGTGCTCGCGCCGGGTGATCGCTGTGCGTCGAGCACCAATCGAAACTTCGAAGGCCGTCAGGGCGCCGGTGCGCGCACCCACCTGATGAGCCCGGCGATGGTCGCCGCCGCCGCCATCAGCGGCCATTTGACTGACGTGCGCACCGTCGCGCTGGAGGCTTGAACCATGCAACCATTCGACACCGTCAGCGGCAGTGCCGCGCCGTTTCTTGGGTCTAACATCGACACCGACGTGATCATGCCCAAGCAGTTTCTCAAGGGCATTGATCGTCAGGGGCTGGATCGCGGACTGTTCTTCGATCTGCGCTTTCTCGCCTCCGGCGAACCCAACCCTGAATTCGTGCTCAACCAGCCGGCCTGGCAGGACGCGGCGTTTCTGGTGACCGGCCCCAATTTCGGCTGCGGTTCCAGCCGCGAACACGCGGTGTGGGGCTTGAAGCAAGTCGGCATCCGGGCTTTGATCGGCACCACGTTCGCCGGGATTTTCTACGACAACTGCCAGCGTAATGGCGTGTTGGCGATTCAACTGGACGACGCGCAGTTCAAGCGTGTGGCCGAGGCGATCAGCGTTCCGGCGACCGCGCGGATCAGCGTGAACCTGGCGCAGCAGACCCTCGAGCTGGCAGACGGCACGCAAATCGAATTCGAGATCGATCAGCTGCGCAAGCAATCGCTGCTGCTCGGGCTGGACGCCATCGGCACCACTCTGCAACGCACCGAGCAGATCCGCGCCTTCGAGGCACGGCATCTGGCGGACAATCTCTGGTTGGGTTGATGGCAAAAAAACGGGCGGTTCATTGAACCACCCGTTTTCATTCCACGGACAAATCGCGGAAGTACTCCTCCAGAAACTCCACGCACACCCGCAATTTCGCCGACTCGCTGAGGCGCGTCGGATAGACCGCCCAGACGTTGGCGCTCTGGGTGTAGCCGTCCAGCACCTGCACCAGCCTGCCCTGCTCGAGCATCGGTTTGACGTCCCACATCGAGCGCAACAGGATCCCGCCGCCGCTCAGCGCCCACTCCAGCACGATCTCGCCGCTGTTGGAGGACAGCGGGCCATTCACCCGCACCGTCTCTTCTTGCCCGTCCTTGCTCAGGGTCCAGATGCCGAACGCGTTGTTGCGCTCCTTGAGCACCAGACAATCGTGGTCTTTCAGGTCTTCGAGAGATTGCGGCGTACCCCGGCGTTCGAGGTATTCCGGCGTGGCGCACAGCACGCGCCGGTTGCTCACCAGTTTGCGCGCCAGATGCTGGCCCGGCAGGTCATCGCCGACGAGGATTTCCAGATCGAAGCCCTCGCCCACCAGATCGACCACCCGGTCGAACACATCGAGCCGAATGTCGAGTTTCGGGCACGCCCGGGACAACTGGCTGATCGCCGGCGCTACATGATTGCGGCCGAAACCGAAACTGCTGCAAATGTGCAGCGACCCCGCCGGCTGGTGCCGGGCCTGGGAAATCTCGCCGAGGAACTGATCGAAATCCCCCAGCAGTTTTTCCGCCCAGATCCGCACCCGCTCGCCATCGTCGGTAAGCGCGATACGCCGGGTGGTGCGGTGCAGCAGCTTGCTTGCCAGCGTGGTTTCCAGCACTGAGATGCGTTTGCTGACGTAGGCCGGTGAGAAGCCCAACTCGTCAGCGGCGCTGGCAAAGCTGTTCTTGCGGATGACGGTGAGGAACACCTTGAGGTCTTCGGGCAAGGGAAATTGGTCACGATTCGTGTTCATAAGCCGCATGTTTCCGCTGTTTATCACGCATTTTGCGAAGGATACCATCGAATCACCGCCTCACCACCCGAGCCCGGTGCACCGTGGTCCCGGATCGGCGGTGCCTCGACGGTGATCCTGGCGACGCTGTTGCTCGGTTTCTTCGCCTGAACACTGGATGAATGCCAAGTGATAGCCGTTGCGGTGGCGCACACCGCAACGGCCAGAATGACCGTTCGGCGCTTTTTCTGGCAGCCCTGCACAAACGGGTCTAGGGTTGCGTAGCTGGCGAAATGCTGGCCACTTGGCAAGCGTCGCTCGACGAGCGCCATCAGCGGCACTGGAAAAAAATCAGGGATGGTTTTTGTGCTTGCGCGGGTATTGCACTCTTGAAGAGTGAACGACCTATCCCTGTGTTTCGTTGCTTTCTATCAAGGACAGAAAGATGACCAACGTACAGGCGAGATTGCCCCGTTTGCCCCACCGGCAACCCCCTTCATTGACGCCCGAGGCCAGACCCGACGGTTTTGGCTGACGACGCTTGCGCGTGAGCCGGCGCTGCGGCGTCGCCCCTGCGCGAACCGAATTTGCGGATTGATCAGATCCCGACGGATCAGGCTGTCACGTCGCCGAGAATCCCGGCTGCCGGTGATTCTGGCGGATGTCGTTCGCCTGCCTGTCAGGAAAGGCGCCCCTTCTGCGCAAGGGGTCGAGCGGCACACACCCACGAGGAAGACCTCGATATGACCGGTTCAAACCACAACATCCCGCCCTACGGCGTCGCCATCCAGAGCGCGATCACCGGCGGCGATCTGCAGCAGATGAAGACTTTGTTGAAGCAGCGCGATTCAACGAAGCCGGAAGCGAAGGAGCTACAAAGCGCGTACGAAAACCTGGCCAGAGAAGTTTCTCGACTGGAAAAACCTTAAGGCCAATTCCCACATTGCAACGGAGGCAATCAACATGTCAGCAACTCAGCAAAATGTCGGCTTGTTCCCGGTGAGCTACCGGATCGGTACGGGCCAGCCGGGGGCGCAGAGTCTTGCGCTGAACCTGCTGGTGTCCACGCCACAGCAGCAGGTCACCGGCAACGCCGCGGTGACTCAGGCGACCAATCCGCCGCTCGACATCGACTCGGACGTCTGGGGCGAATACACCTACATGACGGTGATGAAGCCCGGTGTCAGCAAAATCCTGATCACCGCCCAGGGCAACCATGGCGGTCCCGGCTCCAACTCCATCATCAACTTCAAGATCCACCTGGTGGTCGGCACCGACTGGCGCGAAGGCGTGGCCAACTATGAGTACTTCGACGGCCAGCGCTGGCACGAACTGAACAATGTGCCGGCGCATCTGCTGGAGGTGCCCTCGAACGTCCTTCAACCGTTCAATCCCGGCCCGGTGATCGAGCCGCACAAACCGGTCCTGCCGCTGTATGCCGCGCCGATTCAGGGCGCTATCGCCAGCGGTGACCTGGCCCAGATGAAGAGCCTGTCCGCACAGGCCAGACAGCAGCTGGAGCAATTGCCGCAATTACGCATAGCGGTGGACGCCGCCAAGACAGAAATCAGCCGCTCGCAAAGTCGCTGATCGGCTACTGGAACCCCTACTTTCACAAGGAGCAGCATCATGTCGATCGGACTTTTTCACACCCGCCTCATCGCCAGCAATTCACTGCTGGGCGCACCGGTTCTGACCCTCGATATCGTGGTCGATACCGTCCGCAAAAAAGTCAGCGGCACCGCGAGCGTGTTTCAAAGCACCTGGCCTCCGGTCAACTTCCATGCCCGGGTCTGGGGCGATTATTCCGAGGCCAGACTGACGCCGTCGGCCGAGAATTACATCATTCTCACCCTCGACGGCAGCCCGAGCGGTCCGCTGAGTCAGATCGCCCAGACCTTCCACCTCAAAGGCATTCTGGGCGACTGGACCAGCGGTTTTGTCGATTACCGCTACAACGAAGGCGGCCAGTGGCAGGACGTGCGGCACGTCGCCGTGCATCAGGCACCAAGCGTCGAGCCACTGCCGCCCGAGCATCACGTCCAGCCGCTGTATGCCGTGGCCGTGCAAACGGCACAGGCCAGCGGTGATCTGGCGCAGTTGAAAGTCGCCGTGCAGCAAGGCGAGCAACAGCTGGCCCACGAGGGCGCCTTGCGCAGTGCCCTTGAGCAGTTGAATGCGGAAATCGCGCGACTGGAAGCACGCTAAGTCGTACGGCCCGGGCGCGGTCCTCGATGACCGCGCCCGGTCTTCCAGCCCATCGAGGTCAGTCCAATCGTGCCGCGCACAGGCCCGTGCGCAAGGATCTCCCATGACAGACAACCGCCCTGCCCGCTACCTCAGCGACACCGATCTCAAACGCTACGTGCCGGTGCACGTGGTCTGGGAAATCACCCTCGCCTGCGACCTCAAGTGTCTGCATTGCGGCTCCCGCGCGGGGCATCGGCGTCCCGATGAACTCAACACCCGCGAATGCCTCGAGGTAATCGATTCCCTCGCCGCCCTCGGCACCCGCGAGATCACCCTGATCGGCGGCGAAGCCTATCTGCGCAAGGACTGGACGCAACTGATCCGCGCCATCCACGACCACGGCATGTACTGCGCGATCCAGACCGGCGGGCGCAACCTGACCCCGGCGAAGATGCAGGCAGCGGTCGATGCCGGGCTCAACGGGGTCGGCATTTCCTTGGACGGACTCGCGCCGCTGCACGACAAGGTGCGCAACGTGCCGGGCTCGTTCGACAAGGCTGTGGACACCCTGCGCCGGGCCAAGGCGTCGGGGCTGGCGGTGAGCGTCAACACCCAGATCGGCGCGGCCACGTTGCCGGACCTGCCGGAGCTGATGGACACCATCATCGAGCTCGGCGCCACCCATTGGCAGATTCAGATCACGGTGGCCATGGGCAACGCCGTCGACCATCCGGAACTGTTGCTCCAGCCGTATAAGCTGCTGGAAGTGATGCCGCTGCTGGCCCGGTTGTACCGCGAAGGACTGGATCGCGGGCTGCTGATGAACGTCGGCAATAACATCGGTTATTACGGCCCTTACGAACATCTGTGGCGCGGCTTCGGTGACGAGCGCGTGCACTGGAGCGGCTGCGCGGCCGGCCAGACCGTGCTGGCGCTGGAAGCGGACGGCACGGTGAAAGGTTGCCCGTCACTGGCCACCGTCGGGTTTTCCGGCGGCAACGTGCGCAACATGAGCCTGCACGACATCTGGCATTACAGCGAAGGCATGCACTTCGGCCGCCTGCGCTCGGTCGATGATCTGTGGGGCTACTGCCGAACCTGCTATTACAACGACGTCTGCCGGGGCGGCTGCACCTGGACGTCGCACTCGCTGCTGGGCAAACCCGGCAACAATCCTTACTGCCACTACCGAACCCTGGAATTGCAGAAACAGGGTTTGCGCGAGCGCATCGTCAAAGTCGAAGACGCCGCCCAGCGCTCGTTTGCCGTCGGACGCTTTGACCTGATCACTGAACGCATCGACACCGGCGAAAAAGTCAGCAGCGTCAGCGACAGCGGACAAGTGATCAAACTGGCCTGGATCAATCAGGGCCAGTCGTCCCCCGAGGAAGGACGCCTGCCGACGCAACTGGCCCTGTGCCGCGACTGCCTGCAATACATTCAGCCGCACGAATCGATTTGCCCGCACTGCCACGCCGACGTCGCCGCCGCCGAGGCCCGGCACCTGACCGACCGGGCGCGGCAGCAGGCGATCATGAAAACGTTGACCGGTTTGCTGGCGGGAGTGCCGGGTTCATTGAGCTGAGACGGCTGCAGTGCCGTTCGCCCGTCTTTCGGGCTTCATCGGTCGCTCTGATTCTCGGGGCAATCGTTGAAAAAGCCCGAAAAATCTGACCGGCGCTGCCATTCGAGAAATAAGTAGCTGTTTTCCATGAAATTTATTGGCTTGAGGGGTTCACAGAACGCAAGAGCGCTGGTAAAGTGCCGCCCACTGTTGCAGAGGTCCTCCCGGGACTGAAACCAATAGCTACAGGGGCGTCGCCAAGCGGTAAGGCAGCAGGTTTTGATCCTGCCATGCGTTGGTTCGAATCCAGCCGCCCCTGCCATTTTCTCCTCGTTTCACCCTCCTCCGTTTCACCTCTGCCTCAACGGCATATCATTTTTTCAAATTCAACGTAATAGCCGAACGCACCAGCGCTTTCAGAGCCTTGGTATCGATCTTGTCGTCTTCGTGAATATCAATTGCCCGCCGGGTATTGCCCTCAAGGCTGGCGTTGAACAGTCCTGACGGATCCTCCAGCGCCGCGCCTTTGGCGAAGGTCATTTTCACCACGGCCTTGTAGGTTTCCCCGGTGCAGATGATGCCGTTGTGTGACCAGACCGGAACGCCCCGCCACTTCCACTCCTCGACGACCTCCGGGTCCGCCTCATGAATGACCGCGCGGATTTCGGCCAGCTTCTGGCCGCGCCAGTCGTTCAGCTCCTTGATTCTTGCGTCGATCAGCACAGAGGGATTCCCAGTCGCCGCGCCGCTGCTGTCCTTCTTCATATCCCTGTTCTCCGGAAAACTCTTTCCGCTATCCAGCGTAGCGCCAGCCGCGCCAAACGCCGGGCAAAAAAAGCCCCGCAAGGTGCGGGGCAAAGGAATTGGTTGGTTGCGGCCAACCAAAGGAGCATCGTCAAAAAGCATTAACCGTCATGCGTTACAGGCACTCCTGGGCAGCCCGTTCAAAACTCGACGGCATGAAACTCGAAGCCAGCAAGTGGCGCTCATACAAAAACACCTTGCCGCCGTCCTGTGCCTTGTAGGCTTCCAGCACGTTGTCCGCCGCCACCTTGCTCGGTACCACGATCCGGTAGCTGCGCTGGGTCTGCGAAACCGTCGGGTTCAGCGCACTGCCCTGCAGTTTCGGCACCACGCATTCGGCGTACTGGGCAGGCGTCTTGTGCGTCTGCAGGGTCAGCGTCGGGTCGTTCGGCGCAGTGGCGCAAGCGGTCAGCAACAAACTGGCAGAAGCCATGGCAGGGATAAAAAAGGCACGCATGGATAAAATCCTGAAAATAAAAGATTCGGTTCTTCGGCAACGTTCAGTGTCACGGGCACTGCCGTTGCCGTTTTTGCTTCAGGTGTTCAGCCTGCACTTACCAGGGCCTTGAGCGAGTCATCGAACTGCTTCAAGGCACTCAGTTGCAGGTCGCGCTGCTGTTCAATCCCGGCAGCGATTTCGGGCGCTGCCTTGTTGTGTACCCACACCGACGGCAGTTGCTTCTCCACCGCGCCTTCGGCCTTGCCGATGTATTGCAGGTTGGCGTCGTAGAAGCGTGCGGCGAACCGCGCTTCGACCTGGCTGTTGCGTTGGGTCAGCAGACGGTTGTGGGTGTCGAGCATCACCACTACGTCCGGATGAGCCTGCACCAGTGCATCGAGGCTGTCGTAGACGGTCACCGAGAGAAACTGCTGTTGCAGCGAACTCATCAGCCAGTCGATGGCCAGTTCCGGATCGGAGCTGTCGACGAACGCGTCACGGATCCGCGCATCGAGCGCATCCTTGGCACCGTTCACCGCCACATCGTGGTAACGCTCGAGGTATTGCAGGTTATCCAGAGTGTTTTCGCTGTACAGCACACCCACGGTTTGCGAGTGCTGCAGCGCGGCGCTGCTGGCGGCGACGGGCAGAAAGTGGCACGAGTTGGCATCGTCTGCATAAGCCGGGGCTACGGTGGCGGCCACCCCGCCCATCAGCAGGGCGACTACAGCCAGTCGGGTCAAAGTCTTCATCGCGCAATTCCTTCAGCGGCGTGTTCGATGGAGGCGATTTTCCGCCCATCGGCGCCAAAGCAGAACTTGCGTTTCTTGATGGTCACTATTACTTGAACCAATAGTTGCGCGGCGTGCAGACTGCTGCACACTCAATCACAACGAAAACAGATGAGGATTACCCGTGCGAACCTTTGACCTGATCCGCGATGCCGTCCTGCCCGAATTCCGCGACCGGGTGGCGGAATACCTTGTCGAATACGAAACGGTCCTGGGCCAGAACGTTGCCGATTCCGAATCAGTGCGGGCCGTCGCCTATCAGCTGCGCGGCTATTTGCGCGGCCTGAACACCACGCGCGTTTTGGGCATGGCGGACTGGGAAGAGCTCGACCGGCGCGTGCTGAACACCTGGCTAGCGCCCGCTCGATGACACGCTAGACTCTTCAGGCTGCGCCCGCAGCGCCAGACCTGGAGGTGTCCCATGAGCAATAACACCGAACCCACGACATTCACCGGCTGGGCCGCCACCTCGGCCGGCGCGCCGCTGGAGCGCTTCAGTTACGACCCCGGCCCGCTGGGAGATGAAGAAGTCGAAGTCGCCGTGGAATATTGCGGCGTCTGTCACTCCGACCAGTCGCTGATCGACAATGACTGGGGCATCAGCCAATACCCGTTCATTCCCGGCCATGAAGTGGTCGGCCGCATCGTGCGCACAGGCCCGCAGGTGCGCGGCCTGGAGGTCGGCCAGCGTGTGGGGATCGGCTGGTACAAGGGCAGCTGCATGCATTGCTCGTCCTGCATCGGCGGTTCCCATCACCTTTGCGCCACCGCCAAACCGACGATCATCGGCAGCCATGGCGGATTCGCCGATCGCCTGCGCACCCACTGGGCCTGGGCGCTGAAACTCCCGGACAACCTCGACCCGGCACTCGCCGGCCCGCTGTTCTGCGCCGGTTCCACGGTCTTCAATCCGTTGGTGGAATTCGACATCAAGCCGACCGACCGGGTCGGCGTGGTGGGTATCGGCGGCCTCGGTCACCTGGCGCTGCGTTTTCTCAATGCCTGGGGTTGCGACGTTACTGCCTTCACCTCCTCTCTGAGCAAACAGGACGAAGCCAAACGCCTCGGCGCCCACAAGGTCGTCGCCTCGACCGACAGCGAAGCGCTGAAAGCGATTGCCGGCACCCTCGACTTTCTGCTGATCACCGCCAACGCCAACCTCGACTGGACGGCCATGCTCGCCACCCTGCGCGGCAAGGGCCGACTGCACTTCGTCGGCATCGTGCCCGACGCGATTCCGGTGCACGTGTTCAACCTCATCCCGCAACAGAAATCCCTGTCAGCCTCCCCGGTCGGCTCGCCCGCCACGGCAGCGACCATGCTGGAATTCTGCGCGCGGCATCAGATCCTGCCGCAGGTCGAGGAATTTCCGATGAGCCAGGTCAATGAGGCGGTTGACCATCTGCGCAGCGGCAAGGCGCGGTACCGGATTGTGTTGAACGCCAGCAAATGAAGGATTTGGCGCGCCGACTGCCATCGGCGCGTCACTTGCCTCACATAGAAGCTGATTGCATTAATAAATAAAAAAACAGTATTTATCGTTATAAAAATCTCGGCGTACTCTCACCTCATCCCGTCATTGAACACAGTGAAGTGCGCCATGAAACCGACTGACAACCTGATCGACTTCGCCGTCTACCGCAAACGCCGCCACGCCCAGCAACAGGCCCGGCTGATGTGGGAAATGTATGCGCGCAATACCGGTTATCAGGCTTGGCAGTGGGTGCAGGCCGCGCGTTCCAGCGAGACGCGTCAAGCGTGAACGCGCGTGAACCCTCGCGCTTTCTGGCGAGCGCCGATGAACCTGTGCTGGACCTGAACAACCTCGAATCCCTGGAAGAAGACCCGATCTGTGAACGCGTCGCGCAGAACCTGCAACGCCTGCGCGGCAAGCGGCATCTGTCGCTCGATGCCCTCGCCCGCCAGTGCGGCGTGAGCCGGGCGATGCTGGCGCAGATCGAATCCGGGCGCAGCGTGCCGTCGATCAAGGTGCTGTGCAAAATCGCCAAGGGTTTGAAGGTGTCGGTGGCAGCGTTTCTGGAACATCGCGCGTTTGAAGGCGTGGCCGTGTTGTCGGCGAGCCAGAGCAAGCGACTGGTGAGTGCCAGCGGCGCGTTTGTCAGTCGCGCCTTGTTTCCATTTGACGTGGCGCGCCAATCGGAATTCTACGAACTGCGTCTGAGCCCCTTGGGCGAAGATCAATCCGAAGGCCACGGCCCCGGCGTCCAGGAAAATCTGGTGGTGGCTCAGGGCGTGCTGGAGATCAGCGTCAACGACGAGCGCTATCTGCTGTCGACGGGCGACTCGATTCTGTTTTACGCCGACCAGCCCCATCGTTACCGCAACCCCGCCGACAGTGAAGCGGTGGCGTATCTGGTGGTGACTTACCCCGAACGCCTGGACTGACAGACAGACAACAAAAAGCCCGACCGGGAATTTCCCGGTCGGGCTTTTTCATGCGCTGGCGAAAATCAGCAGGTGCAGCACATCATCGGCATGCCGTTGCAGCTCATCATCATCGGCATGCTGCAGTCGTTCATCATCTTCATCATCAGGGCGCAGCAGTTTTTCATCATGTCCATGCCCGGCATCGGCATGATTTTGCACATCATGCAGTCGGCCATCATGGTGCATTCCATCACGCACTTCATCGATGGCATCGGCATGCCCATCATCGGCATCGGCATCATCATGTTCATCATCGGCATGGCCATGGCCGCCGGGGACATGCACATCATGCTCATGTTGCCGCAATGCATCATCATCGGCATGCCGCAGTCCATCATCATCATCTGCATCATTTCAGCGCTGTTCTTGAACATGGCCATGTCCATGCCAGCGGCCGGCATCATCTTGCACATCATGCCGTCGTCCATCATGTCGCAGCTCATGGTCGCCATCATCATCGGCATGCCCGTCATCGGCATCATCGGCATGTTGGCGTTCATCGGCATTTGCATCTGCATGGCGTTCATCATGGTGTAGCTCCCTGAGGATTAAGAACTGGATGAGAAGTTGATGGAGCGGATTCTAAGGATTGGAAAATCCGCAACAAGCTGTCCATCGAGCAGCAAAAAGTGCTGTTCAAGCGCTTCAAGTGCAGCGTTCCGTGCGACTTGAACCGTTGCAGCAGCAGAGTAGACGCAATGACAGATCCGGCAAATGCGGTAACAGGTTTTTAAATGCCATGGATATGCGATCAAACACCAAGCAAATAACTTAAAGAAATAATCGTTCTAACCAGCGGGCATTATTTTCACTGTGTTTGCTTATTCCATTAGTTCAGCGACGATCCACTTTTTAATCTTTTATTGCTATTAACCGCCCCCTCTATAATTCGGGACAGTTCTTAACAATAAGGAAGTTCCATGCCGCAACGTTTACTACTGGCAGCACTGTTCCTGGCGGTCGCCGGGTGTACCAGCCCTCCTCCGGTTTCCGTGCATACCAAGGATCCCGTCAGTTCGACCCTGCAAGGCGATGCCACGCGGCCAGCGCAGGCGCAGTGGGTGCGCACCGAGTTGTATTTTTCGGTGGGGCCGCTGGAAGGCAAGGAAGGTGTGGTGAGCCCGGCGCGCTGGCGCGAGTTTCTCGATCAGGAAGTGACGACGCGGTTCCCGGACGGGTTCAGTGTGTTCGATGCGTACGGGCAGTGGAAGGACCACGACGCGAAGGTGCCCGAGCGGCTGGCGACGAAGGTGATTGTGATCCTGCACGAAAGCGGGCCGAAACGTGAGAGTGACATTGAGGCGATTCGTTTGGCGTACAAGCGGATTACGGGGGATTTGTCGGTGCTGCGGTTGTCTCAGCCGGCGGCGGTGTCCTTCTGATCCGAGGTCTTTTGCAGAGCCTGCCGAGGTGTCGACACCAGGCGGCTCAACCCGGCCAGCAACAACGCACCCACCATCAAAACCCCAATCCCCAGAAAAGCGCCGAAACCAACCACCGTCACGCTGGAATACAGCATGTACACGCATAGCCCAAAAAACAGCAGCGGCAAAACCGGATAAAACGGCACCCTGACCGGCCGGGGGATCTCGGGGAAACGCCGCCGCAGAATAATCAACGCCAGACTGCTCAGACTCAGAAACAACCAGTACACCGGCGTCAGGTACTCAACCATGGTGTTGAAACCGCTCTGGGTAAAACTGCCAAATAACACCAGCAACAACGCTACCGCCCCCTCCGCCAACAACGCCTTGCGCGGGACGCCATCGCGCTCATCCCACTCACCGAAGCGGCGCAATTGCGCCACATCGCGGGCGGCGGCGTAGGTGGTGCGGGCGCCGACCAGCAAGGTCGAGTTGATGGTGGCGATGGCCGCGATGCCAACCATCAGCAGGATCAGCAGCACGCCCGGGGCACCGAAGGCGCGGTTCAACAATTCCACCGCCGGCGCGTTGCTCGCCGCCAGGCCTTCGAATCCCAGCCCTTGGACGAACGCCCAGTTCAGCGCCAGATAGATCGCCATCAGCACCGTCAGCGCACCGAGCATAGCGATGAAAATTCCACGTCGACCGTCGCGCACTTCAGCCGATAACGTCGCCGCATCGCTCCAGCCGCCGAAGGCCAGAAACACGAAGATCATCGCCGCTGAAAATCCCGCCGCGCCGGTGTGCTCAGGCGTGGCCGGCGCACTCGGTGCAAGCGGCTCAACGCCCTGCCACACCAGCCACACTCCGGCGCTGGCAATGCTCAGGAACCCGAGAGCAAGCAGCCCGACCAGCACCGTCTGAGTCATGAAACCAATGTGCTTGCCCGTCAGATTCAGCAGTACCAACGCAGCGATGATCGCACCGGCAAACAGCCCCGATCCGTAATGCCCCAACGGCACGACCGCATTGAAGTAGTCGGCAAACATGAACGCCGACAACGCGATCCACCCGGTGTGCATCACCGAGAATCGCGACCAGGCAAACAGGAAACCCATGCGCTCGCCATAAGCGGTGCGCAAAAAATGATAGTCACCGCCCGGATGCGGGAAGGCGGTGGCCATCTCGGCAAAGCACAAGGCCCCGGCCATCGACGCCAGTGCGCCGAGCACCCAGACCCAATAGAAATGTTCCGGCCCGACGTTCAAGGCAACGGTCGGCGCGGTTTTGAGAATGTCGGTGGTGATGACCATGCCCAGCGTGATCAGCAATGCCTGGAACACTGGCAGGTGCCGCTTGGGGCCATTGGTTTGAGTCATGAAGGTTCCCGCTGATGATCCGCCATCCATGGCGGAAAAGACTCAGAAGCCGTAGGTGGCGGTGGCGTAGTAATACGCGCCGTTGGTGCCGATCGGCGAGAGCACGTCGTACGGCAGGTTGCCGCCGTAGTTGATGGCCGAGCCGGAGCGTTCCGGGTAGTTGTCAGTCAGGTTGTTGCCACCCAGGGCGATGCTGAATTTCGGGGTGAATTTGTAGGTCACCTCGGCGTCCAGTTGCCATACCGCGCCGTAGGTTTGCTCAGGCTGCGAGTCGCCGAAATCGAACACCCGGGTGGTTTCGCCCTGACGGGTCAGACGCCCGAGCAGGCCCCAGTGTTCGCTGGTCCAGTTGGCGGAAAACACGAAGCGATCCTTGGGAGCGGCGTCGGTCAGGGTGTTGCGTTCCTCGACGCCGACCAGCGCGTCATTGCCGATCCCTAAGGCGGTCAGCTGCGACGGCGTGCCTTTGGTGCTGGTGACCTTGGTGTGGTTGTAGGTGTACGCGGTGGTCAGGCCCAGTTGCCCGTCGTAGAACGGCTGATGGTAGTTGAGCACCAGTTCGGCGCCGTCAGTGCTGGTGTCAGCGGCGTTGGTGAAGAAGTTGACGTCGTGCACGCCCGGCACGCCGAAGTTGTCGTTGATGTAGCTTTCCAGCGCGTCGCTGCCGATTCGCTGCGACAGGGTGATCCGGTCCTTGACGTCAATGCGGAACACGTCCAGCGACGCATCGAAGCGTTCGTTCAACTGGAACGTCAGGCCGAGGCTGAAGTTCTTCGAGGTTTCCGGATCGAGTTTTTCCGCGCCCAGGGCACGGGCAATCGGATCGTTGACCGACAGCACGCGGATGTCGGTGAGCGTGCCGCCGTCGCCGAAGTTGCTGGTGGTGTTCTGGAAGCCGCTCTGCGCCAGCGACGGCGCGCGGAAGTTGTTCGACACCGCACCGCGCAACGCCCATTGATCGGTCAGCTTGTAGCGACCGCTGAGCTTGCCGGTGAGTTTGCTGCCCGCATCGTCGTAATGTTCCCAGCGCGTGGCGGCATCGACGAAGAAACGGTCGGTGAGATCACCGGACAATTCGGCGTAGGTGCCGAACACGTTGCGATCCAGATCCGACTCTTCACTCGGGCGCAGGCCGTTGGCGCCATCGGCCCCGGAACCGATGTAAGAGGCTTCGTCTCCGGCAAAGGTCAGGTAGTTTTCATAGCGATATTCACCGCCCACCGCCAACACGAACGAGCGGCCACCGAGGCGCAATTCGCGGCTGAAATCGAGGTTGGTGGTGGTCTGGCGCAACTCGTAGTCGCCAGTGTCAAAGCGGGTCGGCGAGTCCGCGCCGAGGCTGACGTTGAGGGTGCGACGGGTTGCCGATTCGAAGCGGTTGCGACCGTGGGTGACGCTGCTGTCGAAATCCCAGTCGTCGCCGATCAGGCCTTTGTAACCGGCGGTGGCGGAGATGTCGGTGTTGTCGCCCAGCGATTGCGGCAGGTAGCCGTTGGGGTAGAACTGCGGCTGCTCGGACGGATAGCGATAGAACTCGGCGCCGGTGGTGTGGCGTTCGTTGTAGGTGCCGAAGCTGTAGGCCTTGCCGCCGGCCAGCGGCAATTCGCCGTTGAACCAGGCGTTGACGTCCCGCGCCACGCCGTCGCCCATCACGTAGTTGCGCTGGCCCGGAGTGTCGGCGAAACCGTCGTAGCCGGCGCGGTTGGTCGGGTTGCGATCCTTGTACTCGGTGCCGCCGCGAATGAAGCCGCCCTCCTCGCCCAGCCGCGTGCCGATCTTGGCGGTGGTCACGCTGTTCTGGCCGTCGGTGGTGGTTTTGCCGATTGCGTCCTGATGGGTGTGGTAGGCGCCGTAGCTGGTGGACACTTCGCCGCCTTCGGGGGCATCGTCGAGGATGATGTTGATGACCCCGGCAATCGCGTCCGAGCCGTACTGCGCGCCCGCGCCGTCGCGCAGCACTTCGATGCGTTTGATCGCGCTGATCGGGATCGAGTTGAAGTCCACCGGCGCCGTGCCGCGACCGATTTTCGACGAGTCGTTGACCACCGCCGAGGTGTGGCGGCGCTTGCCGTTGACCAGCACCAGCACCTGATCCGGGCTCATGCCGCGCAGCTGCGCGGCGCGCACGTGGTCGGCGCCGCCGGAGTTGGACTGACGCGGAAAACTGAACGACGGCAACAGCGTCTGCAACGCCTGGCCCAGCTCGCCGCCACTGGCGCCGGCGGTCTTCAGGTCCTCGGCGGTCAACACGTCCACCGGTACCGGCGAATCCAGCACCGTGCGTGCGGTGCCCCGGGTGCCGGTGACCAGCACGGTGCCCAGCCGTGTGTCATCGTCGACGCGCGCGGAAGTCTCTTCGGCTTGCGCAGGAAGTTGCCAGATTGCACTGACAACAGCGATGGCGAGTAATGAACGCGAACGGTGAATCATGCGACAGCTCCTTGAATCGCAGTTAATAACCGGCCGCTGCCGAATCATGAAGTGTCGGCAATCGGTGCACGGCAATTTCTGCTGTAGTTTTGATATTCAGAAAGGCAGCCAAGTGTGTTGAGCAACTATCGGCTGTTAGAGCGCAAGAACCCCAAAGTTAGTAGAACCCCCTGTTTACCGATGCTAGACGAGCGGTCGCCTGCCGCAAAAGAACCAATAACGCTTAGGTTATGCCTGACGAACGGAGTGTTGCCTGAGCAACACTTGTGTTTGCGCAACAACATGAACACCCAACTAACCAACAACTAACACGCACAAAAACGCACTCCACGTTGTTGTAGAGAGCGTTATTAATCTGTGTATTTTTCGGTGCGAAGTTAGATGCCGTCAGTCGAAGTCCTTTTCCCGCCAGGCATCTTCGGCAATGTCAAGCGCATCACCACTGAAACGCTGCTCAATGAACGGATCGGCGTGCAAATGAAAGCCGTTGCGCTCCCAGAATCCCGGTTGTTCCTGATCGGTGAATTCGAGTCCGCGCAGCCATTTCGCGCTCTTCCAGAAGTACCGCCCCGCCACCACCAGACGCAGTGGCCAACCGTGTTGCGCGGTCAGCGGCTGACCGTCGTAATGGGTGGCCAGCAGGCTGTCCGGGTGCAGCAGGTCGTCGAGGCGCAGGTTGGTCTGGTAAGCGTGATCGGCATGGGCCATGACGAAGGACGACGTCGGGCGGATGTCCAGCGCCTGCAGCAGGTCTTGCAGGTGCACGCCGCTCCAGCGGGTGTCGAACTTCGACCAGCGTGTCACGCAATGAATGTCGCATTGCAACGAGCGTTGCGGCAGCGCTTGCAGATCGGCGTAGGTCAGCTCGACCGGGTTGGCCAAGGTGCCGAACAGGCGCAGCGACCACGTCGCCAGGTCATAGGCCGGCACCTCGCCTTCGTGCAGGATCGGGAAACGCTCCGTGAGCACCTGCCCCGGCGGCAGCCGTTCGCCCAGCGCCACATCGGCTGTCGGCGAACGACTTTTGCGCAGGCGCGCAGCCTTGTCGTGCATGTCAGTTCCTCAGTTCGCCACGGGAATCCACGGTGCCCGCGCGACGTTGGCGGTGTCACCGAAGGCCGGCAGTTTTTGCCCTAGGTCCCGCACGTTTTTCACGTCCAGATCCAGTAGTTGCTGACGGGTGATCAGGGTCGGCGGCACCAGCACCTTGTGCCCCGGATTTTCCCCGGCAATCAGCATCGCCAGGCTGCGCACGCTGATCGCGCCGGCCACTTGCGGATTGACCGCCGCGGTGGCGGCCCAGGCGCTGTCCGGCTCTTTCATGATCTGGATGTCGGCGGTGGAAATGTCGGCGCTGTAGATCTTCACCTTGCGGCTCAGACCGGCCTCATCGACGGCGATCTTCGCACCTTTGGCGAACTCGTCGAACGGCGCGAAGATCACGCTGATCCCCGGATTGGCCCGCAGCACGGCGCTGGCCTGATCCGCCACCGAGTTGGCAATCGGCGGATTGAGCGTGCCGAAGCGCGCCTTCTCGATGATCCCCGGATTGCTCGCCTTGACCTGGCTCCAGATCTCGTCGCGGCGCTCCATCGGCGTGAAACCGCTGATGTAGACGTAACCGGCATCAAAACGGGTGCCGTTGTCCTTGACCGCTTGATCGAGTGCCAGCCGCGCCAGTGCGTGGTGATCCTGCTCGACCTGGGTTACCTGCGGCGTGTTCAGATCGACGTCGAATGCGACGACCTTGATGCCTTTGGCCAGCGCCCGGTCGATCGGGCCTTTGAGGGTTTCCGCCAGCCCCAATTGCACGATGATCCCGTCGACACCGAGGTCGGCAGCCTGATCGATCATCTCGCCCTGGCTCGCCGCCTGTTGCCGCGCGTCGAACACCCGCAGGTTGGCGCCCAGCGCTTCGGTCTGTTTTTCCACGCCGCGCAGATAGGCTTCAGGGAAATCCCCGGAAAACAGATAGCCGACCAGCGCAATCTGTACCTGACCTTTATCGAACGGCGCCGGTGCGCCGGGCAAGGCCTTGGCCTGCGCATTGAGGGCCAGCGCCGAGAGCAACGCCCCGGCGAGGCAATGACGTGCGAACTGTTTGATTGAACCGTGCATGGATCTTTCCTTGAAGCATCAATGAACCGGCTCAGCGCGCCCGATGCGCGAGGCCGAAGGTGAACATCAGGGCCAGCACCAGCACCAGTCCCTTGACGAAATCCTGCGCGTAATACGGCGCGTTGAGCATGGTCAGGCCGTTGAGCAACGAGGCCACCAGCAGCGCGCCGACCAGCGTGCCGAACGCGTTGGGCTTCTTCGCCCCGAGCACGGCAAAACCGATCAGCGCAGCGCCCAACGCATCGAGCACCAGGCCGTTGCCGGAACTGACATCCCCGCGCCCCAATCGCGCCGCCAGCAACAATCCGCCCAGCGATGCCAGCAGCGCCGAGAGCACGTAAGCCAGCAACTTGAAGCGCTGCACCGGCGCACCGGCCAGACGCGCCGCCTGCTCGTTGCCGCCAATCGCATAGAACAACCGGCCGATGCGCGTGCGTTCGAGAAACAGCCACACCGCCACCGCGACCACCGCCGTTATCAACACCGGAACCGGCACGATGTCCCACAACCGTCCGCGGCCCAGCGCCAGAAACACTGCACTGAACGAACCCTCGGCTTCGTCGCCGTTGGGCAAGGTCATGCCCACCGCAATCGAGCGGCCGCCCGTGGGGATCAGTTGCACGCCGATCACCAGAAACATGCTGCCGAGCGTGGCGAGAATGTCCGGCACGCGCATCTTCACGATCAGCCAGCCGTTGAGCAGCCCCACCAGCGCGCCACCGGCCAGGCTGATCAGCACCGCCGGCACCGCGCCCCAGCCGAGCACCACCATCACGTAACTGGCAATCATCAGGCTCATCGCCGCCACCGCGCCGATCGACAAATCCAGTCCGCCGACAGCCATGGTCAGCGTCACGCCCAACGCCAGCAGTGCAACAATCGACACCGACTGCAGGATGCTGAACAGGTTGCCGACCCGCAGGAACGCCGGTTCTGCCACACTGAAAAACACCACGATCAACGCCAGCACCCACAGCAGGCCGTAGCGGATCAGCGCTTGCACGAAGCGCTCGGACGGCGCCGGGGCGGATGACAACAGGGAACTCGAATCAGGCACTCGCTCTACTCCTTGGCGCGGCGTGAACATTAGAATTTTGCGGGTCGCTGCCGGCCAGCGCGGCGACCAGGGTGGCGCGATCCAGCCCGGCGCGCGGGTACTCGGCCACCACCGCGTGAGCGCGCACCAGCAGAATCCGGTCGGCGATCTCCAGCGCTTCATCGACGTCCGAGCAGATCACCAACGTGGCGCGGCCAGCGGCGCTGTCGCGCAGCAGTTGGCCGATCTCGCGCCGGGCACGCACATCGACGCCCTGAAACGGCTCGTCAAGGATCAGCACCCGGCCCTCGCCGAGCAACCAGCGACCGAGCACGACTTTCTGCTGATTGCCGCCGGACAACGCACTCATCGGCACATCGATGCCGGCGGTCTTGATTCCCAGCGCTGCGACTTGCGCCTCCACCGCCGTCGCTTCGGCGCGGTTGCGGATGAAACCGCCACGGGTGAAGCGTTCGAGGAACGGCAAGGTCAGGGTTCGACGCAATGAAAAATCCGCCACCAGCGATTGGCTGGCGCGATCCTCGGCGGCGAAGAACACGCCGCTCTGGATGGCTTGTCGGGGCGAGCCCGGTTGCCACTCGATGCCGTCCAGTTGCAGAGAGCCGGACAACGGTTTGCGCAGCCCGAACAGCACTTCGGCGATCTCGCTTTTGCCGGCGCCGAGCAACCCGGTCAGCACCACCACTTCGTTTTCGTGCAGGGACAGATCAAAAGCCTGAGTGCGCGGCAGGATTTTCACGTCGCGCAATTTCAGTACTTCGCGCCCCGCCGCTCGCGGTGTGTAGACGTGGGCTTCCAGCGCCTGACCAAGCATCGCTTCCAGTGCCTCGGGCAATTGCCGGGCACTGAACTCACCGGCCAGTTGCCCGTCGCGCAACACCACGGCGCGGTCGGCCACTCGTTGCAGATCGGACAGGCGATGGGAGATGTACAGAATCGCCACACCACGGCTGCGCAAGGTGTCGATCAGCCCGAACAGGCGCTGCGCTTCGGCGTCCGACAGGGCCGCTGTCGGCTCGTCGAGAATCAGCAGGCGCGGTTGCAGGGCGAAGGCGCGAGCCAGCACCACCAGTTGCCGCTCGGCCTGGCCGAGGTGTTCGATCGGTTGCTCCAGCGGCAGCACCAGACCGAGGCCGGCGGCGATGCTCGCAGCGCGCTCCAGCAGGCGTCTGCGATTGAGCCAGAAGTCGGCGTCGGGGCGGCACAGTTCATCGAGCAGCAGGTTTTCCGCCACGCTCAATCCGGGCGCGATGCCCTCGTTGATCTGCTGATGAACCGCGACGATGCCGAAGCGGCGCGCCGACAGCGGCGAACTGAAATGCCGGGGTTGGCCATCGATCCGGATCTCGCCGCCATCGGGGGTCTGGCTGCCGGCGAGGATCTTCACCAGCGTCGATTTGCCCGCACCGTTGGCGCCGAGCAGCGCCACCACTTCGGCGGGAAAAATATCCAGGCTGACCCGGTCCAGCGCCCGGTTCGAGCCAAAGGTCTTGCTCAGTTCACGTACACGAATCAGTGGCTCGGAGACCACGGCGACAGGCGCACCCATAAAATTCCTTAACGTCGATGAGCCAGCGAACGCACCAGTCGATCGCCCAGGCTTTGCACACCCTGGACGAGGATGACCAACACCACGACGGTGGCGACCATCACTTCATTGTTGAACCGTTGATAGCCGTAGCGGATCGCCAGATCGCCCAGTCCACCGCCACCGATCACTCCGGCCATGGAGGAAAAACCGATCAGCATCACCAGCGTCAGGGTGACGCCCGCCAGCAAGGCCGGCAGCGCTTCGGGCAACAGCACTTTGAAAATCACGTGGCGGATGTCACCGCCCATGGCCAGGATCGCTTCGATCCGGCCTTTTTCGACTTCGTCGAGGGCGTTCTCGACGATCCGCGCAAAAAACGGAAAGGCGCCGATGGTGATCGGCACCACGGCGGCGGTGCTGCCCAGGGTGGTGCCGACCACCAGCCGGGTCAGCGGGATCAGGGCAATCAGCATCACCACGAACGGCAGCGAACGCCCCAGATTGATGATTGCGCCCAAGGCTTGATTGAGCCTCGGCAACGGGTACAGGCCCTGACGCCGACTGATGAACAGCAACACCCCCAGCGGCAGGCCGATCAGCAAGGTGAACAGCCCGGCGAGCAGCACCATGTACAGGGTTTCGCCGGTAGCGTTGAGCACCAGTTGCAGGATTTCATTCCAGTCGATCACACGGTTCATGAGTGGGCCGCCCGTACGCCGTATTGCCGCAGAAAACTCAGACCGGGCGCGTCATGCCCCAGCGGCAAGCCGCAACTGGGGCGCAGTGAGGCGCCGAGGGCGGACTGCGGATCGGCCAGCAATCGAGCCACCGGCCCCGCCTCCACCAGTTTCCCGTTGGCCATGGACGCGGCGTGATCGCAGATCGACTTGACCACGTCCAGTTCGTGGGTGATCAGCACGATGGTCAAACCGAGTTGCCGATTGATATCGCGCAACAGCTCCAGAATCGATGCGGTGGTTTCCGGGTCGAGGGCGCTGGTGGCTTCGTCCGACAGCAGATACGCCGGCCGCGCCGCCAGGGCCCGAGCGATGCCCACTCGCTGCTTCTGCCCACCGGACAGTTGCGATGGAAAGGCTTCGGCCTTGTCGCCCAGCCCCACCAGATCCAGCAGTTCCCGAACCCGTTCATAACGCTGTGGCTTGGCAACCTTGGCGATTTCCAGCGGCACCGCGACGTTGTCGAACACGTTGCGCGAATGCAGCAGATTGAAGCCCTGGAAGATCATGCCGATGCGCTGACGCTGGCGGCGCAGTTCGCTATCGGACAGCGCGGTGAGGTCTTCGCCGTCCAGCAGAATCCGCCCGGCATCCGGGCGTTCGAGCAGATTGAGGCAACGCAGCAACGTTGATTTACCCGCGCCGCTGCGCCCGAGAATCCCGTAGATCGCGCCATCGGGAATGCTCAGCGACACCTGATCCAGCGCCGGGGTCGACGCTGACGGATAGGTTTTGCTCAACTGCTCGACGACGATCATGGCTTGGCATCCGCCACCGGGATCACCGAACCCTTGAAGTTCTCGGCGATGTACTTGGCGACTTGCGGCGAGGTCAGGTCCTTGGCCAGTTGCTGAATGCGCGGATCGTTTTCCAGTTTCGGCGTGGTCACCAGAATGTTGGCGTACGGGTTGTGCTCGGCCTTCTCCAGCCCCAGCGCATCCCTGGCCGGCACCAGCCCGGCTTCCAGCGCGTAGTTGCCGTTGATCACCGCCAGGTCGACGTCGTCCAGTGCGCGGGGCAGTTGCGGCGATTCGATTTCGAGGATCTTCAGCTGTTTCGGATTTTCGGCGATGTCCTTGGGCGTCGCCTGATCGGCCGCCGGGTCATTGAAGCCAGGCTTGAGTTTGATCAGGCCGTTGTCCTGCAACAGGTACAGCGCACGGCTCAGGTTGGTGACGTTGTTCGGCACGGCGACCGTACCTTTGTCTGGCATCTGGGCGAAGGTTTTGTGGCGATGGGAGTAAATCCCCAGCGGTTCGATGTGCACCGTGGCGGCCACCGCGAGTTTTTCGCCGAGGGCCTTTTCCTGGGATTGCAGGTACGGCAGATGCTGGAAGTAGTTGGCGTCCACATCGCCGTGCACCAAAAGTTCGTTGGAGTTCACGCCCTGCGGGATTTCGATCACCTTGAGATTGAGCTGCGGATCGAGTTTCTGGATGTACGCCAGAATCTGCGCGTGTGGCACCGGGTCCGCTGCAACCCGCAATGGTTCGAGCGCCTGGGCACTGAACGAAGTCACCAGCGCGCCGAGGACGGCCAGGGTCAGGCCTGCTTTTTTCAACACTGTTTTTTTCAACACTGCTTTTTTCAACATGGGAAAGCGACCTTTTGCGAGTGATGGATCAGGCGTTGGCGGTCTTGCGAAGCGGTGTCTGGGTATTCGACGCATCGGCGTAGAAGCGCTGCGCGACGTCGGGATGGGAGCGCAGTCGGCCCTTGAGGTAATTCCAGCCGACATCGCGAAACAACGGATTGAGCGGATCACTGGCCGGGCCGCGCGCCTCACGCAGCAACGCCGCCGGCAAGGGATAAAGCGGCACCACTGCATCCAGTTGCGCGCCGAGGAAAAACGCGATGGACAAGCGCTCGCTGCCCACCGGTGGCGACACCACCCGATGCACCGTGGCGCGCAGATAACCGTTGGTGGCCAGCTCCAGCAACTCGCCGATGTTCACCACCAAGGTGTTGTCCCGAGGCAGCGCATCGATCCAGCGCCCCTCTTCGATTTCCACTTGCAGGCCGGCCTGCTGGTCTTGCAGCAGGAAGCTGAGAAAACCCGAATCCTTGTGCGCGCCGACGCCCTGATTGCTCGCGGTCGAGGCTTGCCCCGGATAGCGCATCAGCTTGATGTGTTCGTTGGGTTTGTCGCCGTACAACCGGTCGAAAGCGTCTTCCGGCAAGGACAGCGCCTGAGCGAATGCGCGCAGCAGGCGCAGCGACATTTGGGTCATCGCCTGCTGCCAGTCGAGCAGCAGCGGCTTGAGTTGCGGCAACGCCTCGGGCCATTGATTCGGCCCTTGCAGCCGCGCCCATAGCGGACTGTCGGCGTTCAATGGCAAGACCTCGCGCTCGGCGCCCAGATCGAATTGCTCACGCTGATCGGGCTGGCCACGGGTGATCTCGGAAGCGGCGCGGTTGTAGCCGCGAAAGTGCGGCGAATTGATCATGCCGACGGCGTTTTTCTCGCTGTCGGGCAAGGCGAAGAACTGGCGTGCGTAGTCCTGCACTTGCTCGAGCAGGCCGGCGTCGATGCCATGGCCGGTCAGGTAGAAAAAACCCACATCGCGGGCAGCATGGCGCAGGTCATCAAGAAAGGCCTGGCGTTGCGACGGCGTGCCGTCGAGCAGGGACAGGTCGAGGATGGGTAATGCGGTGATCTTTGAGGTGTGCGGCATGATTCACTCCCGTGTGAATCAAACCTGAAGAGTCCGTGATCGATTCAGCGCGTGCCGTCATGGCAATCGGGAGGTCTATCGGTTTGATGCTTTTGATTCGTCTATGAAACAAAACTAAACGATATTAAAAACACCGAACAAATATCTTTTTTGCATTAGCTTAGGTCTGTCTGACTACATGACTCAGCTGACCACCGCGCCCTTCGGGCCGCTGGCAATAAGCGCCGCCCCACACGCAGTTTTCATGCCGTCCAGCGCGATCGGCACGCCATCGACGGTGTAGGTGCTGCTGCCCTCGGCAATCGGAAAAATCCCTTTGCACAACGGGCAACTGACCTTGTGACCGAGCCCGGCAATCGGCTTGCCATTAAGGTCGGTTCGGGAGAAGGCTTCAAGGACTTTGCCACCGTGGGTGGTGGAGTCGCCGAGGCGGATTGCGTCTTTCATGTTGTCACTCCATTGACCGGCTTACTCATCCATCCAGACATCTTCGTCCCCTTGAGGATCGATGATGAACTTCACCCGGTGGGCAGACAGAGACCCTGCCCGCCGGTCCGAATGCAGTCTCATTAACCTTCGACATCCCACGTCAAACCTGGATCGGCTGTCCCGTGCGCAGAAAAATACATCAGCGCCTGTTGTGCGATTTCTTTATCGACGCACTGATTCTGTGGATAGCTGCCGGACTGCCCTCCCACAACGACATCAAGACTTTCATCGCCGGATGCGTCGGGGGCAATCAGTGTGAAAAGCTTTTGATCCACATCCAGCGCGATAAACACCACATAACGATTTTGCGCACCGCCGCCAATGCTCATGAAGTTTTCATCATCGAGAAAGAACATCGTTGAACTGAATGTTTTTCCATCGAGACGATTCAGCGCAGAGAGCAACGCTTTTTCATCGGGTTGGTGCACTTCATGAGTGACCGAACGATTGCCTTGGGTTTCATCTTCCAGGATTTTATCCAGCTTCATAATCACTACTTCGTTGGTGTGTAAGTTCGACTGCCACTTGGCGAGTGTACGGTGATATTGCATCCCAGGTTTCGAGCCAGTGATCGAATCCCCCCGGCTCCCGGAAGTCCGCAAGCCTTGCAAGGGTCTCGATCCACCCACATTTCCGCACTTTCGGCCTTGCCTGCCATACCCGCATTGACCGCATGCTGCACCGCTTCGGCTTCTGCGTGGGTTTTGGTCTGCGCATTTACCCGCTCAAGTGTAATAGGCGTTTTGGGATTTTGAGCGCTTGAGTTTATACCCTCGAAACTCTGGTCGTTGAACTTCAAAATCGCCAGTGTCGATGTGTCTTCGGCAGAACCTGCAACCGGAAGGCCCAATGCCTTTCTTCGGTCGGCCAGTTGTTGCCTTGGATCACAGCCCTCAAGACCCAGTGGGTCAACCCAGCCTGTCGGGTTAGGCGCATAGGCATATAGATTCAGGCCGCCTGCATAACTGATCGGATCCTTGCTGATGAAACGGCCAACGTCAGGATCGTAATATCGGTACCGGTTGTAATGCAGCCCTGTCTCATGATCGTGGTATTGCCCCTGAAAACGAATCGGGTTTGCCAGCCCTTGCTGCAGTGCCCACTCCGAACGTTTTTCAATGGCAGTACCCCATGCCTTGTACTGTGCACTCCAGACGATCTCCCCGTTCTGGTTGGTCAGCTCCTGTGGTGTGCCCAAGTGGTCACACTGATACCAGCTCAAGACATCGATCGGTGGTGCTTTGGGCACAATGCTCCATAACGGATCATCGGCCAGACGATAGTCATCGCTGTAATGAGGCTCGGCAAACAAGTTGATCGATTGGTGCCGTAAAGCCTGGGCCACGGGAACAAACGTGCCGGGCTCATAGATGTAGTGCACCGTCCGCCCCGGATCGCCGTCGGTCTGTGAAAGGCTGCTTTCCCAGGCCAGGTTGTCGCCGTCCCAGCCGTACAGCGTGAAACTACAACCCAGTTCTCTTTGCCGACGTGACAGTTCGTTCTGGTTCCACTGCGACCCGGCTTCGGGGTGTTGCTTGAAGTGCGCACGTGAATGCTTGTACAGCCGCCGACCCAGCGCATCGTAGGCGAAGTCGATTTCCAGACGGGCATCATCGAAATGCACCAGGCGATCGAACAGGTCCCAGCGCATCCGGCTGATACTCGCGTTGTGCCAGCGCTGAATCAGGTTGCCACGGTCGTCATAGTCGTAATGACTGCCAGCGTACTCACGCAACAAATTGTCGAGAAGCTTGCTCCGGGTCGGATACTGGTCCAACGGTCGCCGAACCTGTTCAGCCTTGGCATCCATCAAATTGCCGGCGGGATCGAACGCGAAGGTTTCCACACCCAGACGACTGGTGGCGTTGAGCAGACGACCTACCGGGTCGTATTGATAGCCGATCGGCCCACGGCGAGTGTCATGGATACCATTCAATTGGCCCGCCGCGTCATATTGATACTCGCGCTTGAGCAGGATGCGCTTGTCATCACTGTGTCCCAGCAATTGTTGTTGCAAGCGACCGGCAGGGTCCCATTTTTGAGTCTGGAAAAGGCGATTGCCCTGATGTCGGGCGACTTCACGATGCAGATCATCACGCTCGTAACCGATCAGGTCGTGCTCATCCAGCCGCATTCCCAACAAGTGGCCACTGCCGTAGGTCAGCCAACTGATCCGGTGTCCATCCGGACGCACAGTGGCCACTCGCTGATTCAGCGCATCATATTCGTGCTGCCAGACCGCAACCGTCGGTTTTTCCAGTACCGAATAATGCTGATGCTCGCGCAACAGGTTACCTGCCGGGTCATGAAACCACTGCAAGCGACTCTTATCATTGCTGGCGAGCACCAGGTTGCCGTTTCCATCGTAGGCAAAGGTTTCTTCCTGCGACTCACCGCCAAGTCTTGCAAGACGAGAGATCAGGCGGTTCATCGGATCGAAGCGCAATTCAGTAACGCGCTCCCCATCCCTCGTCGAGGCTAGACGCCCGGTATCAGGATCGTATTGGTAGTGCTTGCTCCGACCGTCGAAGCCGGTTTCGTGGAGCAGCCGCCCTACCGGGTCGTACTCGAACTGCGCTCGCTGTTCATTTTCGTTTTCCAGGGCCGACAAGCGCCCGAGCCGATCCCAGCGATAGCGCAATGTCTGCTCGGCAGCGTCCACCCGCTCCGCCACCAGACCGGCAGCGGTGTAACTCCAGGAGGTGCAGCGACCAAGGCCATCGATGTGGATCAGTAATCGACCTTCGGCATCGCGCGTGAATCGCTCTTCGGATTTGTCCGGATGTTTGATCAGTACCAGTTGACCCGCCTGATATTCGTACTCGGTACTTTGCCCGGCTGCATCGGTGAAACAGATCGTCTGCCCTCGACTGTCATATTCCCAGGTGCTGCTTTTTCCGGAGCAATCGGTGTACTTGGTCAACTGGCCAGCGTCGTTGTACTCAAGTTTCTTCTCGGCGCCGTTGGCATCCTTGATGGCCGTGAGCAGACCGGCCGGGGTGTAGGTGTATTCGGTCTTGTTACCCAATGGGTCGACGGCTTCTACCAGATTGCCCTGTGGATCGTAATCGCGAAGCCACAGGCCACCCTCCGCGTCGCTGATCTTGATCAGTTGATCCTGGTCGTCGTAGGCAAAGTGCAGGACCGTATCGTCGGCCCGGATATGTTCGAGTACGTTCCCGCGATCGTCATAGCTGAATCGATCGATGCTGCCGTCGGTATGAACATGGCGCACGATGTTTTTTGCGTCATCGCGAAACAGCCATTCCGAGCGTTCGTCGGGATGACGGATACGATAGGTGTAGCCAAGGATGTCGTAGTAGTGCCAAGTCTCATTGCCATGGGCATCGGTGACGTAAGTCAGGCGAATATTTTCATCCCACTCCAGCCGGGTATCGTAGCTGCCGTCATCGGCCCATTCGCGTATCGCCCGCGCATCGGCGCCCTGTCCCTGCCATTGCAGATTCATACCGCGTCCGGTGCGATCGGTGTATCGGGTGATGAGGTGATGCTGGTACTGGTAACTCCAGACCGCCGCATTTTCGTCCTGAGCCTGTATCAAGTCCCCGGCGTCGTCATAAACATAGGCGCACAGCTGACGCCAGGGCGCACCGTCGCGAATTTCCCAGAGGCCGATCAAACGCCCCTGATCGTCGATCAATGTACCGAGTTGCAAATGAACCCTGGAAACGTCCCCTTGGTAGGTGATCAGATCCGACAACACGACTTCATCGTTATGGCGATGTTCGTAGTGCAGCATGATTCCCGCACCGCTGCGCAGTACGATTCCACTCAGCAGATAGCGCTGACCTCGACGAACATAGGTTTCCTTGCGCTCGACACCGCTGCACAGCACCAATTGGTTCTCGTCGACGCGTACCAGCGTGAGGCTCTCGATCGGGTCGTAGTGAGCTTCACCCACTTTGGGCAGAGGGTAGTTGTGGCTGCGACCATCAGCTGCGTGGTACACCACCCCGTCATCGACGCGATCAAATCGGGTGGTGAACTCGGTAATCCAGCGAGCACCGCAGACGCCCTTGTCGTAGGCATCCAGACGTGAGTAATAGGTGCGAGTCCAGGTGACCGGAAACGGGCCGGGCAGGCTGAAGTCCGTGTGATTGAAAGTCTCCGATCCCATGGCAAAGCTGATGCTATGGGCGGTGATGGGACACACACCGTTCTTGCGGCAGTTGGCGTCGGCTTTCGCGCCTGCCTGCTTTGACTGCATCTCCAGTTGCCCGTCCCCGGCCCTGCGTTGGGCTTTACTCGTTCCGCCGGGTTTGACCGTTGCGCTCTGGCCATGAGACCTGCGTTTGCGCCAGGTCACTACCGCCCCCGCCAGCATCTGCAACAACCAGCCGATAGAGTGCTGCACACCTGGATCGGCAAGTTTTTTCAGCTGGGTTCGCAGTTCTACACCCAGATTACGCAGCATGGATGTATTACCCAGTACCAAGGCCTTGGCTTTTTCCGGCAGCAGATTTTTCGCTGCACTATTGGCCACCCCTTTTCCTGCAGCCTTGTAGGCGCCAAATGCAGCGCCAAAGATATTGCTGATGGCCGCCTTGGGATCATGCAGTAACTGGCCCCGTGCCGCGGTGAGCTTTGAACCTGCCGCGTTAAGGTCGCCTTTGGCGTCAAGCTTGCCGTTGACCACCGTTTCCAGGCCCTTGGCAATCTCGTTCACCGCGCTTTGACCCAGCTTTCCAGCGTCGTCGAGAATGCCCGCCAGTTTGGGTTGTGCCTGTTTGACGAAGTCATCGATGGTGCCGACGATGGTCGCGTTCAGATGCCCGATCAACACTTCAATCAGCGAGTCCCCCAGCAGCATCTTGGCGCTGTTACGCAGTTCCTGACGCACCAGCCCCAGGGTCGGGCGTAGTGTCATGCGCGCAGAAGCCATGGTCGGCGGCGCAGGCAATACACCAATCAGGTTGATACCCAGGCTGACCCAATCCAGCACCTGACGCTGTTTGCTTTTGGCCAGGGTGACGATGTCTCCGAGGGCATCAACCAACGCCATGATGTTGCCCACGACAGGAAGAGCACCCGCGACGTTCTTGACCCGATCAAGTGTGACGACACCGCCGCTGATGGACTGCAACCAGGCATCGAATTTGGCAGCGCCGCGTCCGACATCCTGAATATCGATCGTGTTGAGGGGTACCACCGCGACTTGCGGCTCACGCTGTTTCGCACCACCGCCCCCAGTTGTCATGACAGCACCTCACCCGCCAGCAATTCCGGAGTTTTCAAAGAAGGTTTTGGAAGCGTCGGCGCCGGCAGACTCGGCAACTTGCCCGCCTTGCTCGCCGCCCCGAGAATCCCCGACGCACTCGGCATCGCCGCACTCGCCAGTTTCGGCAGCCCGGCTACCCCGCCCTGCACCACGCCCTTCACCTGCTGCGCCGTTTGCATCGCACCTTGCGCGGTCTGCACGGCGCCCATCCCTGTTTTCGCCATGTCCTTGCCCTTCTCCAACATGTCCCAGTTCTTGCTCGGCAACACTTTGGCGACCATCGCCTGCACCTGACTTGGCACCTCATCAGCACCCGGCGGATTCAACGGCCATTCCGGCTTGCCGATGTAACTGCCTTCACTCCAGGTGTCCGCAGGATCCTTGCCGAACAGCACCCGCGCTGGCCCCGGTGCGGCGCCGGCGACGCTGGCAAAACCCTTGGCGTCGAGTTTGCCCTTGATGCTTTTGCCCAGCGCATCGATGACTTCGTAGTCGCCGTCCTTGATGCCCTGACGCCCGGCGTACTGGTTGAACAATTCAAGGTTGCCCTTGCCCGGTTTCGGCGGTTCCGGGAACACGCCCGCCAGGGATTTCGCCCCGGTGTAGGCGAAGTTCGCTGCGTGGGCGGTGTACGGGCCGCTGGTGGCGTGGGTGATGCCGCCGGCGTTGTAGGTCGTGGCGCTGCCGCCGCCCTGGATCACCAGTTCGGTCTTGGCGGTGATGGTGATGCGGTCGGCGTTGGCGGTGATGTTGAGTTTGGCCAGCAGGTTGATGCTGTCCTTGAGTGCCTTGACGTCGATGTCGCCGGACGCCGCCACCAGCCGCCAGCCCATGCTCTGCACGAACAGGCGCATGCCACGGCTGGCACTGGCCAGCAGGCGTTTGCCGATGGAAAAACTGGTGTGCCCGGTGCTGCTCAGCGCCAGGTGTTCGCCGGTGGCGATGTGGCTGGAGCGCGGTGTGGTCAGGGCGATGCCGGCGGGGCTGGCGAGTACCAGATGCGGCTCGGTGAACTCGGGAAATTCGTTGGCGGTGAGGTTCGCCGGGCCACTGCCGAGTACGCCTTGATGCTGCGCGTGCAAGGCCTTGGCCACGTCATCCTGGTCGCCCGCTTCCTGGGCTTGCAGCTCTTTGGCCTGCGTGGCGAAACCGTCCTGTTGATCGCTGGCGGTGGCCAGGCGCTCGGCGGTCTCCGGCAAGTCCTTGTGGTGCTTGGATTCATTCGGGCGCGGTTCGGTGGTAATCAGCAGACCGGCGCCGGCACGCACGGCGCCGTGGCGGTCGGTTCTTAACTCAAAACCTTCACCCCGAGGCTGACCGCCGCTTGGGCGCGGGTGGGTCAGGTAACCAAGGTTGATCGCGCTCGCGCCGTGATCGCTGCGCAGCGCGATGCTGATCTCGCTGGTGGTGTCGTCGATGCGCAGTTCGTTGGCGCGGCTGCCCTTGTATTCCTTGCTCTTGACCGTGGCCAGGGTCTTGAAGTCCGGCAACTTGTACGGCGGCAGGTTGGCGCCGTGGTACAGGCAACCGGTGATCAAGGGCTGGTCGGGATCGCCTTCGAGGAAGGTGATCAGCACTTCCATGCCGACCCGCGGAATGTTGATCGAGCCAAAGGTCTCGGCGGCCCAGCTGGAGGCCACGCGCATCCAGCAGGAGGTCTTGTCGTCGCGCTGGCCTTCGCGGTCCCAGAAGAACTGCACCTTCACCCGGCCGTATTGGTCGCAGAAGATTTCTTCGCCTTCGGGACCGGTGACCACGGCGCTTTGCGAACCGAGGACCTTGGGTTTTGGGTGGTCCAGCGGCGGACGGTACGGCACGTCCCAGGGAATCGCGTTGAAGCGGTTGCGATAACCCTGATGGAAATCGTCTTTGTTGTCGGTGGTGTCGCTGGTCACCGACTCTTCCAGCACTTGCGGCTGCTTGCCTTCGTGGAAGATTTCGGTGAGCAGCCACAGGTCGTTCCACGTCGGGTTGGCGTGGTCGGTCAGGGCCAGAAAATGCCCGGTGACCAGGATCGGCTGGTCGCTGTTGCCCTCGGCCAGGCGATAGTCGCTGCGATGGCGTTCGAGGTTGCGGTTGGCCAGGTGCTTGCCACGCTCGCGATCCACGAAACGGCCCGGGTAATCGTAGTCTTCCAGGTCCGGCTGGGCGCTGCTCTTGGCGTCGCTTTCCAGCTCGATCTTCGGTTTGACGAAGTCGTAATCGCGTCGCGTGGTGCGGCTGGTGCGGGTGGCCAGGCGCAGGCCGAAACGCTTGACCACCGGCTGGTCCGCCACCAGCCCGGAGTCCTGCTGATAGGCCACCGGCGCCAGTTTCGGGAACACCGTCTGGTCATCGCCGAAGGTCAGTTTGTGGCCGCTGGACGTGTGCTGGAAGTGGTAGTGAATACCCTCTTCTTCGCACAGGCGCTGGACGAAATGCAGGTCCGATTCGTCGTACTGCGTGCAGTAGATCCGCTCGGGATACACCGCACTCAACTGGAAGTGGTAATCGCTGGCCAGAATGCCGTGTTCTTCCAGCACCTGGCTGATGATCTGCTGCACCGTCATCTGCTGAAAGATGCGCTGGTTGAAGCGGTGCGCCAGGTACGAAAGCTGCGGTCGCAGGGAGATCTTGTAGCGGGTCAGGCGCTTGCCCGCCTCGCCTTGGGCAATGCTGTAAATCAGCCCGTGAATCCCGGTACCGCTCGGCGACAGTTGAAGAAACGCCAGTTTGTGCAGCAGGCTTTCGAGGTTGATCGAAGCCTTTTCGCTGACCAGTTCCAGCTCGAATTCGAAGGGCGTGTTGAGGGCTTCCCGACCGGTGAACGACAGCACCTGGAAATCGCTGTCCGCGCCATCGATGGTCAGATTGAAATGGGGCTGGTTGGCCGGTGAGAACATTCCCTTGTCCCTCGTGCTGTGCTGCAACCCACGCCAGATTGATAAACCTCTGGCGGCAGTAATCCTTTAAGAACTCAAAGGTTCCGGCCAGTAACGCTGGCCGGAACGGTACAACCATCAGCCGTGATTAAACGACCGGAGCACGCCAGTCATCGGAGCCCGAAGTACCGGAGACTTCGTGGGTCCAGGTGATTTTGCGGTAGGTGAAATGCACCTCTTCCAGATGAGTGAAGTGGGCGTTTGCCGGGTCCTGGCAGTTGTGCATCTTGTTGTTGATGGCGACGATGATCGCGTCTTCCAGTTTGGTGGTGTAGTAGTGCTCTTGGGTGCCTTGCGCCGAAGTGCGGTACCACTGGATAACGATTTCGCTCATGCGCTCGCCGGAGGTCAGAGCGGCTTGCAGCAAAGGCGAAGCCTTGTCGTAAACCTTGGTGATCACGACTGGCTTGTGCACGCGCTGACCGGTTGGCTGACCGGATTGCGGGTCACGCGGGATGATCACGTCGTGGCTGAACGCCTGAACCATGACCTGGTCTTCGTGACCTTCCTGGTAGGTGTTGCCAACGGAGTCGGCGGTGAAAGCGCCGGCAGTGATCAGGCCTTGTTTTTCGCCGGTAACCGACATGTACGCTGGTGTTGCCATGGGGTGTGCTCCTTGCTCAAAAGACAGGACCGGACGGCGTGATTGCCTGCCCAGGTGACCAAGGAGATATCAAAAGTCGTGCCAGCCACATCAGGGCTTTTCCCCATCAAAGACTTACGATGCTTGCGTGGGACAAGTTCGTTTTTGGCTGTAGGAAACAACGAAAAAGTGCGCAAGAAGTTGCGCAGTGCTGTGCAACTTCTTGCGCACTTGGCTGTAAGCCTCGATATAGAGAGCTTGCCGTGGCTTTCACCGTGATTTTATTACGGGCAACTGCGCAACTTTTTGCGCAGTTCCGCCAATCCGATCAGAGCTCCGAAATCAGACTTCCTGCAACGCCCGTGGCCGCTGACTGCGCTGTTGCGCCGCCGCATCCGGCGCCTGCTGCAACTGGAAGTCGAACTTCAATTCGGCTCGACGTCCCGCTGCATCCTCCAGAAACTCGACCTCCCCGACCAACCCTTCACGGGTCGCGTACGCGAAGTCATCCCACAGATACTTGTCCCCGGACAGATTGATCTGCGTCGTCAGATGCCGATGCCCCGGTGCAGAAATGAAGAAGTGAATATGAGCCGGGCGCTGGCCGTGGCGGCCGAGCAGGTTCAGACATTCCTGGGTCGGGCCTTGGGGGTCGCAGCCATAACCGGAGGGCACGATGCTGCGGGCGCGATAGCGGCCTTCAGCATCGGTGATGATCCGTCGGCGCAGGTTGTATTCGGACTGGCTCTGGTCGAAGAACGAGTAAGTACCTTTGGTGTTGGCGTGCCACAGGTCGACCGTGGCGCCGGCCAGCGGCTGGCCCTGCGGATCGAACACCTGACCTTCGAGCAACATCAGCGTGGCGACGCCCTCCTCGCTGCCGTCGTCCATCCGGCATTCCCCTTCGTACAGCGGCGCGCCGGCCACGTATAACGGGCCTTCGATGGTGCGCGGCGTGCCGCCGGTCAAGCCGATCTGCGCGTCCTTGGCGTCCTGCAGCAGGTCGAGGAAATGCTCGAGGCCGAGGCCGGCCACCAGCAGCCCGGCTTCCAAGCGGCCGCCCAGACGGTTGAGGTAGTCGACGGCTTTCCAGAATTCGTCTTCGCTGATCTCAAGGTCTTCGATGATCCGGGCGGTGTCCTGCAACACTCGCAGGACGATGTTTTTCAGGCGCGAGCTGCCGCCATCGTTGGCAAAACCGGCAGCTTCTTCGAAGAATTTTTGCAGTTCGGCAGTGTGGGCAATCTTCACGGTCATGGTGTTCACCTCATCTTGTTGTTGTGGGGGCGGGCTCAGCGGTCGTCGGTGTGGATCGACGAGGGATGGCGGCAGAGGCCGTCGATTTCGATGTCCATGTAGGGAAACAGCGGCAGCAGCATCAGGGTGTCGTGCAGCGCTTCGACGCTGGGCACATCGAACACGCTGTAATTGGCGTAGTGCCCGGCGATGCGCCAGAGATGGCGCCACTGGCCTTCGCGTTGCAGGCGCTGGGCGAGTTCCTTTTCGTCGGCCTTGAGCTTGGTGGCAACGGCCTGATCCATGTCGGCGGGCAATTTCACGGTCATTTTTACGTGGAACAGCATGGCGTTCTCCTTAAGGAATCAGTGCCGGCGAAAACGCGCCAGACGCTCTTCATCCAGCGTCAGGCCCAGGCCCGGGGTGCGTGGAATGTGCAGGTGAAAGTCGCGGTACTGCGGGCGCTCGGTGACGATGTCTTCGGTCAGCAACAACGGGCCGAACAGCTCGGTGTCCCAGGTCAGTTGCCTGAGCGTGAGGAACGCATGGGCCGAGGCCAGCGTGCCGACGGAGCCTTCGAGCATGGTGCCGCCGTACAGGGCGATGCCGGCGGCTTCAGCGATTTGCGCGGTGCGCAACACGGCGCGCGGGCCGCCGTTCTTGGCGATCTTCAAGGCGAACACGCTGGCGGCGCCGTCGGCAGCAAGGCTGAAGGCGTCCTCGACACTTTCAATGGATTCGTCGGCCATGATCGGCGCCGGGCTGCGCTGGTTCAGGCGAATCTGCCCGGAACGATTGACTCGCGAGATCGGCTGCTCGATCAGGTCGATACCGTTGTCGCCGAGCACCTGGAAGCCGCGAATTGCCTGGGATTCGTCCCAGTACTGATTAACGTCGACCCGCACACTGGCACGCTCGCCCAGGGCTTTCTTGATCGCCACCACGTGCTTCAGATCCTGCTCCAGCGGGTTGGCGCCGATCTTCAGTTTGAAGATCCGGTGCCGCCGCGCTTCCAGCATTTGTTCGGCCTCGGCGATGTCGCGGGCGGTGTCGCCGCTGGCCAGGGTCCAGGCGACTTCGAGGCTGTCGCGGACCCGACCGCCGAGCAGTTCGCTCACCGGCAGGCCGAAGCGTTTGCCCTTAGCGTCGAGCAACGCGCTCTCGATGGCGGACTTGGCGAAGGTGTTGCCCTTGGCGATCTTGTCGAGTTTCTGCATGGCGACGTTGAGGTTGTCCGCGTCCATGCCGAGCAGCGCCGGCGCCAGGTGCGCGTCGATGTTGGCCTTGATGCTTTCCGGGCTTTCGTAGCCGTAGGCCAGGCCGCCGATGGTGGTGGCTTCGCCGATGCCTTCGATACCGTCGCTGCAACGCAGGCGCAGGATCACCAGCGTCTGGTTCTGCATCGTGTGCATCGCCAGTTTGTGCGGGCGGATGGTCGGCAGGTCGACGATGATCGCCGACAGGTTTTCAATCAGGATCCGGTTCATTTCAGTGTCCATTCAAGCGTGATCAACCGAGGTCACCGCCACCGACCGGCAGGGTTACACCGGTGATGTAGGAGGCGTCGTCCGAGGCGAGAAACAGGATCGCGCCGACCTGTTCATCAATGGTTCCGTAGCGTTTCATCAGGCTGCTATCGAGGGTTTGCGCGACGATTTCCTGATACCAGGCCTGCTCCTGCGCAGATTGTTCGGCGGCGTTGCGCGGGATGCGCCGGGGCGGCGCTTCGGTGCCTCCGGGCGCGGTGGCGTTGACCCGGATCCCGCGCTCGGCGTTTTCGAATGCCAGACAGGCAGTCAGCGCATTGATCCCGCCCTTCGCCGCGCCATACGGAACGCGGTTCAGGCTGCGGGTCGCAATCGACGACACATTGACGATCGCGCCGCGCCCCTGCTTGAGCATGTACGGCAATGCGGCGTGGCAGCACCACAGCGTCGGGAACAACGAGCGGCGCACTTCGGCCTCGATCTGCTCGACTTCGTAGTGTTCGAACGGCTTGGCCCAAATGGTGCCGCCGACGTTGTTGACCAGCACATCCAGGCGCCCGAACGCATCGACGGCGGCGCTCATCACCCGCGCACAATCGGCGTATTGCTCAAGATCGGCGATCAGCGACAGCACGCTCTCGCCCTGCAGTTCGTGAACCAGCTCGGAGCGGTCGACGGCGATCACCTGCGCGCCCTCCTCCAGCAAGCGCTCGCACACCCGGCGACCGATGCCCTGCGCTGCGCCGGTGACCAGCGCGACCTTGTTGGCGAATCTGTTGTTCATGACAACCTCGCAATTCAGAAAGAAGACTCAGGCCGCCGCGAATTTCTCGTAGTAGAAGTTCGCCGGCGTGATGCCCTGCTCGCGGATGTACTGGCTGACGGCCTCGACCATCGGCGGCGGACCGCACAGGTACACGTCGACATCGCCTTCGTTGAGGTGGCGCGGTTCGATGTGCTGGGTGACGTAGCCCTTGAGCGGATGCTGGCTCTGCGGATTGGCCACGCAGGCGCCGAAGCTGAAATTCGGGATGCGCGCGGCGAACGCTTCGAGGCGGTCGAGTTCCACCAGATCGAAATCGTTGGTCACACCGTAGATCAGGTGAACCGGATGTTCGCTGCCCTGCTCGGCGATCTTCTCCAGCATCGCCGTGAATGGCGCCAGCCCGGTGCCGCCGGCCAACAACAGCAGCGGCCGCTTGATCTCGCGCAGGTAAAAACTCCCCAATGGCCCGGCGAGATTCAGGCTGTCGCCGGCCTTGGCCAGCCCGGTGAGGAAGCTGCTCATCAGGCCGCCGGGGACATTGCGGATCAGGAAACTGACCTCGCCGTTCTTCTGCAACGAGCTGAAGGAATAGGCGCGGGATTGCTCGCTGCCCGGCACTTGCAGGTTGACGTACTGACCGGGCAGGAACGCCAGTTTGCTCAGGGATTCGCCCTTGAGCGACAGCGCGATGGTGCTTTCGGAGAGCTGACGGACATCGCTGATCGACGCCTGATAACTCGCCTGTTCGGTCTTGCACACCTGCGAGCCGACCGGCACCCGCACCACGCAATCGCTTTCGGCGCGCATCTGACAGGTCAGAACGTAACCCTGGGCCAGTTCGTCTTCACTCAGGGCGTCTTCGATGAAGTTGTCGCCCATGGCGTAACGCCCGGCTTCGGCGAAACACTTGCAGGTGCCGCAGGCGCCGTCGCGGCAGTCCAGCGGGATGTTGATGCCTTGGCGATACGCCGCGTCGGCAACGGTTTCGTGGCCCGAGGCCTCGATGAAACGGGTGACCCCGTCTTCGAAATTCAGTGCGATCTGGAAACTCATGGTGCACCTCGCTCACAGCGTCGAGCCCGGCTCGCCGCCGTCTCGATCAGATGTGATAGATGTCGATGACCTGACGGACGTAATCGTTCTTCAGCACGACTTTCTTGGCCTTGATCAGCGGCTGTTCGCCGCGCAGGTCGAGGGTGTAGAAGCTGGTGCCGAAATAACTGTCGGTGACCTGATAGCGAAAGCTCAGGGTGTGCCAGTTGAAGCGCACCTGACATTGCCCTTCGCCCTGCTCGACGATCTCGATGTTGCTGAGGTTGTGCGAGGTGCGAGTGTCGGGGATGGTCGCGCTGGAGCGCTCGGTCTTGATCCGGAACACCCGGTCTTCGAGACCGCCACGGTTGCCGTACCAGATCAGCGATATTTCGCTTTGCGGGTCTTCGGTCAGGGTGTCGTGGTCGTCCCAGGCCGGCATCCAGAAACTGGCGTCGGCGGCGTAGAGTTCCAGCCACTGATCCCATTGGCCGTCGTCGAGGTAGCGTGCTTCGCGGTAGAGGAAGTCGCGCACGGTGTCGTAGAGGTTGCTCATCACACAGCCTCCACGAGAATCAGATCCCGCTCGGCCGAAGCGGCCTTGAGCATGGTTTCCTGCCAGTACTTGTGTTGCAGCACGAACAGGCCTTCGTCCTCGGTGCGCATGCCGGACAGCAACGGCTTGAGGTCGATTTCCTCGGCCGCCGCGTCCGCGCCTTCGACCCAATGGGTCGCGCCACGGGACATGTCGTTCCAGCCGCGCCCGGCGCCGTAGCCGGTCTGGCATGAGCGGAATTCTTCGAGGTCATCCGGGGTGGCCATGCCGCTGACGTTGAAGAAGTCTTCGTACTGGCGGATACGCTTAGCCCGGGCCTCCGCGCTTTCGCCTTTGGGGGCGATGCAATAGATGGTGATCTCGGTCTTGTCGACGGAGATCGGCCGGGCGATGCGGATCTGCGAGCTGAACTGATCCATCAGGTACACGTTGGGGTACAGGCACAGGTTGCGCGAGTTCTCGATCATCCAGTCAGCACGGGCCTGGCCGAAGTCTCGGGCCAGTTCGTCGCGGCGCTCATAGGCTGGACGATCCTCGGGGTTGGCCCAGCGGGTCCAGAGCAGCAAGTGGCCGTGGTCGAATGAGTAGAAACCACCGCCCTTCTTCGCCCAACTGCCGGCGCTCATGGTCTTGATTTCTTCGCCGGCGTCACGCTGCTGACGCTGGTTCTGGGTGGCAGCGTAGTTCCAGTGCACGGAGCTGACGTGATAGCCGTCGGCGCCATTTTCGGCGGTGAGTTTCCAGTTGCCTTCATAGATGTAGGAGCTGGAACCGCGCAGCACTTCCAGGCCTTCTGGGGACTGATCGACGATCATGTCGATGATCTTGGCCGACTCGCCCAGGTGCTCGGCGAGGGATTTCACATCGGCATTCAGGCTGCCGAACAGAAAGCCGCGATAGGACTCGAAACGCGCAACCTTGGTCAGGTCGTGGGAGCCTTCGCAGTTGAAGCCTTCGGGGTAGCCGGCCTCGCTCGGGTCCTTGACCTTGAGCAGTTTGCCGCTGTTGTTGAACGTCCAGCCGTGGAACGGGCAGGTATAGCTGGAACGGTTGCCGGACTTGTGCCGGCACAACATGGCGCCGCGATGGCTGCACGCATTGAGAAAGGCATTGAGTTCACCGGCCTTGTTGCGGGCGATGAACACGGGTTGGCGACCCATGCTGAGGGTCAGAAAATCGTTGGCGTTGGGGATCTGGCTTTCGTGGGCGAGGTAAATCCAGTTGCCTTCGAAGATGTGCGCCATCTCCAGTTCGAACAGCCGCGGATCGGTGAACATCTCCCGCTTGCAGCGGTAGGCCCCCTTTTCGGGGTCCTCTTCAAGCATGGCATTGAGGTAGTCGATTCCCAGGGACATGGCCGGGGCCTCCATTGTTATTGTTCAGGCCAGGTCAGATTAGGGAGGCAACGCGGGCGGCAATATCCGAATCCTGCAGAGCGCTATCCGTTTTGTGCAGGACGGCGCAGCAGGTGCTTCAGATTGTTTCGAGGCGGGAATTCAGTGGCGGCGCTTGAAGGTCACGGACGGCAATTCGCCGAACTGCTGGCGATAGCTTTCGGAGAAACGCCCGAGGTGCAGGAAGCCGTAGTCGAGCGCCAGTTCGGTGAGGTTGCGCACCGGACAGCTCGGATCGTTGAGGCAGGCATGAATGCGTTCCAGCTTGCGCTGGCGGATGTATTGCATCGGGGTCACGCCGAGCTGGCGTTCGAACAGCGCGTACAGGGAGCGCGAGCTCATGTTTACCTGGGCCGCCAGGTGTTCGGCGGGCAGATCCAGCTTCAGGTTGCGCTCTATATAGTCGAGGATCCGCTCGAAACTGACGCTCGGCGAACTCAGGCATTCACGGCTGACGTTGGTGTTCATCAGCGAAATCAGTTTGCTGCCGACGATCTGCGCGTAATGCTCCTGCACCCGCAGCAACGGGTCGCTGGCTTCGGCTTCCTGGCAGATCATGCCCAGCAGGCTGGTAAACCCTTCCAGCTCGTCGAGCCGGTAATGATTGCGCAGGAACCGGATGCCCCCGGCAGGATGCAGCCAGCGCTGTTCGTCGCACACCGATTCCAGCACGCTGACCGGCACCTTGAGGATGAACTTCTCGCAATCGTCGGAATAAGTCAGGTCCACCGGATCGTCCGGGTTGATCAGCAGCAATTCGCCCGGCACCAGATGATGCTCGCGCTTGTGCCCGCGCCACAGGCAGTTGCCTTGCAGCAGGACTTGCAGGTGATACACGGTTTCCAGCGCCAGCGACGTCACGCGCACGCTGCCGCCATAGCTGATGCGGCACAGATCGAGATCGGCGAGTTTGCGGTGATTGAGGCTGGCTTGCGGGTGGGTGGTTCTGGACAGGCCGATGAAATGCTGGCCGACGTGCTGGTTCACATAGTCGGAGACGGCATACGGGTCAGCGTGGCGAAACACGCTGCTGCGGTCGCTCAGCAGGCGGCTGTCCATGGGCAAGGCACTCGATCTTGTCGTTATGGTGATGGTCGCGGTTTGCGCCATCACCGGTCACAGTACGCCGGCGTGGCGGATCGGGCAATTGGACGAAGGTTTGGCTGTCCGGTGATCGAACGGTTTCAATCACCGCGCTTTCGTCGGATCAAAGCAGACTCCACGACACCCCGACATACATCGCCATGCCCTCACCCGGCGTGGAGCGTGCGGCGTCCAGACCTTTATCGTCATAGCCCGGCGTAACTGTAGCGGCGTAGTGTTTGTCGGTCAGGTTGCGCATGTCCAGCCAGGTCTGCCAGTCGCCTTTCGGTGCGTTGTAACCGAGGGTCGCGCCGAAGGTGGCGTAAGGATCGGCGTAATAGCTGTTGGCGTAATCCACTGCGGTTTTCGAGACCAGTTGCGTGTTGATGGCGGCAAAGAACCCCTGCGGGAAGTCGTAGCGCAGTTCGCCCTGGTAGTAATGCATCGGCAGGCCCGGCAAGCGGTTGTCGCCGAAGCGGTCGTCGTCGCGATAGTGGAAGTCGCTGAAGGTATAGGCCTGGCGCAGGCTCAACTTGCCGCCATCGTTTGCTGACCACAGGTTGCTGAGCAGGCTGGCTTCAATACCTTGGTGCACGGTCGGGCTGGCATTGAGTTCGTAAGGCGTTGTGGCGTTGGCGTCCGGCAATACCGAGAGCAATTCGTGGCGCACTTGAGCGTAGTACCAGGCCAGGCTCCACTCGCCCAACGCGCTGTCGCCACGGCCGCCGAGTTCCAGGGTGGTCGCGGTCTGGTTCTGCAGCTTGACCGGGTCGCGCTGGGTGCCGGTGGCGGCGCCGCTGCCGGCCGGGAACCGTACGTTGGAGCTGTAGATCAGCGACCACGGATGCGGCGCTTCGACCGAACGGCTCAGGTTGCCGAACAGTTGCAGGTCCGGCGTCACCTGATAGCGCAGACCCAGACGTGGCGCATAGTCCCAGTCACCGAGGCTGGTCTTGCCGCCACCTTCCGGGTAGGTCACGGCGCTTTCGCGACGGGTGTAGATCGCGGCGAGGCCGGTGGTCAGCCACAGGTCGTCGGCGATTTCCAGGTCGTTGCCCACGTGCAGGACAGAATCCGAACCCTGATAAGTGAAGTTGCGCATATGCGTGCCCGGAGCATAACCAGCGGTGTTGCCGCCGGGAATACGCACCAATTCGCTGGCCCCGTCGTTGGGCAGGTGTTTGGTCACTCGCAGGCCCACGGTGCTGTTGCTCTCCATCCCCCAGAGAGTGTCGCGGCGCTTGTAGTCGAACGTGCCGCTGACATCGGTGTACGCCACCTTCAGGCGATTGGGACCTTCGCGCAGGTCCATCGGGTAATCGTGATAAACCAGACCGGTCTGGATGCTCGAATCGTCATCGATGTAGTACGTGGTCTTGTTACCGATGAAGGTGCTGCCAGGCTGGTCGCGGCTGTCGTTGCGCGTCACGTAGGCCGGGTTGGCCGCGCGCGGATCGTGTTCGATGGAATGTTTGGTCACCCGGCCGGCAAGGTCGTTGTCGGTCTCGCGGTGACGAATGTAGAAGCGGGTTTCCAGATTCGGATTGAAGCGATAACCGAAGTTGGCGATCACGCCCTGACTCTTGCTGGCGGTGTGATCCTGATAACCGTCGGAATGCGCATCGGTCATCGACAGGTAGTAATCGAAATCGCCCAGCACCTGACCCGAGCTGACTTGTCGCTGGGCATAACCGTGGCTGCCCATGACATAGCGCACATTCAGCAGTGGCGCGTTATAGCCGGTGTGGCTGACGTAATCGACGGCGCCGCCGAGGGCCAGCGCACCGCGATCAAATCCGTTGGCACCGCGCAGGACTTCTACATGGTCGAGCCACAACGGCTCCAGTAATTCGTAAGGCGTGCCGCCGGGGCCGGTCAGCGGCAGGCCGTCGAGCATCGTGTACAGCCCTGATGCGTGGGCGCCGGGGGCACGGTTGATGCCCGAGCCACGGATCGAAATCTTCGTCCCTTCGTTGCCCGCCGACTGGGCATAGACACCCGGCTGATACGCCAATACGTCCTGATTGCCCGCGACCCGGCCCTGCAATGGCTGGCGCATATCCACCACGTTGCTGCCACCCGGCACCTCGGCCAGACGCGCCTTCGCCTCTTCCACCGACGCATCTTCACCGCTCTGATCCTCGGCCCCGATCAGCACTTGCCCCAGTTCCATGCCCTGAGGCTCGGCTTCGACGGGACAAGCAAGGGCCAGCCCCAGCAAGGCGGCGGGCAGGGTTTTGAGCGAAGGCATCGGGTGAACTCCAGACAGGCGGGAACGGACAGTGACAACTGCGACGTATGAAAGAACGAAGGAAACACATGGCGATTTGGTTTTTTGTCAGGTAAACAGGCCTGTGGTTTTCCAACAGCAATCAAACAAGGGAGCGTCTGAGGTGGCTGAAGAAGTGCTGAAGTCCAGGCTGGCCAATTTTCTCGTGCCCGGCGGACTCTGGGTGGGTGGGAAAGTGGTGATCACGCCGTCCGGGATTCGTATGAGTGCCAATGCCATGAACCGCGCGGTGCCCGGCGGAGTTCTGGACGTTGAAGTCCCGATAGCCACGATTCGCAAAGTCACTCTGGAGGGGGGATTCATTACCCGGATCGTCAGTCTGGAGACCGACAACGGTTACGTTTACTTCCGTTGTTTCGGAGCGAAGGCAATGGCCGGGCTGATCACAAAACTGTACGTCGCACACACGCTGAAACGAGCGGGCTGATCGCCCACCGAAACCCGCTCATTGCTCTGTCGCCTGCCGATACTGACGCGGGGTAAAACCGGTCGACGCCTTGAACTGGCGGGTGAAAGCACTGTGATCGGTGTAGCCGCATTGCAGTGCCACCTCGGTGATCGGCAGTTCGGTATGCAACAGGCGATGGGCATGTTCCAGTCGCACTTTCTGAATCATCTGCCTCGGCGTCAGGTGGAACACCCGTTTGCAGTAACGTTCCAGTTGCGCCACCGAGATACCGGCGATCCGGGTCAATTCGCCCAGGGTCACCCGACGATTGAAATGCGCGCGGATGTGTTCGTCGACCGCCGCCAGGCGCTGAAACGCCGGGTGGGTTTCGCTGGCCGATTGCAGGTCCACCGAAATCCCCGCGAGGCCGATGATCTCGCCGTCGCGGTTGTACAGCGGACGCTTGTGCGTCAGGCACCAGCCCGGTTCGCGACTGCCGTATAGATGCAACTCCAGCTGATCCTCCAGCACCAGTCCCTCTTCCAGCACCCGCCGGTCCTGCTCGGTATAACCCGGTCCCAGTTGCGCCGGAAACACCTGCGCACTGGTTTTGCCGAGCAGCGGTTTCAGGTCTTTCAAACCGCAGCGCTGCACCAGCGTGTGATTGGCCAGGACGTACCGCGCCTGCACATCCTTGATGAAAATTGCCGCGTTCGGAATCACGTCGAGCATCGGCAACAGCGGCGCCACCCCCGCCAACAGCGCCTCGAGGGTGTGGGGGCGATTGTGCTCATCGCCCTGGCACAGGATCGCAAATGCGTTCTGCATGGTGACGGTTTTCCCCGGTGAGTGGATCGGGCTGAGGCGTTCGCGTGCAGATTGCAGCAACGTTCGAAGCGTGTCGAGCGCCGCTGGCTTTCTTCGCAACTGTGCCGATTTCGTCATTCAGAGCTGCACAAAACATCAATCGCCCGACGCCCGATGAGTTCACTGTTTAGCCGTTCCAGTGACTCACACCTGCCTATCCAATAACTCACAAGAAGGCGATGCCATGTCAGGCCAAGGCAAGTTCAAAAAACAACTTTCATTGATCGACCTCACCTTTATCGGACTGGGGGCGATCTTCGGTTCCGGCTGGTTGTTCGCGGCCAGTCACGTGTCGGCGATTGCCGGGCCGGCCGGGATTTTTTCCTGGTTGCTGGGCGGGTTCGCCGTGTTGCTGCTGGGCATCGTCTACTGCGAACTGGGCGCGGCATTGCCCCGCGCTGGCGGTGTGGTGCGTTACCCGGTTTACAGCCACGGGCCGCTGCTCGGTTACCTGATGGGATTCATTACACTGATCGCGTTTTCCAGTCTGGTGGCGATCGAGGTGGTTGCCTCTCGCCAATACGCGGCCGCCTGGTTTCCGAGCCTGACCAAGGCTGGCAGCGGTGATCCGACCTTGCTCGGCTGGCTGGTGCAGTTCGGTCTGCTCTGCGTGTTCTTCCTGCTCAACTACCGCAGCGTGAAGACCTTCGCCAAGGCCAACAACCTGGTCAGCGTGTTCAAGTTCATCGTGCCGCTGCTGGTGATCGGCGTGCTGTTCACCTTCTTCAAACCGGAAAACTTTCAGATCCAAGGCTTCGCCCCCTTCGGGCTTTCGGGCGTCGAGATGGCGGTCTCCGCCGGCGGCGTGATCTTCGCCTACCTCGGCCTGACCCCGATCATTTCGGTGGCCAGCGAAGTGAAGAACCCGCAACGCACCATTCCGATTGCGCTGATCCTGTCGGTGCTGCTTTCCACCGCCATCTACGTATTGCTGCAAGTCGCCTTCCTCGGCGGCATCCCGACCGAACTGCTCGCCAATGGCTGGGCCGGTGTTTCCAAGGAATTCGCCCTGCCGTACCGCGACATCGCCCTGGCGCTGGGCGTGGGCTGGCTGGCGTATCTGGTGGTCGCCGACGCGGTGATCTCCCCCAGCGGCTGCGGCAACATTTACATGAACGCCACGCCCCGGGTGATCTACGGCTGGGCGCAGACCGGCACGTTCTTCAAGGTCTTCACCCACATCGACGCGAAGTCCGGCATCCCGCGTCCGGCGTTGTGGCTGACCTTCGCCCTATCGGTGTTCTGGACCCTGCCGTTCCCATCGTGGGAAGCGCTGATCAACGTGGTATCCGCCGCGCTGGTGCTGAGCTATGCCGTCGCCCCGGTGACCGTCGCCGCGCTGCGTCGCAATGCGCCCGACATGCCGCGCCCGTTCCGGGTCAAGTGCATGGGCGTGCTGGGGCCGGTGTCGTTCATCATCGCAGCGCTGATCGTTTACTGGTCGGGCTGGAACACCGTGTCCTGGCTGCTCGGCCTGCAAATCCTGATGTTCGTCGTCTATCTGCTCTGCGGCCGCTTCGTGCCGACCACCCACCTCAGTCTGTCCCGGCAAGTGCGCTCGTCCGCGTGGCTGATCGCCTTCTACGCGGTGACCATCGTCCTGTCGAAACTCGGCACCTTTGGCGGCCTGGGCATCCTCACCCATCCGTTCGACACCTTGGTCGTCGCAGCCTGTGCGATGGGTATTTATTACTGGGGCGCGGCCACCGGCGTACCGGCACACCTGCTGCGTCTGGAATCGGAAGAGGATGAAAGCGAAGTCGCGTCTCCATCTCCTGCCTCCAACACCAATCCTCGCGCTGCCGGCGCTTACTGAAACCACTTAACGGGACCTGTCCATGAAACGAGTACACGTCATTGATTCCCACACCGGCGGCGAACCCACGCGTCTGGTGATGAAAGGCTTTCCCGACCTGCCCGGCCGCACCATGGCCGAGAAACGCGACGCCCTGCGCGACCAGCATGACCAGTGGCGCCGCGCCTGCCTGCTGGAACCGCGCGGCAACGATGTGCTGGTGGGTGCGCTGTATTGCGAACCGGTGTCGCCGGACGCCACCTGCGGCGTGATCTTCTTCAACAACGCCGGTTACCTCGGCATGTGCGGCCACGGCACCATCGGCCTCGTCGCATCGCTGCAACATCTGGGGCTGATCGCACCGGGCGTGCACAAGATCGACACGCCGGTCGGCCCGGTCAGCGCAACGCTGCATGAAGACGGCGCCGTGACCTTGGGCAACGTGCCCGCCTATCGCTCACGCAAACAGGTGGCGGTGGAAGTGCCGGGATACGGCCGCTTTCTCGGTGACGTCGCCTATGGCGGCAACTGGTTTTTCCTGGTCTCCGAACACGGCCAGACGCTGACGCTGGACAACGTCGAAACCCTGACCGACCTCACCTGGAAAATGCTCAAGGCCCTCGAAGACCAAGGCATCCATGGCGAGGACGGCGCGCTCATCGACCACATCGAACTGTTCGCCGACGACGCCGAGGCCGACAGCCGCAACTTCGTCATGTGCCCCGGCAAAGCCTACGACCGCTCCCCTTGCGGCACCGGCACCAGCGCCAAACTGGCGTGCCTGGCCGCCGACGAAAAACTCGCGCCCGGCGAGCGCTGGGTGCAGGCGAGCATCACCGGCAGCCAATTTGAAGGCCGCTTTGAATGGGAAGGCGAGCGCATCCGCCCCTACATCACCGGCCGCGCCCATATGACCGCCGACAGCACGTTGCTGATCGACGACACCGATCCGTTCGCGTGGGGCATCTGAGCCGCTGCGCTGCACTTTCAAACCCCTCTGAATGACCGTTCCAAGGAGAACAATAATGTGCGACAACATCTTCACCGGCTGCATGCCCGCCCTGATGACCCCGTGCACCGCCGCGCGCAAACCGGACTTCGATGCGCTGGTGGCCAAGGGGCGCGAGCTGATCGACATTGGCATGAGCGCCGTCGTGTACTGCGGCTCCATGGGCGACTGGCCGCTGCTCACCGAAGCCGAGCGTCAGGAAGGCGTGGCGCGGCTGGTGGCCGCCGGGATACCGACCATCGTCGGCACTGGCGCGGTCAACACCCGTGAAGCGGTGTCCCACGCGGCCCATGCGGCGAAGGTCGGCGCGCAGGGTTTGATGGTGATTCCTCGGGTGCTGTCCCGTGGTGCTTCGGCGGCGGCGCAAAAAGCCCACTTCGCGGCTATTCTGCAAGCCGCGCCGAACCTGCCGGCGGTGATCTACAACAGCCCTTACTACGGCTTCGCCACCCGCGCCGACCTGTTCTTCGAACTGCGCCGTGAATACCCGAACCTGATCGGTTTCAAGGAATTCGGCGGTGGCGCCGACCTGCGCTACGCCGCTGAAAACATCACCTCCAAGGATGATGACGTGACCTTGATGGTCGGTGTCGACACCCAGGTCGTGCACGGTTTCGTCAACTGTAACGCCACCGGCGCCATCACCGGCATCGGCAACGCCCTGCCCCGCGAAGTGCTGCAACTGGTGGCCCTGAGCAAGCAGGCTGCCAAGGGTGACGCCAAGGCGCGGCGTCAGGCCCGTGAGCTGGAATCGGCGCTGGCGGTGCTGTCGTCCTTCGACGAAGGCACGGATCTGGTGCTGTATTACAAACACCTGATGGTGCTCAACGGCGACAAGGAATACACCCTGCATTTCAACGAAACCGATGCCCTTAGCGACTCACAGCGTCGTTACGCAGAAGCCCAGTACACGTTGTTCCGTCACTGGTACGAAAACTGGTCGGCGCAGCAGAACTTCGCCTGACCTGCCGCTGCGTTCAAGCCCGCCGCCCCCACGGCGGCGGGCCTTTTCGTGACCTGTTTTATTGATAAGGAATGCGCCATGACTCTGACGGGCCAACTGCTGATCGGTCAGCAAACCCTCACCGGCGACCGCGACGTCATCCACGGGATCAATCCCGCCACCAACTTGCCTTTGGAGCCGGGCTACGCCGGCGGCTCTGCCGAGCATGTCGAGCAGGCCTGCGCACTGGCCTGGGCGGCGCTCGACCGTTATCGCGAGACATCGCTCGAGGCACGGGCCGAATTCATTGAAACCATCGCGGGCGAAATCGAAGCGCTGGGCGACGAACTGATCGACCGCGCCCTGGCCGAAACCGGCCTGCCGCGCCCGCGCCTGCTGGGCGAGCGGGGCCGCACCTGCCAGCAACTGCGCTTGTTTGCCCGCACCGTGCGAGCCGGTGAATGGCTGGATGTGCGAGTCGACAGCGCGCAACCGCAACGCCAGCCGATGCCGCGTTCGGATCTGCGGCAGCGCCAGATCCCACTGGGCCCGGTGGCCGTGTTTGGTGCGAGCAACTTTCCACTGGCGTTCTCGGTGGCCGGTGGCGATACCGCTTCGGCACTGGCCGCCGGTTGCCCGGTGATCGTCAAGGCCCACGGCGCCCATCCCGGCACCAGCGAGTTGGTCGGACGTGCAGTGGCGCGGGCGGTGAAGGCCTGTGGTTTGCCGGATGGTGTGTTCTCGTTGTTGTACGGCTCCGGTCGTGAAGTGGGGATTGCGCTGGTCAGCGATCCACGGATCAAGGCAGTCGGCTTCACCGGTTCGCGCAGTGGCGGGCTCGCGCTGATCAAAGCGGCACAAGCCCGGCCCGAGCCGATTCCGGTGTACGCGGAAATGAGTTCGATCAATCCGGTGTTGCTGTTTCCGGCAGCCCTGCAAAATCGCGCCGAGGCATTGGCCCAGGGTTTTGTGGCTTCGCTGACATTGGGCGCCGGTCAGTTCTGCACCAATCCCGGTCTGGTCATCGCCCGCAAGGGGCCGGCGTTGGACGCCTTTATTGGCGCCGCCAGCGAACTGATCCAGCGCAGCCCCGCGCAGACCATGCTGACGCCGGGGATCTTCAACGCCTACGAATCCAGCGTGAATGCTCTCGCGGAAAATACCCGGACGCGCATTGCCGCCGTCGGCCAGCGCGCGACGGATCCGAATCAGGGCCAGGCCCATGTGTTCGTCACCGACGCCGCTGACTTTCTCGCCGACCACACCTTGCAGGCCGAAGCCTTCGGCGCCGCGTCCGTGATCGTGCAATGCGCCAGCGACGCTGAGATCCGTCAGGTGCTCGAACAGCTGGAAGGCCAACTGACCGCCACGTTGCACCTGGATGACGAGGATCTGCAACAGGCCCGCGCATTGCTGCCAACCCTGGAGCGCAAGGCCGGACGCCTGCTGGTCAACGGTTGGCCGACCGGCGTTGAAGTCTGCGATGCGATGGTGCATGGCGGGCCGTTCCCCGCGACCTCCGATTCGCGCACCACCTCAGTGGGCACGGCGGCAATTCTGCGTTTCCTGCGCCCGGTCTGCTATCAGGATTTTCCCGACAGCCTGCTGCCCACCGCGCTTAAACACGCCAATCCACTGTCGCTGCGTCGATTGCTCGATGGCCAAAGGGAAACCGCGAAAAATGCCGAATAACCCGCACGACATCGCCGTGGTCGGCGCCGGTATCATCGGCGTCGCGAGCGCCTTGCGCCTGGCCCGTCAGGGCTTGCGGGTGGTGGTGATCGACCCGCAGGAACCGGGCCACGGCGCCTCGTTCGGCAACGCCGGGCACCTGGCGACCGAGCAGGTGTTTCCGATTGCCGACCGCTCGATCCTCAAACGCCTGCCGGCCATGCTCATGGACCCGATGGGGCCGCTGCGCCTGGACTGGAAATACCTGCCCCGGGCCCTGCCCTGGTTTGCGCGGCTGTTGCTGAACCTGCGCTCGGCGCCGTTCCAGCGCACCGTTGCCGGGTTGCGCGCGCTGAATGAAAGCTCGCTCGACGCCTGGCACCACTTGCTCAAGGACATCGAGCGCCCCGAGCTGTTGAAGATGGAAGGTTCGCTGCTGGTGTTCGAACGACCCGACTCACGCCCGGCACTCGAAGCACTGCAGCGACGCATGCAACAGCAGCAGGTGCCGGTCGATTGGTGGAAGGCCGGTGCGGTACGCGAGACCGCGCCGCAACTCAGCGAACAGATTCAGGGCGGACTGTTTTTCCCGAACACCGGGCACTTCATCGATCCCTACCGCGTCGTGCGTGAGTTGGTGGAAGCGGCGAAAGCCAGTGGCGTACAGTTTGTGAAACAGGCCGTTCAGGGCGGGCAACTGCACGAACATGGCGTCAGCCTGATGACCGGAACCGGCACCCTGTCCGCTCGCCAGGTGTTGATCGCCTGTGGCGCCCACTCGGCAAAACTCACCGCCGCACTGACCGGTATAAAAGTCCCGCTGGACACCGAGCGCGGCTATCACCTGATGCTGCCCCACGAACACAACCGGCTGCCTTTCCCCGTCACCTCGCTGGAACGCAAATTCATCATGACCCCGATGTCCGACGGGCTGCGCCTGGCCGGCACCGTCGAATTCGCCGGCCTCGACGCCCCTCCGACCATGGCCCGCGCCTGGCAGTTGCATCGATTGAGCCAAGGGTTGTTTCGTGAGGACTTGAGTGTCGAGGCAGCCACACCGTGGATGGGCTTTCGACCGTCGCTGCCGGATTCGTTGCCGGTGATTGATCGGGTGTGTGACGGGAAAGTGCTGCTTGCGTTCGGGCATCAGCATCTGGGACTGACGCAGGCGGCGGTGACGGCGGAGATGGTTGGGGGGATGGTGTTGCCATCGGCGCAGGACACGGCTCGTATTCTGCCGGGGCGCGAGCCCTATCGGCTGGATCGCTTTTGAGTGGCCGTCTATCGGGCGCCCTGCTGATATTCACGGGGCGTACACCCGAACTCTCGACGGAACACCGTGTGCAGGTACTGCGCGGATTTGAAACCGCAACTGCGGGCAACGTCCGCAATCGGCGTGTCGGTTTTTTCCAGCCCACGAGTGGCCGCCGCCAGTTTGAAACGCAGAATCTCGTCATGCACGCTGCAACCACGCACCGTGCGAAAGTGCGACTCCAGCGATGAGCGCGACACGCCGACATAGGCCGCCACTTGCGCGGTCTTGATGCCCTGGCAGGCATATTGGCGGATGAACAGCAGCGCCTGCATCACATAGGGGTTGCCCAAAGGTTGATGCAAGCTCGACACCTGGACGTTGATCGCTTCGGGCGGGATCAGGACATGCGCGCCCGTTGACGGTTTGCCGTGCAGCATCTGGTGCAGCAGTTGCGCGGCGGTGCGGCCCATGGTTTCAGTGCCCTGGATCACCGAACTTAGCGGGACCCGGGTCAGGCTGCGAGTCAGCGGGTCGTTGTCGATGCCGATCAACGCCACCTGTTCCGGAACGGCGATTCCGGCGGTCAGGCAGGCTTGCAGCAACTGCCGGGCGCGGGCGTCACTGACCGCGATGATGCCAATGGGTTTGGGCAGGCTTTGCAGCCAGGCGATCAACTGTTCGACGGCGCTGTCCCACAGCGGCGCGCTGGTGCCCATGCCGCGATAGACCTCGCCGTGCAAGCCGTCCCGTTGCATCAATCGTAGAAAGGCCTTTTCGCGCTCCTGAGCCCAACGATTGGCCTGCGCCTCAGGCAGGCTGAAACAGGCAAACCGTTGCAACCCGGCCTCGATCAAGTGCTCGTAAGCCATGGTGATCAGCGCGCTATTGTCGGTCGCGACGTACGGGATGCCTTTGGGATAGGCCCGCTCATCTTGATAAGAACCACCCACCGCTACCACGGGCAACTTGATATCGGCCAGCGCCTCGCCAATCAGCGGATCGTCGAAGTCGGCGATGATCCCGTCACCTTGCCAACGCTCGATACCTTTCAAGCGGCAGAGAAAATCCTCTTCCAGAAACAGGTCCCAGGACGCGCGCGTGCTGCTCAGGTAGTTGCCGATGCCGCTGATGATGCCGCGGTCATAGATCTTGCTCCCGTTGAACAACAGGGCGATGCGGTGAACAGGCGGTACGGTTTTCATTGTTTTCAGGCTTGTTCCGGGCCCCTTGCCGTAGAGGCGGTTTGCACAGACTAGGCGCGCAAAGGGCGAATCTCAATACGCAAAATCGCACTGCGTGTTGGTGATTTTCGTAATCGGCAGGCACAGGGCCGTTGCTAGTATCGGGACACGCCCCAAGAACAACAACCGAGAACAACAACCAAGAACAACAAGGACATTGCCAATGCCGTACTTCCCCGATATCGAGCGGATTCGCTACGAAGGTCCTGCCAGCGATTCTCCCCTTGCCTTCCGCCACTACGACGCCGACAAAATCATCCTCGGCAAGCCCATGCGCGAACACCTGCGCATGGCCGCCTGTTATTGGCACACCTTTGTCTGGCCGGGCTCCGACGTGTTCGGCGCAGGGACGTTCAAGCGCCCGTGGCAACACGCCGGCGACCCGATGGAACTGGCCATCGGCAAGGCGCAGGCCGCGTTCGAGTTCTTCTCCAAGCTGGGTATCGACTACTACTGCTTTCACGACACGGATGTCGCCCCCGAAGGCCACTCGCTGAAGGAGTACCGCAACCACTTCGCCCAAATGGTCGATCACTTGGAACGCCATCAGGAAGAAAGCGGGATCAAGCTGCTGTGGGGCACCGCCAACTGCTTCAGCAATCCGCGCTTTGCCGCTGGCGCCGCCAGCAACCCGGATCCTGAAGTGTTCGCCTGCGCCGCGGCCCAGGTCTTCAGCGCCATGAACGCGACTCAACGCCTCAAGGGCGCCAACTATGTGTTGTGGGGCGGTCGCGAGGGTTACGAAACCCTGCTCAACACCGACTTGAAACGCGAGCGCGAACAACTGGGCCGCTTCATGCGCATGGTGGTCGAGCACAAGTACAAGATCGGTTTCAAAGGTGACCTGCTGATCGAGCCCAAACCGCAGGAACCGACCAAGCACCAGTACGATTACGACAGCGCCACCGTGTTCGGTTTTCTCCAGCAGTTCGGTCTGGAAAAGGAAATCAAGGTCAACATCGAGGCCAACCACGCGACCCTGGCCGGTCATAGTTTTCATCACGAGGTGGCGACGGCCGTCTCGCTGGGGATTTTCGGCAGCATCGATGCCAACCGCGGCGACCCGCAAAACGGTTGGGACACCGATCAATTCCCCAACAGCGTCGAGGAGATGACCCTCGTCACCTATGAAATCCTCAAGGCCGGCGGTTTCGGCAATGGCGGGTTCAACTTCGATTCCAAGGTGCGCCGCCAGAGCCTCGACGAGGTCGATCTGTTCCACGGCCACGTCGGCGCCATGGACGTCCTCGCCCTGTCGCTCGAGCGGGCCGCCGCCATGGTCCAGAACGATCAGCTGCAACGGCTCAAGGACCAACGCTATGCCGGCTGGCAGCAGCCCTTCGGCCAGTCGGTGCTGGCGGGTGAGTTCAATCTCCAGTCCCTGGCCGAGCACGCCTTCGCCAACGAACTGAACCCGCAGGCCGTCAGCGGTCGGCAGGAAATGCTCGAAAACGTCGTCAACCGGTTTATCTATCGCTGATCGCCAATGGGGACTGCGGGCGCTGTGACATTTGCGCGACAAATCTGTAGTCCGTTTCGCCTACTGATTCTCTACAGTTCCACCAGCCCGATATTCATCGTCAGGCCGTGTCTTTCAAACAAAAATAAAAGGACGCACCACCATGAAGAATGTAAAACGCACGCTGCTGGCCAGCGCCCTGGCGCTGTTGTCGTTACCGGTTATGGCCGATGCTGCCCACCCGAAAATCGGTTTCTCCATTGATGACCTGCGGCTGGAACGCTGGTCACGGGACCGGGATTACTTCGTTGCCGCAGCGGAAAAAATGGACGCCAAGGTCTTCGTGCAGTCGGCCGATGCCAACGAGCAGAAGCAGATTTCGCAAATCGAAAACCTGATTTCCCGTGGCGTCGATGTCATCGTCATCGTGCCGTTCAACGCTACCGTGCTGACCAATGCCGTTGCCGAGGCGAAGAAAGCCGGGATCAAGGTCGTGTCCTATGACCGCCTGATACTCAACGCCGATATCGACGCCTACATTTCCTTCGATAACGAAAAGGTCGGCGAAATGCAGGCCAGCGGCGTGTTGCACGCAGCGCCCAAGGGTAATTACTTCCTGCTGGGTGGCGCGCCCACTGACAACAACGCGAAAGTGTTGCGCGAAGGTCAGATGAAGGTGCTGCAACCGGCCATCGACAAGGGCGATATCAGGATCGTCGGCCAGCAATGGGTAAAGGAATGGAACCCGACCGAGGCGCTGAGCATTGTGGAAAACGCCTTGACCCGCAACGACAACAAAATCGACGGCATCGTCGCCTCCAACGACGCCACGGCCGGCGGCGCCATTCAGGCCCTGGCGGCTCAGCAACTGGCCGGCAAGGTGCCGATCTCCGGGCAGGACGCGGACCTCGCAGCGGTCAAGCGGGTCATCGCCGGCACTCAGACCATGACGGTGTACAAGCCGCTGAAACTGATTGCCTCCGAAGCCGCCAAACTCTCGGTGCAACTGGCGCGCAACGAGAAACCCGCCTACAGCTCGCAATACGACAACGGCAGCAAAAAAGTCGACACCATCCTGCTCACCCCGACTCCGTTGACCAAGGACAACATCGACCTGCTGGAACAGGACGGCTTCTATACCAAGGCGCAGATCGCCGGACAGTGACACTCGTTGAGTGATGTCCCCGCAGGCGTTCTGCGCCTGCGGGATCAGTCCCGTATCTGCCGCTTGTGAGTCTCTGCCATGTCCGACTTTCTGCTGCAAATGAACGGCATCGTCAAAACCTTCGGCGGTGTCAAAGCGCTCAACGGCATCGACCTCAAGGTCAGGCCGGGTGAATGCGTCGGGCTGTGCGGCGAGAACGGCGCCGGCAAGTCCACGCTGATGAAAATCCTGTCTGCGGTCTATCCCCATGGCACCTGGGACGGTGAAATCCTCTGGGACGGTCAGCCGCTCAAGGCGCAGTCGATCAGCGAAACAGAAGCCGTCGGTATCGTCATCATTCACCAGGAACTGACGCTGGTGCCCGACCTGTCAGTGGCCGAAAACATTTTCATGGGTCATGAACTGACGCTGCCGGGTGGACGGATGAATTACCCGGCGATGATCCATCGCGCCGAAGCGCTGATGCGTGAACTGAAAGTGCCGGACATGAACGTGTCGCTGCCGGTTTCGCAGTACGGCGGCGGGTATCAGCAACTGGTGGAAATCGCCAAGGCCCTGAACAAACAGGCACGCCTGCTGATCCTCGACGAACCTTCTTCCGCCCTGACCCGTTCGGAAATCGAGGTGTTGCTGGACATCATCCGCGACCTCAAGGCCAAGGGTGTCGCCTGCGTCTACATCTCGCACAAGCTCGATGAAGTGGCCGCTGTCTGCGACACCATTTCGGTGATCCGCGACGGTCAACACATCGCCACGACCGCCATGGCGGATATGGATATTCCACAGATCATCACCCAGATGGTCGGTCGGGAAATGAGCAGCCTCTACCCCACCGAACCCCACAACATCGGCGAGGTGATTTTCGAGGCGCGCCACATCACCTGCTACGACGTCGACAACCCCAAACGCAAACGGGTCGACGACGTTTCGTTCAGCCTCAGACGCGGGGAAATCCTCGGCATCGCCGGGCTGGTCGGTGCAGGCCGCACGGAGCTTGTGACCGCGCTGTTCGGCGCCTACCCAGGTCGCCACGAAGGCGAAGTCTGGCTGGACGGCCAACTCATCGACACCTGCACGCCGCTCAAATCAATCCGCGCCGGCGTGTGCCTGGTGCCCGAGGACCGCAAGCGTCAGGGGATCATTCCCGACCTGGGTGTCGGCCAGAACATCACCCTGGCGGTGCTGGACAGTTTCTCGAAACTGACCCGCATCGACGCCGAAGCCGAACTGGGCAGCATTGATCGGGAAATTTCGCGCCTGCACCTCAAGACAGCGAGCCCGTTCCTGCCGATCACCAGCCTATCCGGGGGCAATCAACAAAAAGCCGTGTTGGCGAAGATGCTGCTGACCCGGCCCCGGGTGCTGATTCTCGACGAGCCGACCCGAGGGGTGGACGTCGGCGCCAAGTACGAGATCTACAAGTTGATGGGGATGCTGGCCGCCGAAGGCGTGTCGATCATCATGGTGTCTTCGGAACTGGCCGAAGTGCTCGGCGTTTCCGACCGCGTCCTGGTGATCGGCGAAGGCCGGTTGCAGGGCGATTTCATCAACCGCGAACTCACTCAGGAACAGGTGCTCGCCGCCGCACTCAGCCAGCCTGACAGCCATAACAATAAAGCTCGGAAATCCGCGTAAATGAATCAGGTCAAACAACTCTTCACCCGCTACAAGATGCTCGCACTGGTGTTTGCCGTGGCGTTGATCTGGCTGTTCTTCAGCTGGCAGACCGAGGGCGGATTCCTGACACCACGCAACCTCTCCAATCTGCTGCGCCAGATGTCCATCACCGGGATCCTCGCCTGCGGCATGGTGCTGGTCATCATCAGCGGCGAGATCGATCTGTCGGTCGGCTCCTTGCTGGGCCTGCTCGGTGGCGTGGCAGCCATTCTCGATGTTGTCTATCACATACCACTGCTGGCGAACCTGAGCCTTGTGGTGGTGTGCGGACTGCTGATCGGCCTCGCCAATGGATACATGGCTGCTTACCTGCGCATTCCGTCGTTCATCGTGGGGCTGGGAGGCATGCTGGCTTTTCGGGGGATTTTGCTGGGAATCACCGGGGGCACGACCATTGCGCCGGTGTCGCCGGAACTCGTCTACATTGGCCAGGGTTATCTGCCCCATACGGTCGGCGCGGGTCTGGGCGTACTGCTGTTCGCACTGACGTTGTTACTGACCTGGAAACAGCGACGCAATCGCGCCCTTCATGGCCTCGCGGCACATTCACTGGCGCGAGACGTGGCACGCGTGTTGCTGATCGGCGCGGTGCTGGCCGGTTTCGTCCAGACCCTCAACAGCTATGACGGCATTCCCGTGCCGGTCCTGCTTCTGCTGATCCTGCTGGGCGGCTTCAGCTACGTGACCAGCCAGACCGTGTTCGGCCGACGCGTCTATTCCGTGGGCAGCAACATGGAAGCGACGCGTCTGTCCGGCATCAATGTGCAGGCCGTGAAGCTCTGGATCTTCGGGATCATGGGCGTGATGTGCGCCCTCGCCGGCGTGGTTAACACCGCGCGCCTGGCCGCCGGCTCACCCTCGGCCGGCAGCATGGGCGAACTCGACGCCATCGCCGCCTGCTTCATCGGCGGCACCTCGATGCGCGGCGGTTCCGGCACAGTCTACGGCGCCCTCCTCGGCGCCCTGGTCATCACCAGCCTGGACAACGGCATGTCCATGCTCGACGTCGACAGCTACTGGCAGATGATCGTCAAGGGCAGCATTCTGGTGTTGGCGGTTTGGGTGGATGTGAGTACGCGGACCGGGCGGCGGTGACAGGCTGCAAGTGACGGTTTCGTCGACCCTCGAGCTAAAAATGAAGTCATCTCTGAAAATGCAAAAAGCCTGCTTTTGAAGGCAGGCTTTTCGTTACGCCTGGAGCTTTCCGATATCTAGGAAGGCATCAGCCAGTGCCGTTCAGTGGTCCACCCGAGAAAAACCTTACAACCCTCCCGCTCTTGGTGAGCCAAAGTCAACCGACATCCACATACCGCCATGCGCAACCCGATCATGGCGGGAAGAAATCGCCCCTGAAATGCACTGGGTTGAGCGGCAAAGTGCACTTCAATGTTTCCAAGCACACTCTCCAATCGAGACTGATCCAGCATCGACAGGTAAAACATCATCTGGCGCCACGCATACGCTGTGTTCTTCAACATGACCAGACGTGCGTGGTAGAGCTTGATCTGCATCTGCTGCCGACTGCATATCCATTTGAAACATGCTTCGGCCATTGAGCCCAAACGATCATGTAACAGCGTCTTCAGGTCCAGATCATCAAACAGGATTGCCAGATTTTGCGTGGTCAATATTTGTTGCTGTTCGATGATCGTGCCGTTGCTCGCTGGACTCCATCTACCGATGTCGGCATTCGCCCGCCGCGCGCACAAACCAGCCAGCACACCACTGTTGTTTCGTGAATCCCGCTGCTTGGGTAGTGCAGCCAACTCATCCATATCGATATCGTAATAGCGTGCGTAAAGAGACCCGTCCATCAACCGGACTGAACGCTTGGCAGCCTTTACGAACTTGCCGGAGAAAGCGCCCATGAAAATATCAGCCGCGATTTCCTCTACGAAGGGAAGATCCAGCTTGGCCGATTCGGCAAGCGAAGAAAATTCCTGAAGCAACTTGTTGGGCAGAATGGCCTGAGGAAATGCGGTAAGGGTCAACGCGGACGCTTCGACCAAAGCCTGCCTGGCACCTTCAACCGCAAGAGCACCCGCCTCGTATTCGGTTTCCAGGGCTTTCACCCAAGGCAAATCATCGACTCTCACCTGACGCTGCATGTTCAGCAACAATAGAGAGCGTCGACGCCTGAACGCACGATAGGTAGCGACAGACAGTGCCCGCAGCGCTACGTCTCGATATCCGGCGCTACAGATTTGCGCCGTCATCGCCGGCAGCACTTTCGCGACTGTATCTGCGGATGTGATGACGCCATGGTCAATCAACTCTGCAACCGTTCCCTTTCGGCAACGTTCGAGGCGTTGACGAATCGAAGGAGGAATGGTCTCTCCCACCTTCAACGAGTAAGCCTTAGCCTCTTCGTCGGTGATGGGCGTCAGTAACGGGGCGAAATCAGAGATGCCTTCCGAGACTGGATATCTCGCCAGTCGCACGGAAGCAGCCTTGGCAATCAGATGGTGTGCCGAAGCTGATACGTGATGACGCTGCTGTGCGCGCTTGCTGGAATGATCTTCGGACTCAGGGTGTCCATGCTTGGCTACAAAGTCATCGACGATTCTGCGAATTCGCCCAACCTGGCGCCCCGTTAGCGATGCAGGATCGATAGAGCATTGCTTGAGCAATGCCAGCAACTCCGTCACTCGATCACTGAAATTATCCGTACGACGGGGATCAGCCTCAGTGGCGTTATCAAACTCTTTACCAAGCACCGAAGCACGCTCGAACCACCCTTCAGAGTAATGCCGGCAAGGCCAACCATCGTTGTACGTCAGCAGGAATAGCGAGACCGCCGCGTCGTAGAGAGGCAACCTGCGTTCAACAACATGCTTTTGAACGGCAAGACGAGGCTGGGGTGAGAGAACGGACAGGCGCAGGCTGATTTGGCCAGCATTGAAAACTTCAACTTCAGCCATCGAGAGCGGGCGCTCGTTGGCTGCCGCGGGAAAGAAACGCACTCGTTCGAAGAAAGGCGCGATCTGCTCGATCAACGTCCTGGCTTCTTCGACGCGTTGTTGCCCCAGAAACCAGGCCACTGTCAGCAACGCGGCCTCTTCCGGTACATCTATCCGATAGTCTTCGTTCGTCAATCGCTCTTGCAGCGTTCTGACGCCTTCGTCTGAAAGATGCCACCTATTCAAATCGAGCCGTTCGTAACCCGCTCGAATGCCGGGAATCGATGACGCCAACAGGCGCTCATGAGCGGTCAGCTCGCCACCGGCCAGAAGGTTACCCGTTGCAAAGCCGCCAGTGGCCACTTCCAGCGTGATCCATTCTGGCAGGTCGGCAAACGGTGTTCGCGAGCCATACAGTGCACGGCCATGCATCAGGTTTTCGAGAACCTTTTGCCAGCGTTCGATCCGGGCAAGTGCTTTCGGACTGGCGTCGTTGTCGCGTGCAGTGAGCCCGCGAGACAGTTGAAAGTGCGCATAACCGGCGTTTATTCCGCCGAGCGCACCCGATTCATCCTCAGGCCTGGACATACTTCCTTGTGACCTACTATGTAGTGGGTCCGGGGGCTGGATTCGAACCAGCGCCCACCCGGTTAGGAGCCGAGTGTTCTACCGCTGAACTACCCCGGAACAGAGCGCGCATTGTCGATGAGTCGCGAAAGTATGTGAAGCTCGGATTCAGGGATTTTGTTGCGACAAATCTCTGATCGTTAAGCCTCCATCACTCAATGCAGCTCTTATCCAAACGTTGCACGCACAAAATCAATAAAACTCCTCAACTTCGGCGTCAGCCTCGGATCCGGCGCATACAACAGATTCATTGGCGAAACCGGCACCTTGTACTGCGGCAGCAGACTCACCAGCGTCCCGCTTCGCAGCGAATCCTTGACCAGCTCCAGCGGCAGCATCACCACCCCCAGCCCCGCCACTGCTCCGGACAGCAACGGATCGCCCTGATTAATCGTCAATCGGCTTTTAATCGGCACGTCGATGCAGCCTTCCGGGGCTTCGAATCGCAGGTGTGAGCGGCCGTCCGAATAGGCGAACACCAGGCATTCATGTTCCTGAAGGTCCCAAGGCGTGGTGATAGGTGGGCGGCGTGCAAGGTAGGACGGCGCTGCGCACAGCACCATTTGATAGGGCATCAGCGGCAGTGCCTTCAGGCCACAGTCGGCGAGTTCGCCGATGCGGAACACCGCGTCGTATCCGCCGTCCACCAGGTCGACCAGTTCATTCGACAGTGTCAGGTCCACCGACACTTGCGGATAACGAACCATGTACTCAAGCAGCTTCGGCGACAGCGAACTGACGCCGAACGTGACAGGCGCATTGATCCGCAACCGGCCGCTGGGCACACCTCGAGTCACGGCGGCCATTTCTTCGGCGGCGTCCATGTCGGCCAGAATCAGCTTCGCCCGCTGATAGAACGTGCGGCCGAAATCCGTGAGGCTTTGCTTGCGGGTGGTGCGGTTGAGCAGCGAAACGCCCAGATGCTGCTCGAGCATTTTCACTTGTTTGCCGACCATTTGCGGGGACAGGTTGAGTTCGTCCGCCACCGCGCTGAAGGAGCCAAGCTCCACCGCTTTGACGAAGGTGCCCATGAGTGTGAGGCGATCCATTGGAAACTCGTTGTTTCTAGTGTTGCGCCATCCTAGGCCTTTATCCGGAGCAGACCAAAGCCTAAATTGGCGTCCATGGCACCGGATCACGTCGGTGCAATATCATCGATAACCGAGGAAGTACAGATGGCACGCATTGTCAGGATTCATGAATACGGTGACGCGAGCGTCCTGAAACTGGAAAACGTCGACGTCCCGGCGCCCGCAGTGGACGAAGTGCAGATCGAGGTCAAAGCCTTTGGTCTGAATCGCGCCGAAGTGATGTTCCGCAACCACGCCTATCTGCAGGAAGCGGAGTTCCCCAGTCGACTCGGCTACGAGGCTGCCGGAGTGGTGGTGGCGGTTGGCGCCAACGTCAGTGAATTCAACATCGGTGATGCCGTCAGCCTGATTCCGCCGCTGGACATCGCGCGCTGGGGCACTTACGGCGAACTGGCCAACGTGCCCGCCCACCTCACCGTCAAACACCCGCAAAACCTGTCGTTTGAACAAGCGGCGGCGTCCTGGATGCAATACGTCACCGCGTGGGGTGCGCTGGTCGAACAGGCCAAATTGCAAAAGGACGATTTCGTGATCGTCACCGCCGCCTCCAGCAGCGTCGGCCTGGCAGCCTTCCAGATCGCGAAAATGGTCGGCGCCACCTCGATTGCCGTCACTCGAACCCGCGCCAAGAAACAGGCCTTGCTCGACGCCGGCGCGGCGCACGTGATCGTCAGCGACGAAGAAGACATGGTTGCAGCGGTCATGGCGCTGACCGACGGCAAAGGCGCGCGAGTGGTGTTCGATCCGGTGGGCGGCCCGTCGTTCGAACCGCTGACCCAAAGCATGGCCCGGGGCGGCATCCTGCTGGAGTACGGCGCCCTGAGCCCGGAGCCAACGCCGTTCCCGCTGTTCACCGTGCTCGGCAAATGCCTGACCCTCAAGGGTTACCTCTACACGGAGATCGTCTCCGACCCGGCCATCCTGGCGCGCGCCAAGACTTTCATCGGCGACGGGCTGGCTTCGGGTGCGCTGCAACCGATCATTGCCAGGACATTCGCACTGGATGACATTCAGGAAGCGCATCGTTTTCTTGAGGCCAATCAGCAGGTCGGGAAGATTGTCGTCACGGTTTGAGGCGACGAGCACCCTGCTCTGCTGTTTGCGGTAAAAACGACGAAAGCCTGCTTTTTTCAAAGCAGGCTTTCGTCCATCCGGCATCCGGTTATTTCTGATGCGCCGTCAGTGCGGCATAGCCGTTCATCAAGTTGCGGTAGTTCGGGATGCGCTGGGACAGCAGGTTGCCCAGGCCTTCGATGTCGTTGCGCCAGTCGCGGTGCAGTTCGCAGGCCACCGAGAACCAGTTCATCATCTGCGCGCCGGCCTGGGTCATGCGGTTCCACGCGGCTTGCTGCACGGTGGTGTTGAAGGTGCCGGAGGCGTCGGTCACCACGAACACGTCAAACCCTTCCGCCAGCGCCGACAGGGTCGGGAACGCTACGCACACATCGGTCACGACGCCGGCAATGATGATCTGCTTGCGGCCGGTGGCCTTGATCGCCTTGACGAAGTCTTCGTTGTCCCAGGCGTTGATCTGGCCTGGGCGGGCGATGTACGGCGCGTCCGGGAACATTTCCTTGAGTTCCGGCACCAGCGGGCCGTTCGGGCCCTGTTCGAAGCTGGTGGTGAGGATGGTCGGCAATTCGAAGAATTTGGCCAGATCAGCGAGCGCCAATACGTTGTTCTTGAACTCGTTTGGCGAGAAGTCCTGAACCAGAGAAATCAGGCCGGTCTGGTGGTCGACCAGCAGAACTACGGCGTCGTCTTTGTTCAGGCGGTTGTAGGTTGGAGTGCTCATGTGTGAATCCCTTTTTAGTTGTGGAAGTGCGTTTGCGTTCAAGATGGGCACAGATTACTGACTCGCCTTAAAGCGATAAATCGTCTGAAAAGCGTTTAACCGTCAACCCAAAGCGGACAATCAACTCAAACTGCCAGGCAGTTCACACAGCCAGCCCGACCTTCGCGCCTATCCTTGTCATAATGCTCACCCGCTCAGAACGACCTCCAGGGAAATGTTGATGCTCGGACGCAACACGCAAGCGCCCACTCCCGATCAAGCACCGCGCGAACCCCGCCAAGGCGTGAACGCCGGCTCGACCTTTCGGCTGACCGTCAGTTTCATGCTGATGGTGGTTGTGGCCTTTCTGGCGGTCGAGAGCTGGCGGACGTGGCGCGACTATCGTTCGGTCTTCGCTTCTGCGCGTGATTCGGTAACCAACCTCGCCCGCGCCACGGCGCAACACGCCGAGGACACCATTCGCCAGGTCGATGTGCTGACCGCCGGGCTGGCCGAGCGTGTCGAGGGCGATGGGTTGCAGAACCTCGATGTGGCGCGGATTCACAAACTGCTCATTCAGCAATCGAAGATCATGCCGCAGCTGCACGGCCTGTTCATTTACGGCCCGGACGGCCATTGGATCGTGACCGACAAGGAGGTCACGCCCGAGACGGCCAACAACGCCGACCGCGATTATTTTCAGTACCACCGCACCCATGAAGACCGAGGTGTGCGCATCGGCCAGGTGGTGGAAAGCCGTTCCACCCATGACCTGATCATTCCGATCTCGCGGCGTTTGAATAACCCCGACGGCTCGTTCGCCGGCGTGTTGCTGGGGACGGTCAAGGTCAGTTATTTCGTCGACTATTACGGTGACTTCCGCATCGATGACAAAGGCGCACTGGTGCTGGCAATGCGCGACGGCACGATCCTTGTGCGCCGGCCGTTCATTGCCTCGGTGGTCGGCAAAAGCCTGGCGAACAGCGAGATCTTCAAGACCTACCTGCCCAACGCCAACCAGGGTATTGTCCAGATCAGGGCGGTGGTCGACGACACCGAACGCCTTTACGGCTATCGCGCGCTGACCACCTACCCGCTGGTGGTCGAGGCCGGTTTGTCCCGTGACTCCATCATTGCGCCGTGGCGCCAGGATCTGCTGAAAAACGGTTTCGTGCTGGTGTTCCTGATTCTGGTGCTGGCCTGTTTCGGGCTCATCGTGCTGAGCCAGTTGCGTCAGCGGATGGCAATGGAGCGGGAGATCCGTTCCGCGCACAAAACGATGCGCGACATGGCGCTGACCGACAGCCTCACCGGCCTGGGCAACCGCCGGCGCCTGGACGCGGCGCTGACGGACGAGATTCGTCTGGCACGCCGTCAGGGATCGCCGCTGTCATTGATCATGCTCGATGTCGACTACTTCAAGCGCTACAACGACCAGTACGGCCACGCTGCCGGCGATGATTGCCTGATCGCGGTCGGCGACGGTATCCGCAAAGCGGTCAAGCGGCCCTCGGATCTGGCCGTGCGCTACGGCGGCGAGGAGTTCACCGTGCTGCTGCCCAACACCGACAGCGCCGGGGCGATTCAGGTGGCTGAAGACATTCTGCAGACCATTCGTTCGCTGGAGATTGAACATGCCGCGCACCCGCTGGGGTATGTCACCGCGAGCGCCGGGATCACCACCCGCTATCCGGTAGACGAGACGGTGACCCCGGCCAGTTTGCTCAAGTCAGCCGATACCTGTTTGTATCAGGCCAAGCAACAAGGCCGGAATCGCTGGTGTTCGGCGCAGGCTTCCCGGCAAATCCAGCCGATTGCGGCGATGCCGCGCATGGATCGCTGAGTGCAATGACCACCACCCAACTCCACGCTTCACGATTTATTTACCGAATCAACCTTGGAATCAGCCCACACTCCCTCATATCAAGGAACATCTGCGACCCATTCGAGAGGAAGGACATGCCATGACCACTCAAACCGAAACTGCAATCCTCGCCGGCGGCTGCTTCTGGGGCATGCAGGATCTGTTGCGCCGCTACCCCGGCGTGCTGCAGACGCGGGTCGGTTACACCGGCGGCGATGTGCCGAACGCCACCTACCGCAATCATGGCAACCACGCCGAGGCCATCGAAATCGTCTTTGACCCCACCGTGATCAGCTATCGGCAGATCCTCGAGTTCTTCTTCCAGATCCACGACCCCAGCACGCCCAACCGCCAGGGCAACGACCTCGGTCCGAGCTATCGTTCGGCGATCTATTACCTGAACGAGCAGCAACGTGATATCGCCGAAGACACTGCGGCCGATGTCGACGCATCGGGCCTGTGGCCAGGTCGTGTGGTCACCGAAATCGAACCGGCGGGACCGTTCTGGGAGGCGGAGCCGGAGCATCAGGATTACCTCGAGCGCATTCCGAATGGCTACACCTGCCACTTCATTCGCCCGAACTGGAAGCTGCCGAAACGCGGTTGAGGTCCAATGGGGTCGGTGCGCAACGCGTTGTTTGTCGCGTTGTGCCTGATCCCTTTCTCTGGTGCGGCCTTACGATCGAAAAGCGCCCATGCCCTCCACGCTCATCAGCCTCGTCACCTGGCTTGCCCTTGTAGCACCGGCCCAGGCTGCACCATGCCCTGCCGGCGAAAAACAAGTGTGTCTCGACAGCTGCATTTGCCTGCCGGACCCGGTGCGCCTGTCTGAAGACCTCTTGCGGCTCGCAACACCCGCTCTGGCGATGGCCTTGACCCAGGCCCGCGCTGAAGCCGCCAGCACCGACATCAAACCGATTCCGCCGCACATTCGGGAGCAACTTCTGCGCTGGTATGACCCTGGCGTCCTCGATGCCGCGCACTACAAAATCACCGACGACGGCCAATACAACGCCGCCACGGCCATTCTTCAAAACCCGGATGTCGGTGCAGTGACGCTGATCGACATCATCCTGTTCCGCGACGCTGAAACCGCAGAACACAACGTCGCGCTCTGGGCCCACGAACTGAAGCACGTGCAGCAGTTTCAGGAATGGGGCGTCGATGGGTTCGCTCAGCGGTATACGCAGGATTTCAATGCGGTCGAGGCACCGGCCTATGCGATACAGGGCGAAGTCAGACGTTGGCTGCGAGCCGAAGCCCGGTGATCGGACATCCCCCGCGCCCAAGCCGGGGCCAGCCCCACCGTTCAAGCATCAGAAAAACCTAGGCCTTGCCCGCCGCAACCGCCGCCCTCGCCTGCCCATGCTGCCGCGTGGTCACCAGTCCGATAAAGGAAATCGCCAGCGCCAGGCCGATGGTCGACGTCACTTCCAGGCGATGCTCGGGCGTTACCATCATCACCGCCAGCGCGGCGCAGATGAACGCAATCACCAGCCACGTCAGCCACGGAAACAGCCACATGCGAAACGTCAGCTCGACGTTCTGCCGACGCAACATCCGGCGCATGCGCAATTGCGAGATCGCGATCACCAGATACACCAGCAACGCAATCGCGCCGGAGCTGGCGAGTAGAAACTGGAACAACCCGGCCGGCATGAAATAGCTGAACAGCGTCACCCCGGCACCGATCACGGTGCTGGCGATCACCGCCGCCCTCGGCACGCCCGCAGCGGAGGTCACTTTCAGTGGTTGCGGGGCATCGCCGCGACGCCCCAGCGAGAACAGCATCCGCGAGGAAATGTAGATCGATGAATTCATGCAACTGGCCACCGCGATCAGCACGACCACATCGACCAGAAACTTGGCGTGGGGAATGCTCATCAGCTCCAGCGCGCGCTGGTAAGAGCCAACGGACGCCAGCAGCGGATCGTTCCAGGGCACCACGGAAATCACCACGAAAATCGACAGCAGATAGAACACGCCGATGCGCCAGATCACCGAGCGCGTCGCCTTGGCGATGTTCTGCGCCGGGTTGCTCGATTCGGCGGCCGCGATGGTCACCGCTTCGGTCCCGATAAAACTGAACATGATCGTGATGAAGGCCCCGACAACCGCCGACAAACCATTGGGCGCGAATCCACCGTGCTCTTCCATCAATCTGCTCAAACCGCTGGCCTCACGTTCCGGAATCCAGCCCATCAACACCGCAAAACCCAGGCCGATGAACCCGATGATCGCCACCACTTTGGCCATCGCAAACCAGAACTCGAACTCGCCGTATTTGGACACGCTGAACAGGTTGGTCACCACCAGCAAAATGATCGACAACAATGCGAACAGCCACGTATCGACCTGAGGAAACCATTGGTTCAAGACATGCCCGGCGGCCAGCGCTTCAATCGGAATGACCAGCACCCAGAACCACCAATACAACCACCCGATGGTGAACCCCGCCCAACGGCCGATGGCCTGATCGGCGTAGGTGGAAAACGATCCCGTGTCCGGATGGGCCACGGCCATTTCGCCGAGCATGCGCATGACCAGCACAACCAGCAGACCGGAGAAGAGATAAGCGAGCAAGACAGCCGGGCCGGCGGCGGCAATGGCGTGGCCGGAGCCGACAAACAGCCCGGCACCGATGATGCCGGCAATGGAAAGCATGGTGACATGACGCGGCTTGAAGCCCTGCGCCAACTGACCGTTCGAGTCCTTCGAGTTCAAGCTATTCATTGTTTTTGTTGTTCTCTGGTGATCGACGTTTGGGCGTACTGACGACGTGTCAGGCGATCATCATTTCTTCCTGTTGCCCTGCTCCAGAGCGGCGCACCTCAAGCGCTGCAGCGTTACAACTCGGTCGGACAACGACGCAGGGCGATGAAATGATGCGTCACCTTACGTGCCTGGCGTTGATCGCAAATAGCCTGGGAGCGGCATGGGGGCGTCTGATTTCGACATGGTGAATCCCGAGGGTGAATCCCGGCACATTCAGCCAGACTCACCCAATGCTCGAGGCGCGCCAGTCGCCGATTGTTGCGGGACAGTCGAAGTGCTGCGTTGAACATCGCGTGGCAGAGATGCAACAGCGCAACGGCCAATCAATTTGCACACGCCTTTATGCGTGAACTGATTCGATCGCTGCAGATCCAGCGCCTTGTACAAGATCAATCAGCCAGGTCCGGAACGCCACGACTTTCTTCGAGTTGGCGATTTCCAGCGGTGTCACCAGATAAAAGCCCAGATCGGATTTCAGTTTCAGGTTGAATGGCGCCACTAATTTCCCGGCCTTCAAATCGTCATCGACATAGGTCGATCGACCAATACAGACCCCTAATCCGTCGATGGCAGCCTGTACCGCCATCATCGCCAGATCGAACGTCAGCCGAGTGCCCTCAGCCAGCTTCTTCGGCTGACCCGCAGCACTCAACCACATGTTCCAGTCATTGCTGGTCATCCCGCTGACCTGCAATAACTTGTGATTGGCCAGGTCAACGGGGTTCTTCAGGGCCATGGGGCCGGTCAGCAGCTTGGGGCTGCACACCGGAAAGATTTCGTCTGACATCAGCCAGTCCGCCCGCAACCCTTTCCAGTCGCCAAAGCCGTAGCGGATGGCGGCGTCTATGCCGCCCTTGCGGAAGTCGACGAGATCGGTCGAAGCGGTCACACGCACGTCAATATTGGGAAACGCCTCCTGAAAAGACGCCAGACGCGGCAACAACCATTTGGAGGCAAGAGAAACCAGAGTACTGATGGTCAATGCGCTGTTGTTGGTCGATTCCAGCAGCATTTCCGTGGAGTAACGCAACTCATGAAAAGCCGAGCGAATTCCGGGCAGATACGCATGACCTTCGGTAGTCAGCGCCAGACCATCCTTGAGCCGCAGAAACAGGCGAACGCCGAGCTCATCTTCAAGTCGGCGGATCTGATGGCTGATGGCCGTCTGCGTGACATTCAACTCTTCGGCGGCCTTGGTGAAACTCATGTGGCGCGCAGCAGATTCAAACGCTTTCAATCCATTGAGAGAGGGAATTCTGGCGACCATAAGACTTCGTTATGCTCATGAGATTTTGTCATAAGGTATCACCCAAGAAGTCCTTTGCAAAATGTTTCAGCGGTCGGGGATTCTAGTGCTGTTTTCAAGCCACAACGGCTTGAAACAACCACTCAAAGGATGAGATCGCCGTGAATAAGACAGTTGAAATCAACAACAGCGCCGACGAAAAAACACCACAACTCAAAGCGCGCAATGCCTCGAGAATGGCTGAAATCAGCCGCCCGCATTTCGATGCTGCGTATGAAAAAGGCTTGATGGGGGTTTCCTGCCGCGTACTGGACAACCGCCGTATCGAAATCGCCACCAGCGGCAGGGAAGTCATCGATTACACCCGCTGTGGGTACCTCAACCTGGACGCTCACCCGAAAGTCCTCGCAGCTGCCAGGGCCTCGATGGATGAAACCCCGTCGACGCACTTTTCGGTGGCCCGCACTCGTCTCACCGCAGAGCCACTGATGCGTCTGGAAGAAACCCTCGCCAAATTGTTCGATGTAAACGGCGTGGTGGTTTTCCCGACTGTGGCTGCCGCCAACATGGGCGCCCTGCCCCTGCTGGCCGCCGGGCTGTTCACGGGCGGTGAAAAGCCGCTGATCGCGTTCGACCGCTTTGCCCACGTGACTCTGCAATATCACATTCCGGTCCTGCGCGAAGAGACTGAAGTCATCGTCATCGAGCACAACGACCTCGACCACCTGGAGCGTTTGTGCAAAAGCGGGCGCAAGGTTGCCTACGTCGGCGACGGCGCTTACTCGATGGGCGGCGCTGCGCCGGTCCGCGAATTGCGCGCGCTGCAGGACAAATACGGTCTGTTCGTCTATCTGGACGACGCCCACGGCATTTCGGTGGTGGGTCAGCACGGTGAAGGTTTTGTCCGCTCGCAACTCGACGGTCTGGACGAGAACACCATCGTCGCCGCATCGCTGGGCAAGGGCTACGGCGCAGCGGGCGGTCTGTTGATGTTGGGCACCCGACATATCGAGAATTCGATTCGTCGCTATGCGCCGACCTACGGATTCTCCTGCGCACCCAACATGGCGGCCGTGGGCGCGGCACTGGCTTCGGCGCAAATTCATGCCACACCAGAACTGCATAAACTGCAACGCGCGCTGCGCAACAACATGCAGCTGTTCGACAACCTGATCCCTACGGAAACCAGCGGCAGTGAACTGCCGATCCGTATCGTGCGCATCGGTAACGAAGAAGAAGCCATCGCCAAAGGCGAATACCTGCTGCAACAGGGCCACTACACGTCTGTCGTGTTCTTCCCGACCGTACCGCGCGGTCAGGCAGCGCTGCGCATGTCGGTCACCTGCGCTCACAACCCGGCCGATATTCTCGACCTGAGCCTGATGCTCAAAAGCAGCGATTCATCGCAAGTCAGCCCTGGTGTTGGCCAGGTCCAGCCCGCGCTGGCTGTTTGACCGACGTCGTGCAGGAGACTTTCAACGTGAAACGAACGGATCTGGCGGACACCTTTGTCACCGCGGTGACGAATTTCGATATCAATACAGCGTCCCTGAATGAGATTCGTGCCATTCAGGAACTTGTCTACGAACGCAAAGTGGTGGCGTTGAAAAATCAGAGGTTGACCCGGGACGGTTATCAACAGTTCGCCGCGTGCTTCGGGGAACTTGAGCAGTTCAAGCTCAAGAGTTACCACGACCCTGACTACCCGAACATTCTGGTGATCAATAACCGTAATGGCGAAGGTGCGGTAGGTGCACGCAAGCTCGGCAACATGTGGCACAGCGACTCCAGCTATTTGGCCAAACCACTGCCACTGACCATGCTGCACGCACAACAACTGCCCGAAACGGGTGGCGATACGTTGTTCGTGGATATGCAATCGGTGTATGACGATTTGCCGAAGGACCTGTACGAGCGTGTCAGGAATCGTCAGGCAGTACACGATGTGCGCTGGACTTACAAAGTCAAGGAAGACGATGTCGGGGAGTCGATACAGGAAATTTTCGCACGCCTCGAGCAGACATTCCCCGCCAGCACTCACCCGACGGTGGCTGTACACCCGCGCACTCAGCGGGAAAGTCTTTACGTCAACCCGGGTTATACCGTGAACATCAACGGCTATTCGCAAGAACAGAGCAAGGCATTGCTCGACGAGCTGTTCGAGTTCGCGCTGACCCCAGAGCGGATCTTCAACTATCAGTGGGAGCCACACGACTTGCTGATATGGGATAACCGCTCTGTCTTGCATTGCGCGACCGAACTGCCGCGAGAAGCTCGGCGGGTGATGTTTCGCATTGGTGTCAACGACGGTGAGTTCTTTGCCGGGAATGCGTTACAGGAGCAGGTCGCATGAGCCGCAAACGCGTTTTGATCGCTCACATTCTGGGCGACGAAGGCAAGCAGATGTTGCGCAAGCGTGACGATATCGAAGTGGTGGAGTTCGAGAATACGATCCCGCAGAGCCAGTTCCACGCCTTGCTCGAGAGTTTCGACGCTGTCCATGGAGTGATCCTCGGCCTGACCCGGTTCGGCGCCGCCGAGTTGCAGCGGGCACCAGGCTTGCAAGTCGTGTCGCGAATCGGCGTAGGTTTCGATGCGGTCGATATCCCGGTGATGACCGAGGCAGCCATTGCGGTGATGGTCTGTGCCAACGCCAACCACCGGGCAGTGGCCGAGCATACGCTTGGGTTCATGCTGTCGCTGGCCAAACGTACCGAGGCACTCACCCACCTGGTGCGCAGCGGCAACTGGCATCGGCGCTACGAGTACCTGCCGAGTGAACTGGAAGGTCGCGAAGCGCTGTTGATCGGATGTGGTCGAATTGGTGCTCGTGTCGCCACGCTTCTTCTGGCACTGGGCATGCGGGTCAAGGTGTATGACCCGTACCTTGCACCGCAACAGTTGCCTCCCGGTGCGCAACCGGTTGCCGTTCTGGAACATGCGTTGGCGGAGGCCGACTACGTCAGCCTGCATTGTCCGAAGACCGATGAAACGATCGGTTTGCTGTCCGCCGAACGGCTGGCCCTGATGAAACCTCAGGCATACGTGATCAACACCGCCCGTGGCGGCATTGTCGACGAGCAGGCGCTCTATCAGGCATTGCTGGAAAAACGTCTGGCCGGTGCCGCGCTGGATGTGTTCCTGCCAGAACCGCCGGTGCATGGCAGCGGTTTGCCGAGTCTCGACAACGTCATCTGCTCGCCGCACCTGGCGGGGGTCTCCCGCGAGGCGGTCAGCCGTATGGCGAAATTGGCGGCGGGCAACGTTCTCGACGTGTTCGACGCACAACCAAACCCCGAAAACGCAGTGAACCCTCAAGTGTTCGATCGTGCGTTTCACCTGCCCGATCCAGAGTCGGCCAGCACGATCCCTTATCCAATCTGACTTGTGAGCAATGGAATGTACCTACGCTATCAGCTATTCGACGACCAGCGCGACGCGATGATCCTCATCGCACGGATCATGATTCTGATCCTGTACGGATACTTCGGCTTCACCTACGTCACCGATCATGGAAGCTTTGTCAGCTACCTGAAATCAGTGGACGCCCCGATACCCGAGTTCACTGCCATCGTCGCCACCATCATCGAGTTCTTCGGTGGTCTGGCGCTGTTGTTCGGTTTCTGGACTCGGCCGATCGCGGCGATCTTCGTGGTGTACACCATCGGGACCGGAATCATCGGCCATGCGTTCTGGAACAGCACCAATCCGGTCGATCATCACACGTTGTTCGTGCACTTCTTCAAGAATGTGAGCATCGCCGGCGGCTTCCTTTTCCTCTGCCTTCTGGGGCCTGGAAAGTACTCGATCGACAAACGTTGATCTCCTGACGACGGGCGCATCCATGCGCCCGTCGTTTTTCCATTTCAGTCCCTGCGGATAATGAAAATGAACGAATTGATTGAACCGGTTGCCGACTTGCGCGACTGGCTGGCACGAGCCGGGAAAATCGGCGAATTGCAGACCGTCTCCTCTGTTGTCGATCCAATCGAAGAAATGAGCGCCATCACTTATCTGGTGGCCCGCCAGAGCCACTCCCCCGCTGTGCTGTTCGACCAGGAAGATTCGCCACTGGGCCTGCGCCACCTGTGGAATATCTTCGGCCCGAGCGTGGCCCGCACCGCGATTACTCTCGAAGAGGCGCCGGATACACCGACGATGGAGCTGATCCGTCGTACAAAGGACAAGCTCAAACACAGCCTGGCCCCACTGGAAATCAACGCCGAAAGCGCGCCGATCTACCAGAACACACTCACTGGCAATGACATTGACCTCACCCGCCTTCCGATCCCCAGGCACTGGCCTCGAGATGGCGGTGCGTACGCCGGGACCGCGGACGCGGTATTCACCCGGGATCAGGCATCGGGTTACCTGAATGTCGGCACTTATCGCATGATGATTCAGGGGCCACGGGAAGTCGGTCTGTCGCTGGCACCGGGCAAGGATGCTCTGCGTCACATTCATCAGGCATGGGCCAAGGGCGAGGCGTTGCCCGTTGCAGCGGCGTGGGGGGTCGATCCCTTGATGATGGTGGTGGGGTCGCAATCCTTGCCGCCAGGCGTCAGCGAATATGACTTTGCCGGCGGCATCAAAGGAAAGCCCATCGAAGTGGTACGGGCAAAACATTCCGATTTATTGATTCCCGCCGCCGCGGAGATCGTCATTGAAGGCCTGATCCGTCCCGGCTCGACGCGTGAGGAAGGGCCTTTCGGTGAGTTCACCGGTTACTACGGCTACAAAGACATCGATTGCCCACTGATCGAAGTCACTGCCCTGCACTACCGCAACCGACCGATTCTGACCAATGCATTGATGGCCGATTTTCCGTCGAACGAGCAAAGTGCGTTTTTCTCCACCATTCGCTCGGCCAAGATCTGGAGCGACCTCGACAAGCTCGGCATCCAGGGCATACAGGGGGTGTATTGTCCGCCCGCTGCCGCCGGAGCATTCGGCATGATCGTCATCAGTCTTGAACAGAAATACGCCGGGCATGCTGCGCAAGCATTGGCACTTGCCGGCCAGGTACCCGGCGGCGCCTACATAACCAAGTGGATAGTCGCCGTGGATGAGGATGTCGATCCCACCGACATGAACCAGGTGCTGTGGGCGATGGCCACGCGCGCAACCCCCAGTGATGACATCGATATCCTGCGCAACACCCGCGGCTCACCGCTGGACCCGGCACAAAATCCACCAGAGAAACGCTTCTTTGGCTCCAAGGCGCTGATCAACGCTTGCAAGGATTACCGCAATATTCGCAACTTCCCGATGCGTACCCTGTTGCGCCCCTCGGTCTATGCGCGAGTGCGTGAACGCTGGTCCGATCTGGGTCTGCCCGGTGAAGCTCCATCGGTCAGCGCATTCGACAATACGGTGGATACCCATGAGCAGCCCTGAACGACGCATCGTCGTCGGCATCAGCGGCAGCCTGCTCACCCGCGCCGCCGATGTAACCCTCAAAGAGCACCGGCCACTGGTTCTGATGGTTCGGGAAACACCGTTGCACGTGGGCCATCTGCGCAGCATGACGCAGGTCTGTGAAATGGGCGGCATCGTGATGCCGCCGGTACCGGCGTTTTACGCTCGACCGCAATCGATCCAGGACATGGTTGATCACACGGTAGGCCGCATGCTCGACCTGTTGGGGCTGGATTGCGGGACGGTACGTCGCTGGGGTTGAACTCCATTGTTGGCTGCATCTTCGGCAAGCGCACATCAACGTCTTGACGAATCGCTCTTTCACAACCCGAACCGCTACATGACCGTGGCATTTACCTGCCCGCGCCAATGGGCGCTGGCAGGCGAATGCCACATCACTTCTTCAAAACCTCACTGGCAAGCTTCGGCGCGCCGGTCAGCATTCACTGACTACATCGACTTCATCGGTGTAGAGCCGCATCACGGTCAGCACAGCCGCAGCCACGAACGACAGCGCAATGATCGACAGCGCGCCGGTGGCGTGTCCCGATCCTTCCAGGGCCGCGCCGAGCAAGGCAATCCCCGTCACCCCGCCGGATTGGCGCGCTGCGTTGAGCACGCCGGAACCGACGCCGACCTTGCCATTGGGCACGCTCGCCAGACAGGCACCGACGATCACCGGCAAGGTCGCACCACCAAGACCGATCAACAGACCGCCAGACACCAGGCACACAGGATCAAGGCCGAACAACGCGAGCAATGCCGCGCCAAGCGCACCGCACAACATGCCTGCTGCACCCACGGTGCGAGCACCGAACACGTTGGACAATCGCCCTGAAACACTGGCCATTACCCCCGTCGCAATGGTCATCGGAATCATCGCTACGCCAATCTCGACAGGCGTGCGGCCCTGGCCCTGCAACGCGAACGGCAGCGCGAACAGACTGCCGTAGTACGCCAGCGTTTGCAGAAATCCGGCGCCGATCGCCGCAGAAAATGTTCTGGATCGAAACAGACTCAGCGGCAGCATCGGCTCACGCTGCACCCGCTGGGAATAGATAAATGCCAGCCCCGCGATCACTGCCACCAGCAAAGTCGCGATGACCCAAGGGTGCCTCCAGCCCCAAACCGGGCCTTCAATCAACGCAAAGATCAACGACACCAGAGCCAGCGCCGAAAGCAACTGTCCGGTCCAGTCAATGGAACGGGGCTGAACGGCAATGACACTTCTGCGCAGTGCAAAACAAGCCAGGGCAATCAGGCAGAACGGTACGTTCAGATAAAAGATCGAGCGCCAGTCGACCAGCTGTATCAGCATGCCGCCCAACAACGGGCCACTCACCAGCGCGAGTGCCGAGATACCGCCCCACAAGGCGACTGCCCTGGCCCGCGCTTCGGGATCGGGGTAGGCCTCGACCAGCAAGGCCATGGAACTGGGCAACATCAACGCCGCGCCAATACCTTGCACGGCGCGCGCGGCAATCAACGCCACCACACCATCAGCCGATCCGCAGGCTATCGATGCCCCCGTGAATATCATCAAGGCACACAGGAACACTTTTCTGGCCCCCAGACGATCGCTCAGCGCACCGGCGGACAGGAGCAGGCTGGCAAATACCAGCGTGTAGGCGCCGGCAATCCATTGCAGCCGGTCCATCCCCGTTGCCAGGTCCTGACCAATGCCTGGCAGCGCAACATTCAGCGCTGTGACATCCAGCGCGACCATGAACGAGCTCAACGCCACGCCCAGTAAAACGGGCGCCGTTGAGGCAGGTCCGCCCACCAGATCCATCGACAGGGTTTTGCCCACTTTCCAACACCTCCCTTTGCGTTAAGGAGGTGATCCTGAGGTGGCGCGCACACTTCGTAAAATTAATTCTCTATTACCCGAACATAAGAGGAACTACTGAGATGATGAACCTGATGCATTGGCGACTGCTGGTCGCCGTGGCTGACGCCGAAAACGTTTCCCGCGCCGCCGAGCGCTATGGCATCACCCAGTCAGGCGCCAGCCAGGCCCTGACGCAAATGGAGGAAGCGCTGGGAGTCAAAGTATTCGTGCGCGATCGACGGCAGACGACCGCGACCGCCATCGGCCAGCAGATCATTGATCGCGCCCGCCGCATGCTCAGCGAATTCGAATCGATCCAGAACCTGGTGGATGCATCACGCGGCTGTCATTTGGGACGGATCAAACTCGCAAGTTTCCCTTCGGTATTCGCCAATCTCCTGCCGCCGCTTTTGCAAAGTTTCAGTCGGCTGCACCCGGGCATCGAAATCGTGTCACTCGAAGGCACTGACGAAGAAGTCGAACAGTGGCTGGCCAACAGCAGCATCGACCTCGGCGTTGTGATGAACCCCTGCCCGTCCCGAGGTGCGCTGTTGCTGGGACGCGACTCGTGGGTGGCGGTGGTGCCTGCGACCCATGACCTGGCACGCAAGTCCTCAGCCAGCACGGTCGCGCTCAGCGACCTGGTGGAAGAACCCTTCATCCTGGCGACCGGTGGCTGCCACCTCAACGGTCAGACGCTGGTCGAGCGAGAAAACCTCACCCTTAAAGACATCAAGATCACCGTGCGTGACTGGACCACGGCGTTTGCGCTGATCAGCGAAGGCATGGGCATTTCCATCGTGCCGGCCTCGACATTGCCCGTGGATCGCCGCGGCATCCGAGTCTTTGAACTGAGCAAACCGATCTACCGGGAATTCGGACTGGTGTGTTCCGCGGCCGGTGAACGCACGCCCTCCGCGCAGGCATTTCTCAATGAAATCCGCAAGTCGACATTGGGCAGTGACATCCCGATGACGGTTCGCAGTATTGAAGCGAAAGTCGCCTGAATGGACATAAGACGACCTAATGATGGGCACATAAGATCGTAATTTTACCGATCAGCGATATGACACCAATATGTCTGGAACAAGGTTCACAGCCGTTTCTGGCGTGATACGGCAACACGTTCGGGTACGCGTTGCCCTCTTATCAAGGAGATACTCATGAAACTGTACTTCGCTCCCATGACCTGCTCACTGTCACCGCACATCGTGTTGCGGGAGTTGGGCCTGCCTTTCGAGCTGATCCGCGTCAACAACAAAACCAAAGCCACGGCAGATGGCCGTGACTTCCGCGACATCAATCCCAAGGGCTACGTCGCTGCACTGGTGCTGGATAACGGCCAGGTGCTGACCGAAGGCCCCGCCATCGTCCAGTATCTCGCCGACCAGGTTCCCGGCAACTCACTGGCACCGGCCAATGGCACTTGGGAGCGCACACGTCTGCAGGAATTGCTGAACTTCATCACCTCGGAAATCCATGGTGGCAGCGCTCCGTTGTTCAACTCGGACATCCCCGAGCCGGTAAAGGAAATTTTCCGTCAGAAACTGTTCAAACGCCTCGATTACCTGAACAGAGGCCTGGTGCAGCATGACTATCTGCTGGGCACTTTCAGTCTCGCCGATGCTTATCTGTTCACTGTTCTTAAATGGTTGCCGTTCTTCAACATCGATATCAATACCTGGCCAGAACTGGCCTCGTTCATGGAGCGTATCGAAGCACGTCCAAGCGTGCAGGCGGCCATTGCCGCAGAAGAAGCAACACAGCCGGTTTAAACATGGACGATAGAAGCTGGTCGATACCAGCTTCTGCCTCACTTCAATCTGGATGAAGACCCACTATGCAGACAATTGAACGCGTCCCAAGCGGCCACGCAGGACGTAGCCGTTCCTGCGCCTACGCCGATATCGTTTACACAGTCGCCACCAGCGCAGACACGTCGTTGGATATCGTCGGACAAACTCATCAGGCCCTCGCCACGCTGAGCGCCAGCCTTGAAGGTCTTGGCTCGCATACCTCGCGCATGCTCAGCGCCCAGGTACTGCTGGCGGACATGGCCGACAAACCCGAAGTGGATGAAATCTGGGCAAAATGGATCGGTGACAATCCGCAGCATTGGCCCCAGCGCGCCTGCTACGGTGTTGATCTTGGCGGCAGACTGCTGATTGAAATAATCGTCACGGCAGCGCGAGGAGCAACAGATGATGCCTAACGATCAAATCGATCTGGTCATCCGAACCTGCGAAGCACAACGCAGCGCCGCGATGCTCGGTGGGCACCTGGATATCTTCAGCTATTTGTTCCATCCGGATCTGACCTACATTCATTCCAGCGGCGTCGTCGACAACCTGAAAACCTATCTGGATAAATGTCGCTCCCGTGAGTTCATTTATCACGCCCTTGACCATCAGATCGACAAAGTGACAAGGGTTGGCGAGTTGGCCATCGCGCTAGGTGAAATGACCACCACTGTCACCTCCGGTGGCGTACGAAAATATCTTCACAATCGCACGCTCACCGCCTGGCAGAAAACCGACGAGCAATGGCAACTGTTGGTCTATCAAGCGACACCTTTGCAACCGGCAGTATTGCTGGAAGCCGGCTGAGTGGCGGATCAAGCACTTTGACTCGCAAGAAAGCTGAACCCGCTCTCTTGATCAAATACAAAAGGGGATTGATTTATTCAGGAAAAATAAACCAGTCCCCATTTTTGGCCGGTGTCAGCCCTTGGTCAGATCAACCAACGGCGTTTGCCGCACCTCGGTCTCCCGCCCGCCCTGAATGTCGCTCACCTGCTTCAAGGCCTTGTCCACCGCTGCCTTATCCGCCAACAAGCTGTAGCTGATGCGGAACTGTTTGTGTTCCTTCGGCCCGATGGTGGGCACCAGGTTCAGTGGCCGTTGATAACGGCGGTTGTAGGAAAAACTCGTCCCCGGCTCCAGCCCGGTGACATAACCCTGACCTTGGGTATCGGTGTTCTTCCACAGGGAAAACACCGGCAATGTCTGCGTATTGAAGCCAACCGAAACGCCCAGGCTGCCAGCCTTGTTATGCAACACGGTTAACGTATCGCCCTTGGCATCGGCATACGGCACGACGTTGTAAACCGTTTCGTCGTAGTCCTTGGTCGGTGCGCGGTAAGTTTGCCATTCAGCCAAATCGCCCTTGGCCTTGTCGTTGAACGGCGACACCTGTTTCACCGGCGCGGCGAAACGAGCGCCCTGCTCCAGGAACGGGGTGCTGAAGTTGCTGTGGTACAGCGCCTGATATTCCTTCGGATAGTCACCGTTGTTGGTCAGCGTGTCGTTAAGGGCGAACACTACGCTGCCGGGTTCGGTGACCAGTTCGGTGGCGACAGAAAAGTCGACTTTCTTGAACGCCTGCTCTTTCAGTTCACCGCGCAGGGTGATGGCGTACGGTGGCGTTTCATCGATGTGCAGGGTGACTTTGTTCGCAGGAATGTTGGCGGCCCGGCCGTGCAGGGTCAGCAGTTCGCCGTTGTCGACGCCGGGGTGGCCGACCCATTCGTATCCGCAGCGGGTCACCAGTTCATTGAAGCCTTCCAGCCAGCCCAGACCACCGCGGCCATTGAGTTCGATGAAGGACGGATTGACCACTTCCTTGACCGGCGAATCCCAGCCCATGCGCACATCGCCGACCGAGGCCTGCAAGACGTTCATTCCCCGCGTCGGCACCACTGAGAGTTTCATCGTGCCGTTATCGATGTCGACAATGCTGACGCCCTCCTGCCGACCGCCATGCAAGGTGCGCAGGCTGACGCTGAAAGGTTTGTCGGTTTTCACGCCGAGTTGCTGGCTGGTGATCTGCCAGTTCTGAGCGGCCTTGTCGGTGTCGAGCAGAACATAATCCCAGGCCATGGCGTGGGAAGCTGCGGACAGTGCGCTGAGGGCAACAACGAGTTTGAGCGGGGTCATGGGAGCAGCCTTTCTTGGAGTTGTGCCGTTTTTATAAACCTGCTGAAACGTTTCATCAAGCTTAAAAAGCGACGTGCGTTGGTAGGTGCCCAGAAAGAATGGGGACGGACAGGAAAAATGAAATCGATGTGGTCGCGTTATCCCGCAGACGGGAGTCCGCTTTTATTCCGGAGCGGCATGGGCGTCTGATTTCGACATGGCGAGGGCGGCGTGTTTAAGCGTTTTTCGAATGATGTTTAGAAACGCCCGGCATTACTTCCCCACGGCTACAGCGTCTTGCGTCATTGCCTACGACTACGCCAGAATCCGCCGGCTTGTGCGTCTGGGGTGCGGGTTTTATCGTTTCCGGGTCACTGAAAAACAGTGATCGGGTTTGGTAGCCCGGATTACCTGTCGCATCGCAACGCCGGATTGCAGGGACTCTTTCGTCCGCTGTTTTATGGTGGCCATGCGTAGGGCGTCTTCGGACGCGCCGGGTATCCAGGTGACCGGTCTACCAACCTCCGTATGGCCACCACCCTCGTTTGGTAGCGAGGCTGATGGCTCCACTTTCTCACCCTGGAGTTACATCTATGTTCAAGCCAACACCGAACCCACCGGAAACCGATCCGGTATCTCCCTACAAATTCCCCGATTCTCGAACCCTTAACGAAGCGGCCGAACGCGCGCTCGACCATTACCTCACCCCACAACAACGCATCATGGGCAGCCACCACAAACACGACCCCATGTACATGGCCAACCCGGCGTACAACACCGAATCACTCCTGGCCAACGCCAGCGAATCATTGGGATCGGCCAGTGAAATGCTCAATAACTTTGCGGCCACGCTGGAGCCTGCCCATCGCAAGACTGCGATCGGAATTGCGCAGTTGGTGATGTTGAGTGAGTTGGCGGTGAATCAGGCGTTGGATCATGTTGAGGTGAAGACCTGAAAGCCAACCCCTCAGTCATGACGGCTTAAGAAAACTATGCCAGCCGAAGCTGCCACAGTAAATGGCAGCTATCGGCCAATAGCTGCCGCTAGTAAAAGAAAAGCGAGCACCCCGTTTTCTATCTGAGGGAGCGAATAATCATTAGAATTTTATTGTAATCGTTGTAACGAGTCCTAATTTAAAAAAGCGACTTCACTTCGTGAAAATCGTAGCACTCTAGAACAGGCTGACTGATCAGCATGAAAGGTGCTTCTGTATGATTGACAGATTTCAGTCATCGAACGGCTCATATGCTCGACCTTGTTCGGTTAGCTCATAAACACCATCACCAACATCTACGATTAGTTTCATTTTCATGAGTTCATCTATTGCATCAGTAAGATGATGCTCGTCAGGTAGTGTTTGGCCCAGAGTCACGTTTTTCATTGTCAAAGTGAAAAAATTGCCTTGGACCTTTGAGATTATTTGGGATGATTTTCTAATCGCAATTTCCAGTATGGAGTCGGCCATTCTTGATGGGGGTTTTCTGGAGTTTAAATCCATATCAGCCTCTACCGATTCTAAACGATCTGAAACCGCACCTAAAATGTTAAGCGCATCACTCACAGATTTTACGATTGTCAGGCTTTTCCCACAATTAACACTAGCGAATTCATCCCTAAGAATCTTCTTGTTTTCTGTGAACGTCTTATCGTTTGATACGATTATCAAATCCTCATCACAGAATTCAAGCAACTCCTCCCACAGTAGCTCGTCGCAAACCGAGTGTCTATCAGGTGATATTGGCGGATTTCCTAGTATCTTCCGCGTTTTAGCCTTGGTGATAAGCTTCTCTTCCGTTTCTATAAAAGTGCAAATTTTAGTAAGGTTTTCGTATGCATCAAGCACAGGATCGTCTCCCGGCTTAGGTTCAAGCATTGCGTTAATCTTCCTCTCCAACTCTTTTCCAAGCTTGTGAACCTCGGATTGTAGACGCGTTGCTTTTTGATGCTCAACCATGTCTCGCACCACCGCCGTGGTGAAGATCGAGATGGATGAGGTTTTCTTAATCTCTTTAGCAAGATTAATTAATTGCGCCGTTCGATTTCGCTGAAACTCTCTATACCCTTGCTCTGAAATTATGAGTTTGTCTTTTAGTTTTTTTAGCTCTTCAAATAAAGACAACCTATCACGTGCACCTCGATAAAAGTCAAGATATATATTCGTATCAACAAATAGCTTTGTCACTTTCATTCCTCGCCAGCAATTAAATTACAGTTCCTTCCAAAAAAAGGAGCATATATCCCACACCAGTGAAAACTTTCTAAAAGGGTGAGCTACGCCTCCGTCGGGCAGAGTATTGCAGTATCCATACTCCTCGCGACTTATACGTGTATTACAGGGGGTTGAGGGCATGGAAGCGGGATCTGGACTCCCAACAGACGTTTCCAGCAAGGGCATTAAGACTGTTATCACCTGATTACAGCATCTCTAAAGGTATGAACAGTATCAATCGCTGCACAACGCAAAAAGATTAGGAGACACTGACGGTAGCAATGGTACGTAAATGTCTACTCACGGACGTCGGCTTTTGGCCGGAAGACGTCAACCACAAACGACCGCTTCCGGCCGAAAGCAGTCGCTGATGCATGATTATTAATACCTAAACTAACAGCGCCATGTACTGGAAAAACTGGTGCTTTACTGACCATTAACGATTACGTATGTAGAAGCGAACCATATAGAGTCTTTTCCATTAATTTTATTCGCCCCTGATATATTAATATTCGAACTGAAGCTGCATTGTTGAATATCAGCTCCTTGCGCAGCATCTTTTGAGGACAAGGCTGAAAAAGTCACATAGTAAACACCGGGCTCCTTAACCGCAGCGAAGAAATTTAGATTTCGTTCGGATGCAATTGGAATCCTCAAATCGAAAAGAGGGCTATTTTTCACTTGTGGGTTGTTGGATATTTTCTCATAGAGCAGAGGGAAAATCGTTTTATCAGCCCGCGCTTGCCCCTCAAAATTGTATGAGATCCTGCTTACTGATAGGGAGTCCGGACAAAGTTTAAAGTAGATAGCTTCGTTACTGCTATTTTTAATAGTTACTGTAGGGGTTAGATAATACCCATCACTAGCTTTAACCACTGAAACTTTTACAGATAAAAATGTAGACTCTGTATCTTTAATTCGCTTTTGGATATCCGCAAGCTCTGCCAAAGCCCGATCTTTCTGCTGTAGTGCGTCAAAGGTATATGCCCCCCAGAGAAGTGTTGCAAGCGCGCAAGAGGCTATAACAAAATTATTATAAGCTTGATGATGTCGTAAAAAATCGTACACGCGTGCGTGCAGGACGACTCTAAAATTATATATGGCAAACGCTAGGGCGATTAGCGCCCCAAAACAGATAATCCATACCCACATGGTCGACATAATCCCTACCTGCTTGAGTATCGCGGAGTGCCATCTTGAGGGAACAGTTCCGGAGAAGGTTCTTGGTCTACGAAGGATCGATTCTGACCAGCAGGCTTCACCCAAAGCGCCTGCTTAACAGCTTCCAGATCCACATTGTCCTTAACAACTGGAAGGTTTTGCGTAATCACCGGAGTTACATCTTCCTTGATTCTCTCCAGCTCCGCATCTGCGAAAGCAATGGATTGATTAAAAAGCAGCGCCAGCCCAACAAGAAAAGCAACACCTGAGCGTAGTGAATTTGATTTAAAACCGTACCATATATCTCCAGGCGACATCATCACCTGTTGCGAAGTAAGGACTAACAAACTTTCTCGATCAAAACGCTTCATCACATCGAGAAGAGTTTCTAGAGTTACTTGATCACTTGAAAGATCAAAGCCCTCTTTATCCCCAATCATCAGAGACAAAACCTGAAGCCTATCCATAACTTCTGACAAGTTTTTTAATGAATGATGACTAAGGTCGCCAGCCTGATTGACGCGAAGACTACTATAATATGTTCCATCACTTACAAAAAAAGCACTCAACCAATGATGGATTTCTTTTGAGTTATCCCCCAGAGAAAATATTGCTTGGTAAGCGTGAAAGCTTTTAGCCAAAGTTACGGGAATTTTACTGCGCTCAATTGGATCGCCCCACGTTACAGATCTTCTAACGATGAATCGTTCAGAGTCAGAAAACGCTTGACTAGCAACGTAAGGATCTCCGCTAATTATTCCAGGATAGATATTAGATCCCGACAAAGTAAATACTACATCGCCAATAGCCATCTCTTTTAAAAAAGAAAGGACTTGTCCCCGCACATTGATCGTTAGATTTGGCTCTATTGCATCACAAATTGTGAAGACATCTTCACCCTTAGCTTCACGAAGAACCTCAAAGACATCTTCGTCAGGGGTAGAGTTATCAAGATGCGCCATTGCAATGCAGCCCATCTCGAGGAAATTGTTGATAAATCTATACCTGGATCCAGGTCTCACTACCCAGCACTTTGACTTCAGATTTGCGTGTCTAACAACAATATCGGAATCTTGTAGATCGTCCATGGTGTGATTTAACCCGTCTATTTTTTTGCGTACAAATTGGCGATGATAACAAAACTATAACGCCCATAAGATAATGTCAATATGCCTGCTCTAAAAATCGATGTCTTGTATGCTATAGAGGGCCAGATTCTGTTGTCGCACAATGCCGAACTACAAGCATAATTAACCCGTTGATTTTAAATAAATATCAACCCAGCATATTGGTGACTCAACGGTGGCGACGTGCGCGCCGCAAAACATTGCAAATAATTTTACTTTATTCTTTTTCCTCTTTGCCTAAGCAAGTCCGAAATGATTTTCCCTGTATATTTCCCCCTCATTTTTGCGACAAACAGAGGTTCAATATCTTGAGCAAACCCCATCAACCCTTGAAGATGGAGTATTGACTCCTCATCTAATTTATTTTGCACATAATGGTGAATCATCGAGCTAATTAATCGCTTCTTATCTCGACCTAAAGAAACATTGTTATCATTGGTTATAATTAGTCCAGTAATTCGGCGCTGCCTTTTCTTAGAGGCATACACTGTTTTTTCCGAATTTATTTTAAGTCTTGGATAGGGAATATTTTCAAGCACCTCCAAAATGAAGGCTTCCACGTCAAACATTACACCCTTATCATTCGTTGAGAACGTCAAATCATCGGCATACCGGGAATAGACTATACTTCGATCCCTGCACCAACCTTCCATTGCCAGATCAAAATAATACATTATTGAATTCGACAAAATTGGCGAGCTTGGAGCTCCAATACTTAGAGCAAGCCGCGAAGTAGATCGCTCTCTAACGCAACTGACTCGCGCGATATCCTTTATGCTTTGCGCTGTTAATTTCCCACATAGCACGTAAGACAAATGCTTTATCAAATCCAATTCAGTTATGGATCCGAAAAAGTTTGAAAAATCAAACTTAGCAATATAACTATTTTGCCTATGCCGCTCTGCGTTGTCCTTTATGCTTGAACCCTGTTTATATGCTGCAGCGCATTCGTGAACCGGAAGCTGAGCAAACAAACTTTCGATAAGAATACCTTGTATTACTTTGGTTTCTTTAGCGGGCTGTGCAATAGGCCTCATGCCACCAGATTTTTTGGGTATAAAATAACGTTTGTATGCATATGGTGCTCTTACTATCAGTCGAGCTACATCATGCTCAGACAAGGATAACACTTCTGAGATATGCTTGCGAAAGTCATACAGGATCATTTATGGCCTCCCAGTTTCGCACGATCAATCGCTCTGTTTCGGTTCCTTTCTGCCGCTGTTATTTTATAATAATCAACACATTCAACACGCAATCGCAAAGGGTCAACAGCCATACCTGACTTTAAGACGAAGCGAAGGCTATGGAAAGTATCATCATCACATGCATAAAACGTTGAATCACTATACTCAATCTTTCTTACAAGTCTGAATTCCTGAAGAAGAAAAAGCTTTCGCCTTAGGTCGTCCCTATGCACCTCACGACCTAAGCTTCTTATTGAATCAATCAGCTCTTTTTCCTTAAGGGCGACAAACAATCTGAGCAATTCATAAATCAGCACAATAAGATGAATATTATTATGAACATTGAACGCCTGGGTTTTTTGAAGCTCTAATATTTCCGCAGCAATATCCTCAAGAACATCGCTTACTACATCATCAGATATGTCATTTGGAAATTTTGGACTCCAAGGATAAATTTTTACTCCTGTGCCATGCTTTTCTTTAATATGGCGAAGAATACCAAGATTGATAAATGAGCTAGCACCCGCATATTCTTCAGGAACAAAAACAATCAATTTTTTATTGAAGTCTGGCAACTGAGAAAATGCTCCCAGCTCAGCAATCGCACCTTCGCTTTCAACTGCGATAGCCACCAATGAGCACACACTACCGAGATCGGCTTCGAAATCCATCAGGTTTCTGAAGACACCATCTTCGTGCCAAGACTTTATTTCTTCGGGGCGGAATATATGCGGTGACACAGCCATTTGAAGCGCTTTGCGCTTCACTGCATCGCGAAGAGAACGGACTGGAGGCTCGTCAGCGTCCGCATGTTCCTTTTCCGGAACATGTCCCCCGCAAAGTAAAACGATTGGATTTTTTGAGAAATGAACCTTGCTCTGCTCAAGATCAACGTCTGCAAGAATTCTTTGTCGCGGATCCATGCGATGTGGGCTCTTTACCAAGAATCAGCCGCAGACAAGATCTGTGGACCGGAGTGAGCGAAGCGAGCGTAGGGCCGCAGATCTTGTCTGCGGAATAAAACAACGCAATGTAATTGAGTCTGGCGAAGCGCCTGACTAAGCAATGATGGAAACCATCAAGCTATGAACGCGTAAAGAGATGTCGAATCTAGATCAGAGTGCCATCACTGTCAACGGCTCGGTATTCTCCCCCAATCTTCATAAGACCAGACTGCTTTAGCGCAGGAGGTAGCCCTGCGGTCGCGTGCGAAGGTCCGCTTATGGCCGATAGCAGTCACTCGCTTTACTTCACTCCCTCTCAAACCGCCCCACCGAAAACAACGAAAGATCCAGCTCACTCTCCCCCCGCAAACACCACTGCGCAAACGCCTCCCCCAGCGCCGCCGAGTGTTTGAACCCGTGCCCGGAGCATGCCGACACCACCAACGTGTGCTGCAACCGTGGATGCTCATCAATGATGAATGCCGATCCGGCGTGACGGTGTAGGCGCAAACCGCTGACTTCACCACCCGATCCGTCAGCCTGGCAATGCGCCCCTTCACCTGCTGTTCGTACATCTCGCGTTCTTCCTCGGCCGAGACTGTGCGATCCAGAGTCTCGGGCGTGGATGTGCTGTGATACTGCGCCGTCGCCACCTTCAAACTGCCCTCCCCCGGCAATGCGGGAAAGCCATAGAAATCGTCGTCCTGGCCGTGAGTGAAGATGAACGTGGGTGAGTGGCCGACCAGTTCCGCGTCGGGCTCGGTTTCGAACCAGAACAGTTTTTGCCGATAGACGCTGAGCAGTCTGTCGAACGGCGCGCCGAGCAAGCCGCCCGCCCAGTTGCCGGCGGTGACCACCAGTTTGTTCGCCCGTATGGTGCGCTGGTCGGTGGTGACGGTGACGCCCTGTTCGTCCGAGCTGATGTGGGTCACGGTCTCGCCCTTGTACAGCGTGGCGCCGTGTTGTTCGGCCAGTCTGAGTTGCACGTCGATGCAGCCTTCGGGCCGTACAAAACCGCCTTCGGGTTCGAAGTAGCCAATGGCGTCGTCGCGCACCTGGGCAAACTGCGGAAAGCGTTGGCGGATCTGGCCGGCGTCGAGGACTTCGTGTTCGATGCCGTAGGTCTGCGCCAGGGCGATGGTGCGCAGGGTGAAGTCGGTTTCGTCGGCGGGATCGAAGTCGGGGCTGGAGGTCAGCACCAGCAGACCGGTCTGTTCGAACAGGGACTCGCCCGACAGCGCCTCCAGCTCGCGCCAGATGCGGTGGGAGTTGCGCACGATGGGCACGTATTGCGCGCCCTCGCCCACAGACAACCGGGTGATGCGGGTGTCGCCATGGCTGGAGCCAAACGCGTGCGGCGGATGGTGGCGGTCGATGCCGACCACGTTGACCCCGGCTTTCGCCAGTTGATACATCGTGGCCGCGCCCATGGCGCCGAGGCCGATGACCAGTGCTTCGCATCGTTCCATGATTGATTTCCGCTCAGGCAAAAGAGCCACAGTGAAGCGGATCAGGCGATGGAAAACAATCCGCTGAACGCCGCGTTCAGGCAAAAACACGAAAAACCAAAAGCCGTGCGATTACCGGCCAGACTCGTTTGTTCCGTCTTGCATCGCGGCATACCCTCTGACGCCAATAAAAACCATAAGAGAGAGTCCCGCCTTGATCCGTTTCTGCAAAACCTCGCTCTGCCTCGCCGTTCTGTCTTCGTTTGTTGCCACTGCCAGCCATGCCGCCGATGCGCCCTGGGTCGATGGCGCCGTGAGCGCGGTCAATCAGGATGTCATCGACCTGCGCCACACGATTCATCAGCATCCAGAGTTGGGCAATCTTGAGTTCAAGACCGCTGCGCTGGTGGCCGAGCGGCTGAAGGCGTCGAATATTGAAGTGCGTACCGGGGTTGGCAAGACGGGTGTTGTGGGGGTGTTGAAAGGCGGATTACCAGGGCCGGTTGTGGCGTTGCGCGCCGACATGGACGCCTTGCCGGTCAAGGAGATGACGAACCTGCCGTTCGCCAGTCAGGCCACCAGCACGCGGCTCGGCAAGAGCGTGCCGGTGATGCACGCCTGCGGGCACGACACCCACACCGCCATGTTGCTGGGCGCCGCGAAGGTGCTGGCCGAGCATCGCGATCAGGTGCGCGGGACGGTGGTGTTTCTGTTTCAGCCGGCTGAAGAAGGCGCGGCCGATGTTGATGAATTCCAGACTGACACCCTGATCGGTGCGCAAGCGATGATCCGCGATGGCGCGCTCGATTCGCCCAAGGTCGAGGCGGTGTTCGGAGTGCATGTGATGGCGGGTTATCCGACCGGGCATCTGTTCTATAAATCCGGAACCGTGCTCAACAGCAGCGATTCGTTCCGCATCACGGTCAAGGGCCAGCAGACTCACGGCTCGGCGCCCTGGAGCGGTGTCGATCCGATTGTCGCCAGCCAAGGCATCATCAGCGGATTGCAGACGCTGGTCAGTCGGCGCATCGACCTGACCCAAGGCATGGGCGTGATCAGCGTCGGTACGATCAATGGCGGTTCGGCGGCCAACATCATTCCCGAGTCCGTGGAAATGACCGGGACCATCCGCACCAACAACGCCGACATCCGCGACACGATCTTGAAAAAGATGCCGCCGCTGGTGAACAGCATCGCCAGCGCCTACGAGACCCAGGCCAATTTGCTGCTGGTGAACAATGCGCCGGTAACCACCAACGATCCGGCCCTGACCGAAGCCATGATCCCGGCCCTTGAACGGGCAGCACCGGGCAAGGTCGAGCGCCTGCCCGCCTCGCTGTCGCCGAGCGAAGACTTCTCCTACTACGCGCGCAAAGTGCCGGGGCTGTTCGTGTTCCTCGGCGCAACGCCGGAAGGCCAGGACATGAGCAAGGCGCCGAACAACCACAGCCCCTACTTCACCGCCGATGACGCGACACTGGCTACCGGGGTGAAGGCGCATGTGCAGTTTGTGCTCAATTATCCGGGGCGGGGTCAGCGGGGCTGATTTGTTCCTGTTAAGGATCAATTGGCAAAGGGCCGTTTAATTAACGTTGCAGCTCAGTTGGAAGAGATAAGTCGGATCGAAGACCGTCCTTCCCAATAGCTTCTCCAAGGCGGCGATCTGATCACTTGTCAGATCGTAGCCTTCCCAACCTTGCTGTTCTGTTGTCCATCCCATAACGGCGGCGATCTGGTCGTCGCATCCTCCGGGAAGCTGCGCCTCGAACACCAGAAGCTCCGTTTTTTGATCGAAGGCTTCGATTCTGTAGATCATAAGGTCAGTTACCAGACGTCGCTGTAGTCAAACGAGATTTGATAGTTGTAAGCCGTAAGGAAAATATTGTGTTGAAAGTAAGGTTGGATAATAGGCGTCCAATTTTCGACTACATTGAAGCCGCCATTATTTATGTTGTTTTCCACTGGGATGCCCAAGGCATTCAAAACGGTTTCATCGTCGCCTAAATCCTTGGAGTACTCTTCGCCCTCGCATAGTTGAGTGTGCTTGTCATACCACTCCAGTCTCAGCTTTAGTCCCATCATCAACCTCACAAGTATTTTTTTCTGATGCTTCTTTCATCTTTCGGATCCCCGCGTCGTTCTCCTGTAAAAGGGTCAAACGCTCCTAGGTGAGTTCCGTCACTTGCACGATAAACTTCCAACTCTCCGTGCCTTGAGTCCCACTCATAAATTCTCCTGCCTTTTGCATCCTTCCACCGTTCCCGAAGTCCGCCGCCTCCCTGTATAGGGTTCATTTTCTGTGCTTTTTTCAAACCGGGAAAAGCAGTAATTTCTTCTGCTTCTGGAGGTTTATGATAGCTATGCCCCTCTGACGGTAAGCCTTTACGTGAGGTGTTGACTACGATGTACAGCGGCCGGACCCCGGAATTCGCCGGAAACACCAGAATGAAATCCCGATACTCCGGCGGATAAACCGGATTCACCAGAATCCCCTCCGCCGCTTTCGTCGGTGGATACACCCAGATATGCGGCGCCTGCGGAGCAGCCTCCAGTGCCGGAATACCAAGAATGTCGGAACCATCCACGGCAGGCGTCCAGACCAGCTCAACCCCTTCGCCAAGGTCTGCAACAAACCGGCTATCGCGTGCCGCGAACTGCACGACATCAACCATCTCCCAGTCGCGATTCTTGCCGGTATAGAAGCCGTAACCCTTAAGGCTGCCATCGGCCTGCTGTTCAACACGCAAGCGCACGCGGGTTCGGGCCTGTTTGAGGGCGAGCAACTGGTCTTCGGTGTAGAGAGCGCTGTCGCCCAGGTTCGAGGGCATCAACATCGCCAGCAAACCGAGCAGCGGGGTCGCGACAGCAGCAGAGGCCATCGCGGGCAATGCCTTGAACGCCTCACCGGCAAGGGCAAAAGTGCCCAGCCCCGCAGGAATTGCCGTGCCGCTGATTTTCTTGAGCTCAACGCCGCCACTGTCATCGGCCTCACGCCCACCGAGCAAAATCAGCTCGCCGTAATCCTTCAGACTGTCAGTCGGCACCATCCCTGCAGGATTCGAGTAATCGATGATCGCGTCCGGCAGCTTGCAGGACTTGGCAAACACGCAGCCGGCGCGCACCGGCTCAGGCTTGTTCGCCGCCACCTCACGGCTGCGCTCGAAGGCGTCCTGCCTCGCCAGCATGGCGTCGTACTTGTCTTGTCGGTCTTGCTGATCGGCCAGTTCGGTAGCCGTCATATAGCGGTAGGAGACGTGATGCCCGTCGCCCGCCGGTGGGTTGGGAACCCGAGGAATGTCCTTTTGACCAGCCACTGATTGTCCTTTCGTTCATGCATCGGCAGCCCCTCGAAAGGGGCTGCACGACGTTAACGAAGCAGGAAAATCGTGGCTGTAGGACGCGTCTTTAAAGACGTGGTGATTGTTCGACGTGAACGGATTGCATCTCGGCAACGACCGCCTCGATCACACACAAAGCCGTCGGCGACAGGCTCCTGCCCTGCAAACTCACCACGCCAATTTCAGAATGAAACCCCGGCCGGTCGACAACATGAAGCTCGATCAAACGCCCCGCCCGAATATCTTCAGCCACAGCGCCATGAATGACGCCGAGGATGGTGTCGATTGAGCCAGCGACGGTCTTGAGCAACGCCACGTCATCACACTCCAGCACAATGGGCAGCGCCTGGCGGGTGGAGATGCCGAGGGTTCGGGCGGTCTCGAGTTTCACTACTTCCGGCAGGCGCGTTGTGGCGATGCCGTAGCCTTCCAGTTCGCCCATCGTCACTTTATGCCCGGCCAGCGGGTGCTCCGGCCGTACGAAAAAGCCTGCCGAGGCCTGGCCCAGCGAACGGATCAACAGGTCGGATTCCGCCGTGAAGTTGCGGATGTCGGCGACAAAAAATTCGATCGCCTCAGCGCGCAGCCGCGCTTCGAGAATCTGCCAGTTGTTCACTTCCACACGCAGGGTGACCGCCGGGTGATCCTGACGCAGTCGCGGCACCACTTGATGCATCAACATCGCAGCCGGGAAAGGCCCGACGCCAAAAGCGAGGCTGCCCAGTTGGCGATCGCTATAGAGAGCCATGTCCCGCTCCAGCGACCGGGCATCGAACAGCAACCGTCGCGCCCGCTCGATCAGGAACTCCCCCGCCGGCGTCGGACGAACATCGCCGGTGTCGCGATCAAACAGGCGCTGTCCGGTTTCGCTCTCCAGCGCCTGAATGCTGCGGCTCAGGGCCGGCTGGCTGAGGTGGACGCGCTCGGCGGCGCGTCCGAAATGGCGTTCATCGGCTAGCGCGAGTAGGTGTGACAGTCGTTTTAGGTCCATTCGCCCGATGCTAGCAACGCATTATCCGGATGTAAATAATGCATTGGATACATCGCCAACCTCCCCCTAGGCTGGAGCGCACTCGACCCTCGGAGAACAACAAGAATGAAACCGACCCTCTACACGATCCTCGCCCTGACGCTGGTGTCCCTCGCCGGCTGCGACAACAAGCCCAGCGTCGCAGCCGGCGACGCCACGCCCGCCACAGCAGCGGTGATCCAGGCGTCGATCAAGGGCCTGGACCTCAGCGACAACCGGGACATGGAAGATGCCCAGCGCGGTTTCATCGCCCGGCCCACCGGCAAGATCCTCGGCGCTGACGGCAATGTCCTGATCGATTTCGACGCGTACCGTTTCGTCGAAGGCCAGGCGCCGGCCACCGTCAACCCGAGCCTGTGGCGGCACGCGATGCTCAACGCACAGATCGGCCTGTTCAAGGTCAGCGACGGGATTTACCAGTTGCGCGGTTTCGACATCGCCAACATGACGCTGATCGACGGGCAGACCGGCTGGATCGTGGTCGACCCGCTGACCTCCCGGGAATCCGCCGCCTCAGCGCTGGCATTTGCCCGCGAGCATCTGGGCAACAAGCCCGTCACCGCGATCATTTTCACCCACGACCATGCCGACCATTTCGGCGGTGTGCTGGGCATCACCTCAAGCAGCGAAGTGGCCCAGCGCAACATTCCCATCGTCGCGCCCGCCGGCTTCATGGAGGAAGCCACCAGTGAAAACATCCTGGCGGGCCCGGCGATGGCACGGCGGTCGATGTATCAGTTCGGCAAGAACCTGACGCCGGGCGCCACCGGCATCGTCGACACCGGGCTGGGCAAAAACGTCGCCTACGGCAGCATGGGCATCCTGCCGCCAACGCAGATCATCGACCAGCCGATCCAGCCGCTGGAACTCGACGGCGTCAGCTTCGTATTCCACAACATGCCCGGCGCGGAAGCCCCGGCCGAGCTGACCTTTTCGATCCCCGCGCTCAAGGCATACGGCGGTGCGGAGCTGCTGACGCAGACCATGCACAACCTGCTGCCGATCCGTGGCGCCAAGGTCCGCGATGCGCTGCGCTGGTCCGACTACATGCAAATCGCCCTCGACGAGCTGGGCGACACCGAGGTCTATTTCGGTCAGCACAACTGGCCGATCTGGGGCAACGAGCGGATCCGCGAATTCATCACCAAACACCGCGACGTCTACAAATACCTGCACGACCAGACCGTGCGCCTGATGAACGCCGGCTACACCCCCAACGAGATCGCCGACAAGATCCAGCTGCCGGATTCGCTGGCGTCGTACTTCGGCACCCGTGGCTATTACGGCGACCTGCGCCACAACGTCAAGGCGATCTACCAGCTGTACCTGGGCGCCTACGATGGCAACCCCGCGCACTTGAATCCGCTGGTGCCCAAAGAGTCGGCAAAACGCTACGTCGAATTGATGGGAGGCAACGCCAAAGTGGTCGAAGCCGCTCGCGTGGCCTATGACAAGGGCGAATACCGCTGGGTCGCCGAGCTGCTGGATCAGGCCGTGCTCGCCAAACCCGACGACACCGCCGCCAAGGAACTGCTGGCCCGCGCCTACGAACAGATGGGCTATCAGGCGGAATCGGCGACCTGGCGCAACAGCTACCTGACCGCAGCCATGGAGCTGCGCAACGGCCCGCCGGCCAAGGGCGTCAAACGCTCCGACCTGATCGAACTGATGAAACAGACGCCCACCGAACGTTTCCTCGAAGCCATGGCCGCGAGCCTCGACGGGCCGGCGGCGGATGGCAAGAACTGGACGTTCAATCTGGTGCTGACCGATACCAATGAATCGTTCGTGCTATGGGTCGAGAACGCCGTGCTGCACTACCGAAAAGGCCCGACGGCGGCGAACGCCAACGCAACGCTGACCGTCACCAAGGACCTGTTCGTCCAACTGCTGGGCGGCACCGCCGGACTCAAGGAAACGCTAACTTCCGATGATCTGAAAGTGGATGGCAGCAAGGTCGATCTGGTGAGATTTCTGGGGCTGCTGGAAAAGGCGCCGGGGAATTTTGCGATCGTCGCCAGGGCAGGAAGCTGACCCGCCGAGGCCATCGACTGAAGGAACACGCGGTCGATGGCCTCTGGACGCTTACCCAAGAAAAATCCAATGAAAACCGGAGGCTCGGGCAAAGCTTTCCATTGGATTGTTCAGCATCCTGCGCAACCCGATCGCCGCGAAGCCATCCAGCGTATGGACGTAGAACCTGCACCCGAGCGAAACCTCGAATCCATCGTTTTCATCATTGATGATGACGCTCCTCTGCGTGAGGCGCTTGGCAGCCTGCTACGCTCCATCGGCCTGCGGGTCGAGCTGTTCGGATCGGTCGCCGACTTCATGCAATACCAGCGACCTGACCTGCCCAGTTGCCTGGTGCTGGATGTGCGATTGCAAGGCACCAGCGGGCTGGTCTTTCAGCAGGCGCTCGCCGACGCCAACATCCATTTGCCAATCATTTTCATGACCGGGTACGGCGACATCGCCATGACCGTTCGCGCCATGAAAGCCGGTGCCGTCGATTTCCTGGAAAAACCGTTTCGCGAGCAGGCCATGATCGACGCCGTGGTCGCCGCGCATACGCGGGACAGGTCGCGCCGCGAGTGCGAACGCCGCCATCATGAATTGCGCACACGCCATGGGACACTCACGATCAGAGAGCAAGCGGTGATGGCGCTGGCCGTCTCGGGTCTGATAAACAAGCAGATCGCCAGTGCCATCGGCCTGAGCGAGATCACCGTGAAGATTCACCGCAGCCAGGCCATGCGCAAGATGCGCGCGCAGTCGTTTGCCGATCTGGTTCGAATGGCAGAAAGTCTGGGTATCAACCATTAGATTTAACGCCCAAATGCGGCGCACATTACTAGTCGTTTATATACGTTGGTATGACTTCTCCATACGCTGGCAGGATAAAACCAAACTTATGCAACATGGTTGATCCCTACCGGCAACAGTAAAATCCCTCCATCAAATGCGACGGCCGGCAAAGTCATTGACTTCGTGGTTTCCTCGCGCGCCGACACTTGTCGATCCACTCATTGACTCAGGGATGAATGATCAACATGTATGACTTTTTTGAAGACTCGTACCGCGTACTGAAGTTGTCCCACTTATTGCTGATCGGCGGTCTGGGCATGTTGATGGTGGGGATTTTCCTGGCTTATGTGTTTGACGCTCACTTGAACTTGCCCACGCTGGTCGGCGCGCACGGGATGACGATCCTCGGGCCGACCGCGATCAAGCTGGGCTACGTCATGCGCTTGATTGCGTACAACCGTATTCGCCTGGCAGCACAGGAACATGGAGTTTCCCATTAGAAGTATTCGATTGAGTTCAAACCTGTCTGGTTGCAACCGGAAGTTCATTAACGAAATCCCACTACGACTCAGGATGATCACGATGAAAACTATTGGATTGGTATTGCCCGTCGCCATTGTTTCAGCCACCTGGATAGTTGCCACTCATGCATTCGGCGCAAGTTGCCTGCCCGATATGCCGGTGGCCAACAGACAGGAAACCAGTGCTCCGGTTTCAGAAACTTCATCAGTGCAACAGCACCGAGCCAGAAAGGCGCCGACCAAGATTGCCGAAGGGGGTTCGGATCGGCTGATGGAGCGTCGTGTTGCCGAAGGCGGATCCGATCGTTTGATGGAGCGTCGCGTTGCCGAAGGCGGATCCGATCGTTTGATGGAGCGTCGCGTTGCCGAAGGCGGCTCTGATCGCCTGATCGAACGCCGTGTTGCCGAAGGCGGCTCCGATCGCCTGATCGAACGCCGCGTGGCCGAAGGCGGATCTGATCGCCTGATCGAACGCCGCGTGGCCAGCAATCAGTACGATGCCGCGATGAACATGCAAATGCATTTTTCGATGGATTGATTGGCCGGCTGAGCCCTTACTCCGGCAACCCCGCCAACCGCAAACCTTCGGCAAACCGGGCAACGTCTTCAGGCCGTTGAATGGGCAGCCACGCGCTCAGGCTGGACACCCGCAACGTCGGGTCCAACTGACGCAGCCGTTCCATGGCCTGCCCGGCTTTGTCGGCTCGCCCATTGAGCGCGTGGCTCGCGGCGATCAGGGCCGCCGCTACCAGCAGACTGGGCAGGTTTCCCTGCGCTTTCTCGGCCCAGGAAACCGAACATTCGAAGCGATCGGCGAAGAAGTGCGCCAGCGCCATCCCGACCTGCATGCGGAACATTTCCGGATCCAGCGGGCTCAGCCGCACGGCATGTTCAAGGTTGGCAATGGCGGCTTCGGTTTCGCCACCCAAGGCGCGCAGGATGCCACCCAGATACCAGGCCGGCGCCAGATTGGGGTTGAGCAATCGAGCCCGATCCAGCAAAGCAATGCCACAATCGACATCCCCGGTCAGATGGGCCAGGGCATGACCGCAGCGGGTCAGCGCCACGGCGTCATCGCGCCCCAGCTCCACGCCCATGCGCGCGAGCCGTGCACCTTCGGCGATTTCCCGGGGCCGATCGGTCATCCAGCCGTTGAGCTTGCGCCAGAAATGGCACCACGCCGCCATGCCGTATGCCGAGGCGAATTCCGGATCCAGCTCGATTGCCCGGTAGAACAGCGCCAGCGCCTGTTCGATCGCCTCTCGGGTGCCGATGTGCAGTTTGGCCGTGCCCCGCAGGTAGTAATCGTAGGCATCGAGGCTGTCGGTGGGCTTGCGTTTGGCCCGCTCGATTTCCGCGCGCTCCAGCTGCGGCGCGATGGCGCCCACAACGCTCTCGGCCACTTGATCCTGGAGTTCGAAAATATCGTCGAGCAGGCCTTCGAAGCGCTCGGCCCACAGGTGCGTGCCGCTGCACGCATCAATCAACTGGCCGGTGATGCGGATCTTGTTGCCGCTCTTGCGCACGCTGCCTTCCAGCACGTAACGCACACCCAGTTCCTGACCGACGCCTCGCGCATCCACCGCCCTGCCCTTGTAGGTGAAACTGGAGTTGCGGGCGATGACGAACAGCCAGCGCAGGCGCGACAACGCGGTGATGATGTCTTCGACGATGCCGTCGGCGAAATAGTCCTGCTCGGGGTCTCCACTGAGGTTCTGGAAGGGCAGGACGGTGATCGAAGGTTTTTCCGGCAGGACAAGTGTCGTGGCCACTTCGGGTTTCGCAGGCGCTTCCGGTGCATTGACGGGGCTGTCGCACGGGCTGATTTCGCCGACGAAGCGATAGCCCTTGCGCGGCACCGTACGCACCAGGCGCTGCTGCTCACCGGTGTCGCCGATGGCCTTGCGCACAGCGTTGATGTGGCTGGTGATGGTTGATTCGGAAACGATCCGGCCACTCCATACGGCGCTCAACAGTTCGTCCTTGCTCACCACCCGCTCGCGGTTGCTGACCAATAGCAGCAGCAAGTCGAAGACCTGCGGCCCGACAGTCACGACTTGCCCGCGCAAGGTCAGTTCCCGGCGCTGCTGATCGAGCACGTAGTCTTCAAACACGAATTGCACGGTGGCTGTTCTCTGGTCTGGCGCCCCCCGACGCCGTGTCCGGGCAGGCGATTGTTTTGCGCTCGATCATACGGCAGACCTCCGGCCGTCGCACCGGTCTGCACACTGGTCTACGCATCTGCCGACGGATTGGCCTGTCTGGACAAAAAACCAAGGCAAATCCAAGGTCATCACAAGGATTTGCCAGAGCGTCACAGGCAAGCTCAACCCACATCGACAGCAACGGTTGCCGTCGGCCAGTGGAGAGATGCCATGAAGATCGTCGTTATCGGAGGCACCGGCCTCATCGGATCGAAACTTGTGAACAATCTGCGCGAACGCGGCCACGATGCACTTGCCGCCTCCCCCAACACCGGCGTCAACAGCATCACCCGCGAAGGCCTGGCCGATGCGATGAACGGCGCACAGGTAGTAATCGACGTATCCAACGCGCCGTCGTGGGAAGACCAGGCCGTGCTCGATTTCTTCGAAACCTCCACCCGTAATCTGCTCGCCGCCGAAGCCGCCGCCGGGGTTCGCCATCACGTGGCGCTGTCGATCGTCGGCAGTGAGCGCCTGCCAGCCAACGGTTATTTCCGCGCCAAGGTCGCGCAGGAGAACCTGATCAAGGCATCGGGCATTCCGTACAGCCTGCTGCGGGCCACGCAGTTCTTCGAATTCGTCGGCGGCATTGCCCAATTCGCTACCGTCGGCGACGAAGTGCGCCTGTCGCCGGCATTGATCCAGCCCATGGCCTCTGACGATGTGGCCGCTGCACTCACCGACGTGGCACTGGCCGCGCCGATCAACGGCACGCAGGAAATTGCCGGCCCCGAAGCCATGCCCCTCGACGAGTTGGTCCGGCGTTTTTTCCGCGCTACCGACGACACCCGCAAAGTGATCCCGGACGTCCACGCCCTTTACTTCGGCGATGTGCTTGACGACCAGTCGCTCACACCCGGCAGCAGCAACCCGCGCCTGGGTCCAACGCGCTTTGAAGACTGGCTGGCGAAATCGACCCAGCGCTGAAACACCCCACCTGTTTGAAGGAGTATCGCCATGTTCAGCCGAATCCTGCTGGCCGCCACGTTTGCGGCCGTTTCGATTTCATCCGCCTCGGCCGCCGAGCCGCAGGCAGGCAAGGTCACCGTGGTGTTCGACCGCGCCCTGCCCAACGTCCCCGGTAAATCCATGCGGGGCGTGCTGGTGGAATACGCACCCGGTGGTTCTTCGCCGGCGCACTTTCATCCGAAGTCCGCGTTCATCTACGCCACGGTGCTTGAGGGCGCCGTACGCAGCAAGGTCGGTGACGGGCCGGAGAAGGTTTACAAGGCCGGGGAAAATTTCGTCGAACAACCGGGCGACTTCCACGCGGTGAGCGCCAATGCCAGCACCACCGAACCATCACGTCTGCTGGCAGTGTTCGTGCTCGACAGCAACGAGACCGACCTGGTCAAACCGGTCAAGCCGTAACCGATCCATTCGCCGATCCACCTTCGGCAGCCCGGCTGCCGGGGGCCACCGCTTATGGAGGCAATCAGGGTCGGCTTTGCAAACCATGCCCGATCAAAACATTGATCTTTCGCCCCACACCCAGTAAAAAACCGTCTTCCCTTCCCACCCTTGCAAGGAGCAGCGGATGCTCGAACTCACCACGCAACGCCTGGATCTGCGCACGATGGTCGAATCCGACTGGCCGCTGTTTCTCCGGCTGCATTCCGAGCCGCAAACCATGCAATACGTGTTCGGTGAAATCGCCGAGGAACAGGTGCGCAAAGGCTTCGAACACAGGCTTCCGGCCTGGGGGCCGCAGTCGGATCACTGGTTGTGTCTGGTGGTGACCGACAGGGCCAGTGGGCAGGAACTGGGCGTGACCGGATTTCGCATCCTGTCGCCGGGGCATGCCGAGGTGGGTTGCCTGCTGTTGCCCGAGCATCAGGGCAAAGGCTTTGGCACCGAGTCGCGCCAGGCGATCATCGACTATGCCGCCGCCATCGGCCTGGACTCGTTGGAGTCGACCGTGACCGACGGTAATATCGCCTCCTGCAAGGTCTTGGAGAAATGCGGTTTTGTATTCGAGCGCCGCGTGCCACAGGCCTATCAGATTGGAGATCGGTGGTTTGACGACCTGATCTACCGCTATCAAATCAGTTGACCCCGTTTTATCAGCGACCGCCAAGGAGGCCCTCGTCGTGAATCCTTATCAATGCCTGCCACCCCGCGCTTTCTGGCGCACCGCCGTGGCCGACAAGCCCGCGCTGGACATTGATCAACTGTGGACACCGCAATTCGAGATCGGCAACAAGGACGCCATCGTCACCGCTGGCTCGTGTTTCGCCCAGCACATCGGCCGGGCGCTGGTGGAGCGCGGCATGAACTGGCTGGATGCGGAACCGGCCCCGGCCGAATTGCCCGAAGCCGACTGGAAGGCCCACAACTACGGGGTGTTTTCGTTCCGCACCGGCAACCTGTACACCCCGGCGATGCTGTGCCAATGGCTGGAATGGGCGCTGGGCGTGAGCCTGCCACCCGACGAAACCTGGGCCCATGACGGGCGTTTCTTCGACCCGTTCCGCCCCGCCGTGGAGCCCGAAGGCTTTGCCAGCGAGGACGCGCTGTTCGCCTCGCGCGAAGCCACCCTCGACGCCATTCGCACCGCCCTGCGCCGGGCCAAAGTGTTCGTGTTTACCCTCGGCCTGACCGAAGCCTGGCAGAACCGCCAGACCGGTCTGGTGTACCCCGTGTGCCCCGGCACCGTGCGTGGCACTTTCGATCCGCAGCTGCACCGCTTCTGCAACTTCGGCTTCATGGACACTTATGGCGACATGGTGCGGGCGCTGGAGTTGATGCGTTCGATCAACCCGCAACTGCGCCTGCTGCTCACGGTGTCACCGGTGCCCCTGACGGCGACGGCCACGGGCGAACATGTGCTGAGCGCCACCACCTATTCCAAATCGGTCCTGCGCGCCGTCGCCGGGCAGCTGTGTGAAGACCTGCACGACGTCGACTATTTCCCCTCTTACGAAATCATCACCGGCACACCGTTCAAGGGCGCCTTCTACCAGCCCAACCAGCGGGAAGTCACGCCCGAAGGCGTGGCGTTCGTCATGCAGCAGTTTTTCGCCGGGCTCGATGCGGTTCAACCGCTGCACGCGCCGGCCAGCGTTCCCTCCACCTGCGTGTCCAGCGAGGAGCTTGTCTGTGAAGACGCCGTGCTCGATTACTACGCCTAGGTTTCTGCTGCTGGGCGACTCCCATGCCGGGGTCATCGGCAAGGCAGCGCAGGCCCGCGAGTTGCCGTTCAGCGGCGGCCCGCTGGGCACCGGCCGGGATTTCGCGGTGGATTTTTTCAGCCTGACCCGCCATGACGTGGTGTTTCGCGAGGCCGAGATGGAGCGTCTGTATCGCCAGGCCCTTGAGCCGTTCGAAGTGCCGCAACTGGCGAAGGTAGGGGTGCCGCTGGTCAGCACCATTGGCCTGAGCCTGCACTACCTCGCCACCGCGCCGAACTGGACCTGCTACCAGACACCGGACGGCGAATTCGACGAAGGTTTTCTCGCAGGTCCCCTGTTCGAATCCATCGTCGACACCCTGTCCCGGCCTGCGCTGGCATTCTATGAACAGGCCCGGGCGATGAACCTCAAGGTGTTCGCCGTATTGCCGCCGCAGCGGGTGCCGGAGTTGTCCGATTCGCGGGTGTTCATGGCGGCGCAGGCGCTGCTGATCGAGCGCCTGCGAGGGCTCGGCATCGAGCTGATCGACGTGCGCGCGGCGGCGAATGATGAGCAGGGTTTTCAGCGTTCGGCGTATTGCGAAGTGGATGACCCGCTGCACGGGAATCTGGCGTTCGGCGAGCTGATCGTCGAGCAACTGCTCAAACAAGGAATTTAGACCCGGACCTGTGGGAGCGCGCTTGCTCGCTCCCACAGGTCCGGGTCATCACGCCTTCGGCTGCGTCCCCAGAATTGTCACCCGCTCGCCATACCGCGAGTGCGGGAAATAATCCCAGACCGCATGGTGCTGGGTGCAGCGGTTATCCCAGAACACCAGGCTGTTCGGCGTCCAACGCACACGACAACTCAAAACCGGCTCTCGGGCCACCAGATCGAACAGCATGTTCAACAGCACCTGGCTTTCACCGCCGGATAACTGGACGATGTGCGACGTGAACCCGGAATTGACGAACAGCGATTTGCGCCCGGTTTCCGGGTGGCGAACCACCACCGGGTGTTCGGTTTTCGGCAGGTTGGCCGGCGCCTCATAACCCTTCCATGGGATCGCGCCGTCGTGGATCGCCGTGAGTTCGCCGAGAAACTGCTGCATCGTCGGCGAGAGCATTTCCAGCGCCAGGTGCATGTTGGCGAACAACGTATCGCCGCCCGTGCCGATGGCCGGGGTTTCCTTGACGTACAGCATCGAGCCCATGGACGGCGCCAGATCGGCGGTGCCGTCGGTGTGCCAGGTTTCGCCGGCGACGTAGCGCGATTGCGCATTGGCGCGGATCACCACCAACTCCGGGTCATCGCCGTCGATGTCTTCCACCGGCAGCGCCCGCAGCTCACCGAACAGCCGGCCAAACGCCTTGTGCTCGTCCACCGTCAGGTGCTGATCGCGGAACACCACCACGTGATTCTCCAGAAAGGCCCGGCGGATTTCCCCGAGCTGCTCGTCGCTCAGCGGCTGTGAAAGATCGACGCCGCCGATCTCGGCGCCGATGATCGGCGTGATCCGCTCGACCTTGATGTGCTGATACGGCGCGCGCCGTTCGGCGGCGATGCGCTCGATTGCCTTGAGTGCCAACTGATCCATGTTCCCTCACCTTTTTTATTGGAACGACACCGACGACTGCTCGCGCAGCGAACGCGGGCGCATGTCGATCCAGTGCTCGTTGATGTAATCCAGGCAGACCTGGCGCTCACCGCGCATCCCCGCCTCGCTCCAGCCGCTGGCCATCGGCTTGCCCGCCGGCCACAGGGAATACTGGCCCTGGGCGTTGATCACCACATCGAATTGCAGTTGTGCGTCATTCATGTCGTTCTCCTGTTGAACGGGATTGCAGCGTGGCCAGACTCCGGTCGAGCCCGGCGGCGAGATGGTTGAATACGGCATGCCGCTGTTCGTCGCTTGAAGCGCAGGCCCCGGCGTAAACCCGCACGGACGCCGCGCAGACCTGCGCGCAGGTGTCTGCATCGTCGTCCGCGAAAGCCCGGGCCGACACTTCGGCGTTGGCGCTGGCATGAGCCTGGGCAAACGCCGTGGCGGCGGCTTCGGTATTCAATTGCGCGTAATACTCGGCGAACGCCTCGGCGTCGCCAAAGTGCTCGGCAATCATGGCGCTGTTGGCCGGTGCCAGGCCGTAAGTCAGCGCACTGGCGTGGGCCTTGGCGTACGCCGCGTCGTAGGCGTAGGCCTTGCGATACAGCGCCAGCAACACCGGTTTGAGCCTGGCCCGCCACTCGCCCTGACGCCCGATCACACCGAGCGCCGCCCGCTGATGCAGGCTTTGCAACGCGAGCAGCGCCTGCTGATGCTCCGGCAAGGCTTCGCCGAGCATCGGCAGGACCACGTCGGCCTGCCAGAGATGAAACAGCCGCAGCGGCACGGGACCCTCGTCATTGTCTATCCGCTTGCGCAGGTCGTCGGCCTGTCCGGTTTCGCACAGCACTTGCACTAAATTCAGCAGCCATAGCGGCATCAAGATCGGTTCACTCATGGCGATGGCTCATCCGTACCGATGACTTCGGCCAGCAACCGCGCCCAGCGGCCCGCCACGATGCCGTAGTGATCGGTGTCCAGGGTTTGCCAGCTGCGCAACTGCGGCAGCAAGGCCTGCCAGTTGCGTTGCAGGTCATCCGGATTCCAGGCATTGCCCAGCCCGTAAGGATTGGCGTGCCCGGCGCTGAACAGCCGCACCACTGTGGTCGCCAATGCTGGCGGCTGGAAGTCGATCATGCTGGCCATGTTGTTGCGGCAGCACACCGTCAGCCGTTGCAGATACGCCTGGCGTTCTTCGGCCATGCCCTGCCCTTCGACCGCCGGCCAGCGCTGGGCAAACTCGCGCTGGAACACCTGCTCGATGGTCTGCTCATCAATGCCGGCCAGTTCCGCACCGGCATTCGGCGCGGGCGGGTCGATCAGGTACAACAACGGTTGCCTGAAGCCCTCAGCCTGGGCCTGATGACACAGTGCTTGCGCCACCCATGCTCCGAAGGACCACCCTGCAAGGCGCCAAGTGCTGCCGTGCGGAAGATGCTCCTTGATCGCCTCCAGATACCAGCGTGCACGTTCTTCCACGCTGACGTTCGGCAACTGCGGCAAGCGCAGCGCCGGATCGCCGATCACGCACACGCCCAGTTCCGCCGGCAGCGCCGAGACCAGTTCCCGATAGGCCTGAACATCGCCACCCACCGGGTGGATCAGGTACAGCCAGTCACGCCCGGCTCCGGCATGCCATTGATCGATCCGCACTGCGTCGTGCCAGCCCTGCAGTGTTACGCCGGGAGCCTCTTCAACCGTGGCGGTCGAGACCAGCCCCAGCACTTCGCTCAGGCTGACCTTGTGGCTGAATTGCGACAGCTGAAACACCTCACCGGTGGCCGCTTGCAGTTCGTCGATCAGATCGAGCAGTGTCAGCGAATCCGCGCCCAGGTCGTACAGCGAGTCGTCATCTTCCAGCTCGGCCACACCGAGCCACTTGCACAGGCACTCACGCAAGCGCGCCGACAGATCCACGCCCTTCGGCGCCTCTACCGTTGCGGCCACGGCACCATGGCGAACCGGATAAAACCGCCGCGCCGTGTCGATGCCGGTGGTGGAAATCAACAGCTGCGGCAACTGCGTCGCCATCGCCAGATCGAACACCCGGCAACCCTCTTCGGCTGACAGTCCGACCGTCAGATGCTCCAGGTGCGCGGCGTCACCGCCGTTGCTGGTGGTGGCCATGCCGATGTCGCGCCAGATGTCCCAGTTGATTCCCAGGCGCAGGCAGGTGTCGGCCGGGTTCGGGCAATAGTGGGTGAAGCCATCGAGTACCCCGCTGGCCGCCGCGTAATCCACATGCCCCGCGCCGCCGAACATTGCCGACATTGACGAGCAATACAGGACAAAACCCGGTGTCAGGTGCTCGATCAAGGCCTCGACCGCCAGCATGCCGCGAGTCTTGGCGGCCATGGCCTCGGCCATTTGCCGAGGATCACGGTGGCGAATCAGACTGCCTGCACCGACGCCCGCCGCATGAATCACGCCGCTAAGGCGACCGTAACGCACGGCCAGTTGATCGAGGATCTGCGGCCAGCGCGGCAGGTCGGCGATGTCCGCTTTGATGCAGTCGATCCGCGACGCGTACGCCGCCAGTGACTCAGGCAATTGCCCTTGGCGCGAGATCAGCAGCACACGGCGCGCGGGTGCCTGTAGCAGGTGTTCACACAGGGTCCGGCCGATGCCGCCGCTGCCGCCCAGCACCAGGAACGTACCGTCTTCCGGCAGAAGCCCTGATGGCGTCGCCGGGCCGGTCAATGGCTGAGGCAGCAAGCGTGGCTGCCACAGGTATCCGTCGCGCGCCGCCATTCGCCGAGGCAGTGAGGCCGGATCGGCAAGCAACGCTGCCAACTCGCCGGCCTGCGCTTCGAGGCGTGACGACGGCAAATCCAGCCAGTGACAACGTACCGGGTATTCCTGCGGCACCACTTCGGTGATGCCGGCCAGCGCCGCCAGCTCGGGCCGTCGCACCTCGCCATCCACCGGACACGCCTGCCACGACATCAACCACAACCGCAGCCGTGTCGTGCGCGGGGTCTGCCCCCAGGCCTGCATCAATGCACTGACCGTATCCAGGCAGGCCCACTGCGCCAGATCCAGCGATTGCTCGTTTACCTCGCCCGACACCGCCAGCGGCAAGGCATGCAACCAGTCGAGTTCGCCAAGGTCGGGTTCTGCGACTTCGGCGAGCAAACGGTTCAGGGCTTCAGTGTCCAGCGGATCAAGTTCGAAACGGTCCGTGCTCAAGCGCTTGAAGCCATTGCCCGCGCGCACTTGAATCACGCGTTGATAGACAGTGTGCAGGCTCGCCAGCAACGTCGATTCCGGCGTTTCATGGCTGCACAGAATCAGCACCTCACGGGATTGCGCCGTCGCTGTCGTGCTCAGGCGCCGGGTGCGCACCCATTGTCGTTGGTGAAACCAGTCCGCCAGCGGTTGTCGCGCAAGGGCTGGCGCTTCAGGTTCAGCAGCCACAGGCGTCTGGAAACGATAGGTCTGAAGATCGAACGATGACGGCGGCAAATCCCACGGCGGCGGCGCCGAGCGCTGCGGCCATTGGATATTCGCGCCTTCGTACCAGGCGTCCAGCAGTTCCTGCGGCGATTGATCACGGGCGATCACCTGCGCGCTTGAGACCGTGACTTCCTTGATCGCTGGCGGCTGCAATGGAATGTCGTCACCCGGCCGGCACACCATCGCGAAGCGCCAGCGCAGTTGCCGGCGACCTGACTGCAAGTGCCGCAGCAACGCAGTCTGCTGTTCCGGGTTCGCATGCAGGTATTCGCGAATCGCCGCGATATCGCGCAGCAACTCCGCCCGGCTATGGGCCGAGATCATCAGCAGTGGCAGCGTTTCCTCGCCCCCCTCCTGCGCCGCGGGCGCAGCGCCGACGATGACATGCGCATTGGTCCCGCCAATCCCGAAACTGCTGACACCGGCCAGTCGCCGCCGTCCTTGCGGCCATGGCCGGGACGTGGTCGGCACATAGAACGGCGAATGCTGCAGATCGATCTGCGGGTTGATCCGGCCAAAACCGAGGTTCGGCGGCAGCACGCCATGGAACACCGCGAGACTGGCGCGAATCAGCCCGACTACCCCCGCCGCCGCGCCCAGATGACCGATCTGGCTTTTCACCGAGGCCAGCGCGCAACTGCCGGCCGGCGCATCGCCAAAAGCCTTGGTCAACGCCGCGACTTCGATCGGATCGCCCAGCAAGGTGCCGGTGCCGTGGGCCTCGATGTAGCCGATGTCGGCACCGGTCAATCCGGCCCGGTTCAAGGCATCACTGATAACCGCGCTCTGCCCCGCCACCGACGGCGCGGTGTAACTCATCTTGGCCCGGCCATCGTTGTTCAACGCCGAACCTTCGACCAACGCATAGATCCGGTCGCCATCGGCCCGCGCCTTGGCCAGCGGTTTGAGCACCACCACCCCGTAGCCGCTGGCGCCAAGGGTGCCGCTGGCATCGTCGCTGAACGGACGACACAAACCATCGGCGGAAAAAATGTGCTGCGAGCGGTGCCGGTAGCCCTCGGTCAGGGTCGGGTCGATCAGCACCCCGGCCGCGAGCATCACGTCGCTGTCGCCCTGACGCAGCATCGAACTGGCCAGGTGCACGGCGATCAGCGAACTGCCGCAAGCGGCCTGCACGCTCAGGGCCGGGCCGTTGAGGTCCAGGTGATACGCGGCTTTGGTCGCCAGAAAATCCTTGTCGTGGTGCAGCGCCAGTTGGAAGCCGTCCGGCAGATCGTCGTCGGCGGTTTCACGCAACATTTGCTGGAAGTACGTGGTTTCGCCGCAACTGGCGATCAGACCGATGCGCGGGCCGTCCGCCGACGGAACGATGGCCGCGTGTTGCAGGGCCTGCACGCAGGCCATCAGCAGATGCCGCTGTTGCGGGTCCATCAGGCGCGCTTCCTGGCGGCTGATGCCGAAGTACTCGGGATCGAAATCAAGCAGGCCCGCCAGTTGGCTGCGGGCGCCGACCAGGCCCTCTGCGGCGGCAAAGTGCTCGATGCCCAGCCCATTGCCTTGCACCATCGCCCAGAACTCGGACAGGTTCTGCGCCCCGGCCACATTGACCGACATGCCGATGATCGCCATCGGCTGGTGACCTGCGTCGGTTTGCCGTGTCTGCTGCACCGCTGCGACCGGCGCCGTCGACAGATGCGCCGCCAGACGCCGCACCGTGACGTGTTCGAACAGATCGGCCATCGTCACCTTGTACGGCAGTTCTTCGGCGTAACGGCCATGCAAACGCATGAGGCCAAGGCTGGTGGCGCCGGCCTCGAAGAAGGTCTGTTCCGGCTCGATGTCACGGCCGATTACAGCCTGGAACAACTCACTCAGTTGCCGTTCCAGTGCGGTCAATTGAACAGCCGTTGCTGGCGTGCTGCGCCGCTCCAAAGCCTCGCCCAAATCCGGCAAGGCCTTGCGATCGATCTTGCCGCTGGGGGTGCGTGGCCAGCGGTCGATCCGTCGGTATTCATCGATTCGCACATGGGCCGGCATTAGCCGCGCCACCTGACGATCCAGTTCACCGGAAGTCGCAGGCTCACCCTCAAGCTGCAGCCAGGCGATCAGCCGTGGTGGATCGGCCTGCACCGCCACCACCGCGTTGACCACTTCCGGCACCTGCATCAGCGCCGCCTCGATCTGCCCCAGCTCCAGCCGATGGCCGCTGAGTTTGATCTGCTGATCGTCACGTCCCAGGTAATGCAGGCAGCCTTGGGCATCGGCCCACGCCAGATCGCCGGTGCGGTAGTACAAACAGCCGTCCGCCAGCTCGACAAACCGCGCGGTATTCATTTCAGGGTCTGCCAGATAGCAGCGAGCAACCATCGGCCCGGCCACCAGCAAATAGCCACGGCTGCCGATCGGCACCGGGCGGTCGTGCTCATCGACCAGCAGCAACCGCGCATTGCCCACGGCATGGCCGATCGGCGCGCGTAGCGGCCAGTCCCGTGCCACGGGCGGCAGGCGCAAGGCGCTGACCACGTGGGTTTCAGTCGGGCCATAGTGGTTGAACAACGAGGCGTGCGGCATGCCGCCGAACCAGTTGCGCAGCGCCTCGGTGCAGAGCAGTTGCTCGCCGGCCGTGATCACCTCGCGCAACGCCGAAGGGTAAATGCCCCTGGTCACGGCGGTTTGCGCCAGATGCTGCAAGGCCACGTACGGCAGGAACAACCGCTCGATCCGCGCCTCGACCATGTAATCCAGCAACGCCTCGGCATCCTGACGCCAGCGCGGCGTGATCAGGTGATAACAACCGCCGCCGCACAGGGTGCTGAAAATCTCCTGGAACGACACGTCGAACGACAGCATCGAGAACTGCAGGGTCACCGCTTTCGCCGGCAACTGCCCTTCGGTGCGCTGCCATTGCAGCAGGTTGCACAGGGTGCGTTCCGACACTTGCACACCTTTGGGCGTGCCGGTCGATCCGGAAGTGAACAGCGTGTACAACGGCCGTTCGCCAGCGTGGCGAGGACGCTCGAACGTTCCGGCATCGGCGCGCAGATCAACCCGATGGGTGGCGAATCGTCCGGCGTTCAGGTCATCCAGTGCAGCCTTGGTCGCGTCGCTGAACAGCACACAAAGCGGCTGCGCCTGCTCCAGCACCTGACGCTGGATCGCCACCGGGTAAGCAGGGTCCAGCGGCACGGCCGTCAGGTTGAGTTTGGCCAGCGCCAGCAAGGCGACGATGTGCTCCACCGAGGCATCGAGAAACAGCACGACATGCAACGGCGCGTTCCCGGCCGGCAACGGATGGCGCTCGATCAGGTTTGCCGCCAGAACATCGGCCAGCGCATTCAGCTCGCTGTAGGTGAGGCGCTGCTGGCCTTGAACCAGCGCGACCGCCTCCGGCGTGCAATGCACTTGATGCTCGAACCCGTCCGACAGTGTGTTGAACGGCAGCGCAATCTGCGGACCTTCGCTGGCCGGTGGCAGGCTGCTTCGATACGGACCGAGCAAATCGTTGAGATTGGCCGCCGGAGTTTCCAGCAACAAATCCAGACCACGGCGGAACAACGCGTTCACCGCCCGCATCTGTTCGGCATCGAAATAGCTGCACTGATATTCCCACCAGCATTCCAGCTGCGAACCGCTGCCCACCATCAACAACGTCAGCGGGCACTTGGCGTGCAACTGCTCGTTGAATTCCAGCGTGGCGCGCAGGCTGGAATCGGTCAGCGCCGCGTAATCGGTGTTTTCCAGCACAAACATGAAATCGAACAGCGACGGGCTCGACGACAGCCGCAGGTCTTCCACCAGATCCGCCAGCGCCACGTCCTGCAACGCCAGCACCTCGCGCACCGTGGTGGTCTGCTTGCGCAATTGCTCGCTCAGGGGCCATGCGTTTTCAACGACGGTGGGGATCAGCACGGTGTTGGCAAACATGCCGACGTTGTCTTCGAACTCCGCCAGCGGCCGGTTGGACACCGGGCTGGCGATCCGTGGCCGCTCGCACCCGGTCAGGGCGTACAGGCTCCAGGCGAAAACACTGAACAGCACTTCGAAACGGGTCAGCCGTTGTTGCGTGCAAAAGCGTTCGAGGGCCGCGCTGCGCAGGGTGCCCAACGGTTCGCGGTGCAACCGGGCGTCCGGGCTGATTTCGCGCATTGGCGTCAATGCAGGCGACGGTTCTTCCTGACGGCGATGCAGCTCGGCGAGTGCGCGGCGCTGGTCGCGATAATGCGGATCGACGCTCCACTGGCGCTGCCACTGGCCAAACTCCAGCGTCGTCAATCGGGCGTCTGGCGGCGGGCTGTCTTCGCCTTGCAGGACATCGGTGTAAAGCTGCGTCAGGTTCTCGAACAGCAGGTTCACCGACCAGCCATCGACGATGATGTGATGCAGATTCAGCAACAGCCGGCAGCTGCCATCGGCGAACGGCAACAGCCAGGCCTGAAACAGGTTCGGGGTGGTCAGGTCGAACGGCGCGGTGAAGACCAGCTCGGCGAAGGCCTGCCAGTTGTTCTCGGTGAAATGCCCGACCGCGAAGGTGCGACAGGTCGGACCCTGCTCGGTGATTACTTGATCGAGTCCGTCGACACCCGCCGCGAATGCAGTGCGCAATCCCGGATGACGCTGCACCAGACGCCCCAAAGCCTCGGCCAGTGCCGCAACGTCGACACCTGCCGCCAGATGCAGAATCAACGGCACGCTGTAGGCGGTCGAGGTCGGCGAACGTTGTTGCAACAGCCACAGCCGGCGCTGTTCGGCGGTGGCCGGCAGGCGTTTGGCGCTGCTGATCGGAGGCGCAGGTGGGTAGATCGACTCGCGGTTGGTTTCACCGGTCAGTTGTGCGGCCAATGACCAGAAAGGCTCGTTGAGCAACGTATCGATGGCGATCTCGCGCTGCCAGTGGACACGGATCGCCGAACGCAGGCGCAGGGCCTTGAGCGAATCGCCGCCGCTGCCCAGCCAGTCATCCTGCGCATTCAGGGCCGGTTGACCGAGCAGCGAGCGGGCCTGACTCAGCAACCAGTCCAGCGCCGGTGAAACGCTTTCGTTATCCGTAGCTGCCAGGACTGGGTGCCACGGACTCAACCCTTGGGCCAGCAATCCGTCACGATCAATCTTGCCATTGGCCGTCAGCGGCAAGTGCTCCAGCAGAAACAACTGATGCGGCCGCATATACGGCGCCAGTTGTGCCCGCAGATGGTTTTCGAAGGCGTGATAGTCCAGATCCCCGCGCGGCACGATGAACGCCAGCAACTGATGATCTTCAGCCGCCTGACGCCGGGTGCAGACGTACACCTGCGCCACGCCCGGATACTCCAGCATCCGCTGTTCAACCTCACCCGGCTCGATCCGGAAACCACGAATTTTCACCTGCCGGTCGACGCGCCCCAGGTACTCGATCAAGCCTTCGGCATTGCGCCGCACCAGATCGCCGGTGCGGTAATGCACCTGCGCGCCACCGTCGAGGTCGAGCAAACGGACGAACTGGCGGGCGGTTTCTTCAGGCCGGTTGCGGTAGCCACGGGCGACACCGCTGCCAGTCAAATACAGCTCGCCGACCTCGCCCGGCGGCACCGGGCGTTGCTGCTCATCCAGCACCAACACGCCAGTGTCCGGCAACGGTCGGCCAATCGGCGCCGAGTCAGCGGAAAAGTCGCGGCTGATCGGCCAACACAGGGCAAACGTGGTGCACTCGGTGGGGCCGTAGACGTTGAAGATCCGGCAGCGGCTCTCAGGATTGGCCCGATACCAGCCGCGCACGGCGGCAGCGCTGATCTGCTCACCGCCGATCAGCACCTGACGGACGCTGGAAAAGCACGACGGCCACTCGGCAATCAAAGTGTTGAACAGCGATACCGTCATGAACAGGTTGTCGACCTGCGTCCGCTCCAGCACCTCGGCCAGACGCCGCGCATCCAGCACGTCGTCGTCGGCGATCATCACGCAGCAACCGCCGTTGAGCAGCGGCGCCCATAGCTCGAAACTGCACGCATCGAACGCCGGGTTGGACAGGCAGGCAAACCGGTCCGTCGGGCGAATCTCGATATAGCCGTTGGTGTGCGCCAGCCGCAGCAAGCCGCGCTCGCCCACCTCGACCGCTTTCGGCGTGCCGGTGGTGCCCGAGGTGTAGAACAGGAACATCACCTCGGCAAAATCTTCGGCCAGCGTTTGCGCTGGAGCGTCCGGCTGATCGAGCAAAGCCTCGACGCTGGTTTGCCACAGTGAAGACGACCACAGCGGTTCTTCGTCCAGGGTAATCAGGCCGACACACGCCGCATCCGCCAGCATCAACTCTCGGCGTTTGCGCGGGCTGGCGCGATCCAGCGGCACTACCACCGCGCCGACTTTCAGGGCGCCGATAATCGCTGCCAGCCACTGCCAGCAGCGCGGCATGCACAACGCCAGCGACTGACCGGGCTCAACACCGCGCGCCAGCAACCCACGGGCGATACGTTCGCTGGCGCTGGCCAGTTGCGCGTAAGTCAGCGTGAGCGATTGATCGATCACCGCCGGGGCTTGAGGATTACCCGCCACTTGCTCGGCAAAACGTGCGAGCAACGGCATGTCTTTGGACGCACTCATCATTTCGCCTCCTGCGCGTCGAAGCGTTGCAGCTCCTGACGGATGATTTGCGAGACCCGGTGGATTTCCGCGCTTTCGAGCATGTCCCAGTGCCCGCCACTGACCAGTTTCGCCAGATAGCCGCTGCCCGCGCGACGCCGCCAGAAGCCACGCAGTTCATGCAACTGATGGCGGCTGAAATCTTCCCGGGCCTGGATCAGCACCACGCGACCGGCGCGCGGTGCGCACTCATAGGCGGCCATGGCCAGGCGGTTGTGGTTGTAGATGTTGAAATAGCGTTCGACCTGCGCGTCCTCGATGCCGGGGTACATGCCGTTGAAGCGCACCAGTTTGTCGCGGAACTCGGCCATGTCCACGGTGCCGATCTGCTCGCGGAAACCCGGATCGTCGCTGCCCTGGGTGTCGAGCAGCACCACCGTTACCTGACGATGCCCGGCCGCTGTCAATCGCCGCGCCATTTCATAGGCCACCAGACCACCGAACGACAGCCCGGTGAGAATCAGCGGTTGCTGCGTCAGTGGTTCGATCTGGCGCAAGTAAGCCTCGGCCATCGCTTCGACCGTCGGCTCGGTGCTCTCCCCCGGATTCAGTCCCGGCGATTGCACCCCGTACACGCCGGCTTCATCCGGCAGCACCTTGGCCAGCGACAGGTAACAGAACGCCGTACCGCCCGCCGGGTGAATGCACACCACGTTGTGCTGGCCGCTGCCGCGCCGGAATTCGATCAGGTTGCTCTGGGCCAGCGCCGGATTCACCCCAACCCGCAGCCAGCCGCCCAGCGCTTCGATGGTCGGGTAGCTGAGCACCACGCGCACCGGCACTTCGACCGCGAACTGCTGGCTGATTTCATGGGCCATTTTGATAGCAGCAATGGAGGTGCCGCCGACATTGAAGAAGTTGTCGCGAATGCCGATCTGCGGCGCCAGCAACAGGCTTTTCCAGATCTGGTACAGCGCCAGTTCGATGTGATCGCGCGGGCTGCTCAGGTTGACCTGACGATTGACCAATTCCTCGTCCGCCAATGCCGTCAGCGCAGTGCGATCGACCTTGCCATTTGCGGTCAGAGGCAGCGCGTCGAGCCACAGATAGCTGCCGGGGATTACGGCTCTGGGCAGGGTTGTCGCCAGATGGGCGTGCACCGCTGCTTCGTCCACGGGTTCGGCCAGCACGCAACAGGCCACCAATCGTTGATCCTGCGCCGCTTCGCCGACCATCAGCACCACGGCGCTGCGGATGCCGGGAAATGCTTCGAGCCGGGCTTCGATTTCACCCAGCTCCAGACGCACGCCGCGCAGCTTGACCTGAAAATCGTTGCGACCGAGAAATTCCAGCTGACCGTCCGGGCGGTAGCGCGCCAGATCGCCACTGCGATAGAGCCGATCACCTGCCACGAACGGATTGTCGATAAAGCGCTCGGCACTCAGTTGCGCCAGCCCCAGATAACCACGGGCCACACCGACGCCGCCAATGTGCAGATGCCCGGTCACGCCCACCGGCACCGGCTGGTCGCGATCATCGAGCACGTAAAAACGGTTGTTGGCAATCGGCCGGCCGATCGGCAGTTGCCGGGCCGGCACCTCGGCGCCGGGCTCCAGGGTCCAGATGCTGTTGATCACCGTGGTTTCGGTCGGGCCGTAAACGTTGTGCAGCCGCGCATGGGGCAGACGCTCCTGGAAGCGCCGGGCCAGAGCCGGCGGCAGTTCACCGCCGCCGCTGAACACATCGGTCAGCGACACACACTGGCTGACCTCGTCGACCTCCAGAAACAGCTGCAACATCGCCGGCACGAACACCAGCGCCGTGACCTGCTGCTCGCGCACCTCGCGAGCCAGGTACGCCGGTTCGTAATGGCCGCCGGGCCGTGCGATCACCAGCCGCCCGCCGGTTGCCAGCGGCCAGAAGGTCTCCCACGCCGAGGCATCGAAACCGAACGGGATCTTGTGCAACATCGCCCCCGCCTCGCCGCAGACCTGCAAACACCACAACAGCAGATTGCTCAAGCCACGGTGGGCGACCATCGCGCCCTTGGGCAAGCCGGTGGTGCCGGAGGTGTAGATGACATAGGCGAGATGGTCAGGGGTAACGCCCACATTGCGCGGATCGAGATTGTCCGCCGGCAACGACGCCCAGCTCGCCGCATCTTGTTCGAGGTCGAGAATTGGCGCTTCCCAGTTCGAACCCTGCTCGGCCTGACGCAAGATTGCGTGCGCCGAACCGAGGGTCAGCAGCACCGCCGGCGTGCTGTCGCCGAGCATATGGCTCAAGCGACCCAACGGATAATCCGGATCCAGCGGCACATAGGCGCCGCCGGCCTTGAGCACCGCCAGCAGCGCCACCGGCAATTCCAGCGAGCGCTCGATGCACACCGCCACGCGCACATCCGGGCCAACGCCCAAGGTGCGCAAGTGCCGCGCCAGTCGGTTGGCCCGGGCATTGAGTTCGGCGTAGCTCAGGGATTCGCCCTCGAAGACCACTGCGCAGGCCTGAGGGTTGCTCGCAGCCTGCGCTTCGACCAGTTGATGCACGCAGGGCGTCGCTTGCGTCAGTGGTGTGGCGCGGTTGAAGTCGACCAACACCTGCTGACGCTCAGCCTCGTTCATCAACGGCAAGGCATTGATCGGTTGCTTGGCGTCGGCGGCGATCTGTTCGAGCAGATGTCGGTAGTGCCCGCTCAGGCGTTGGATGGTCGCAACGTCGTAGAGGTCGGTGTTGTATTCCACCAGCAGGTCCAGCCGCCCATCCCGCTCGACCCATTCGAATGCCAGATCGAACTTGGCCGTGGCGCTGCTGGTGCCGTACGGCGCCAGTTCCAGACCAGGCATCTGCACCGCGTTGCCCGGTGTGTTCTGCAGCACCAGCATCACCTGGAACAACGGCGAATGGCCGGGATCGCGCTGCGGGTTGACGGCCTCGACCACGCGGTCGAATGGCACGTCCTGATGGGCGTGGACGTCGAGCATCTGACCCCGCACGTCGCGCAGCAGCTCGGCGAAGGTTTGCTGCGGATTCAGGCGCTGACGCAGCACCAGGGTGTTGACGAAATGGCCGATCAGCGGCTCGACTTCCGGGCGATTGCGGTTGGCGAACGGTGTGCCGATGCACAGATCCTGCTGACCGCTGTGGCGCCACAGCAGCACCGCCAAAGCGCCGAGCAGTACGTTGAACAGCGTGCCCTGGGTCTGCCGGGCCAGCGCCGTGAGTTCGCGCAAGGTGCCGCCATCGACGGAGGAACTGAACGTGGCCCCGACATAACGCTGCACCAGCGGTCGTGGCCGGTCGGCGGGCAACGTCGATAACAGCGGCGCGTCGTCCAGGTTACGGCGCCAGTAATCGAGCTGAGCGTCCAGCACGGCGCCGCCCACTCGCTGTTGCTGCCAGCAGGCGTAGTCAGCGTATTGCACCGGCAGCGGCGCAAGCGTCGGGGTTTCACCACGCAGATAATCGCCGTACAGCGTAGCGACTTCGTGCAGGATCACGCCCATCGACCAGCCGTCGGCGATGATGTGATGCACGCTGTACAGCCACAAGTATTCATCGTCGGCCACGCGCAGTAACGATGCCCGCAACAATGGGCCGGTGGCCAGATCGAATGGCGCCCGTGCGTCCTGTTCGACGGCGAATCGCACTTGCTGCTCACGCTCGTCGGCAGGCAACTGGCGCAGATCCGTCACCGATAACGACAGCGACATCGATGGATGCACCGCCTGACGCGGTTCACCGTCCACGCTGCCAAACGTCGTGCGCAGGACTTCGTGGCGGGCCACCAGTTGGTTCAGCGCCCGCTCCAGCTGCGCGACGTCCAACTGCCCTTTGAGCGTCACCGCCGTGGGCACGTTGTAAAACGGGTTGCCGGGTTCCAGTTGATCGAGAAACCACAGTTGCCGCTGCGAGAACGACAACGGCCAGGACCTGTGCGCGCCGGCGCGGCGGGGAATCGCCGCGTCATCGTGCCCGCCGAGCAAGGCAATCAGTTCCTGTTTGTGACGCTTGAGCGCCTGGGTCAGTTCTTCGGTGAGAAACCCGCGCGGCGCCTTGCAGCGCAGCCTGTCACCGTCCACCTCGAGCACCACGCCATGGCGAGCGAACAACGCCAGCAATTGATCGGCATTCATACTTCGAACTCCTCCATGTCTTCGTCGTCCAGGCTGGCGGTCACAGTCTCGATGGCAAACGCCTCGACCCGCGCGCGGTGTTGTTCATCGGCCGTGCGCAGCCCGCCGATCATCGAGTAGATCAATTCATGGCTTGGCCCCAGATCGAACAACGTCGTCAGTTGCTGTTCCTCGACCGAGCCGATACCGCACAGGCCCAGGCCGTGCTCGACGGCGGTCATGCTCAGCAACTGGGCCATGGCGCCGCTTTCGATGTGGCAGAAGTCGCGGCTGCGCTCGCCATACAGCGGGCGAATCGCGGCCATGTCGGCGATGAAGAACAGCGAGAACGCGGCGTTCTCGTACACCGGTCGGTTGACGAAATAGTCGTAGGTGTCCGGGTCGAGCGCTCCGCTCTGGAGCGCCAGCAAGCGATGCTGGCGGGGATCGTAGTAATACGCGCCGCCGGGCACGCCGAGCACGCGATCCGGCTTGACGTAGAGGTACGCCTGAATCGGGTAAAGGCCACCCGCCGACGGGAACTGGTATTTCACCTCGCCGTCGAGTTGCCCCTGGGCCAGTGCCGCCAATACATGGGCAAAGGCCTGGGTGGCGATCGGTTGCCGATCGTATTGACGCACCGAGCGGTAATCGCTCAAACGCCGGGCGAAGGCCGGGTCTTGCGGCAGATCCAATGCCACTGCCGGCAGGGCTTGAGCGAAGTCACGGCGCCCACGCTGTTCGGCTTTGAACTGCGCCCGCTGCTGGGGATCTTCGATAATGTCCTGCACGGGCTCCGGGGCCTGCTGCACGTTGCCGATCAGATCCTGACGCGCCCGGTTCTGGCGGTACATGCCGAGCAGGTGCAGCAACGTCGGCTGGGCCAGCAGTTGTGCCACGTGCGGGCGGAACTGCAAGGCGCCAGACAACGCGTTGCTGATCCGGACGATATCGATCGACGTTGCGCCGAGGTTCAGCAGGTTGGCGTTGGCGGCGATGGATTCGCGCTTGAGCACGCCCTGCACGATTTCCACCAGCCGCTGTTCCTGCGGGCCCTCGACTTCCAGCGCCGGTCCTTGCTCCTCGATTTGCTCAGGCTCCGGCAGGCGTTTCTTGTCGACCTTGCCGTTGGACGACAACGGCCAGGCCTCGACGAACGTGAACGACGGCGGAATCATGTAGGCCGGCAGTTTGTCGCTCAGGTACGCGCTGAAGTCGCTGGCCTGCAACGCCGGATCGGCCTTGAGCACGTAACCCGCCAGACGCTTCTCGCCCAGCGTGCTGCCAAGAATCCGCACCACCGCGCTCTGCACGCCGGGGTGGCGATTGAGCGCGGCTTCGATCTCGCCCAGTTCGATGCGATAGCCCTGGACCTTGACCTGATTGTCTTCGCGACCGAGGAATTCGATGTTGCCGTCGGGCAGTAAACGGCCCAGGTCGCCGGTGCGATACAGCCGTTCGCCGGTCAGTGGATGAGCGAAGAAACTGCCCGCGCTGAGTTTTTCATCGCGCCAGTAACCTTTCGCCAGACCGATGCCGCCGATGTACAGCTGCCCCGCGACCCAGGTCGGGCGCACTTGCAGCGCTTCATCCAGCACGTAGAAGCGCTGATGATCGAGGGCCTTGCCGTAGGGAATGCTGCGCCAGGCCGGGTCGACCTGTTGCACCGGGTAGCAGATCGACCAGATCGACGCTTCGGTGGCACCGCCCAGGCTGATCAGTTGCAAATCCGGCTGCAAGGCCCAGGCCCGCTCGGGCAACGTCAGGGGAATCCAGTCGCCGGACAGCATCGCCACCCGCAGGCTGGCAGGTAGCGCACCGCCCTCACCCTCCACGTACTCGACCAGCATGCCGAGCAGCGCCGGCACCGAGTTCCACAGGCTGACCCGATGACGTTCGATCAACGCCAGCCAGTGCGCAGGATCGAGGGTCAGTTGCGGGTCGAGGATGACCACTGCCGCGCCCACGGCCAACGTGCCGAAGAAGTCGTAAACCGACAGGTCGAAGCTCAGCGACGAGATCGCCAATACGCGGTCGGTCGGGCCGACAGCAAAGCGCCGGTTGATGTCGAGCAAGGTGTTGACCGCACCGCGATGGTCGATCACCACGCCTTTCGGCTGACCGGTGGAGCCGGAGGTGTAGATCACGTAAGCCAGGTCGCTTTCGTCCACCTGCACCGGTTGCAGTGGCAGTTCATCGTTCGAGACTTCATCGGTGACCGCGATGGCCGTGACGTGCGCCGGCCATTCGATCCTGTCGAGCAGCGCCGGTTGGGTCAGGACCAGGCTCGCCTCGGCCCGCTCCAGAATATGCCGCAGCCGTTCCGCCGGCTGACTCGGTTCGATCGGCAGGTAAGCGCCGCCGGCGTACAGAATCGCCAGCGTTGCGACCAATTGCTCCCAACCGCGCTCCATCACCACCGCCACCAAGCGGTTCGGCAGCACGCCCTGCGCTTGCAGTCGGGAGCCGAGTTGCCGGGCCTCGTTGCGCAGTTGAGCGTACGTCAGCTGTCGCGCACCGATCACCGCCAATGCATCCGGTGTGGCGAGGGCCTGACGTTCGAACAGTTCGTGCATCAATGGCAGCGTTTGCTGCTGGTCGACCGGTGCCGGCAAGCGTGCCTGCGGCAGCATCTGTGGCGTGTTCGCGCCCCAGGCTGCCGGCTCGCAGAGGCTGTCGAGCAGGGAGTTATAGGCGACGAACATCTGCTCGATCATGCCTTGCGGGAAAAGCTCGTCGATGCTGTCCCAGTTGAACAACAGGCGCCCTTCCAGCTCCAGCAACGTGTGGTCGAGCCATACCTGCGGAGTCTGAGTGATGCTGTGCATGTGTTTGGCATTCAACGCGTCAGCCAGGTTGAACTCGGCCAGCTCCGGCGCTGCTTCCGACAGCGTGCTGTTGAACACGATCGGCATCGCGGTCTGCTGCACGCCCCGAGCCTGGGACAATTCGCGCAACACTCGCACACCGCTGACCACCGAATGGTCGATGTCGCGCCACAGTTGCGCCTGCACCGCGCGGGCCTTGTCGGTGAAGGTTTGTGTTCCGTCGATGCCGACTTCCAGCAGTACCAGTGAGGTGAAGTCGCCGATGATCTCGTCGACATCCGGGTGTAGCGGCATGCGGTTGAACAGCGGCAGGCTCAGGGTGAAACGCGGGGTGCGGCTCCACAGCGCCAGCACTTCGCTGAACGCGGTCAGCAGCATCACCGACGGCGTCACCGCAAACTGCTTGGCCACGGCTTTGAGCTGCGCCCACTGCGCGGCCGACATGTCGCGGTCGCGGCGGGTGAAGTGCGGGTTGGCAATGCTTTCGGGTTGGCGTACCAGCGGCAGGTCTGGCGCCGGGGCCAACGTAGTCACCCGTTCACGCCAGTAGCCCAGCGCCTGCTCGTAGCGGCGGCCATTGCGCAGCTGCTGTTCGGCCAGCACATAGTCGCGGAAGGTCAGGCCCGGTTCCGCCAGCTCAAGCGCGGGATCGAGGTAGAACGCCATCAGTTCGCGGGCGAGAATCTGCGTGCTCGCGGCGTCGACGATCAGCGCGTCGAGGCTGATGTGCAAATGGGTGATGCCGTCATCGAGTAGCGACAGGCTGAACTCGAACAGCGGCCAGCGACTGGCGTCCAGCACCTGATGGGACTGGCGTTCGCGGGTCGCTTCCAGCGTGCGTTGCGCCACATCGGCGGGCAAACCGCGCAAATCGCTGCGCGGCATGCGATAGGTCGGCACCTGCGCCAGCACCTGTTGCGTGCCGTCGCTGAGGAACACCACGCGCAGCATGTCGTGGCGCTGGATCATGCGATTCAAGGCCAGCTCGAAACGTTCGGCGTCGAATTCGGGAATGCGCAGTTCTTCGTAGCCGTGGGCACTGACGCCGCCGAGGCTGACCGTGGCCTCGCGACCGAACCAGTACGCTTGCTGGATATCGGTCAGAGGGAATGGTTCATGCCGATTGCCGCGATCCGGCTCGATCTGGATGAATGCCGGTTCAACGCTCTGATCTTCACGCGAGACCCGCGCCGCCAGATCCCGCAACACCGGAGTCTGGAACAAGCTGCTCAGGGACAGTTGCGCGCCCATGCGCTGGTTGATCGCGTAGATCATCCGCGTCGCCAGCAGCGAGTGGCCGCCGAGGTCGAAGAAGTTGTCGTGGATGCCGACCCGTTCGCACTTGAGCACTTCGGCCCAGATCTCGGCCATTTGCCGTTCGGTGTCGTTGCGCGGCGCTTCGTAAGTCGCCCCGGCGCTGCGTTCCGGTGCCGGCAGCGCCTGACGGTCGAGCTTGCCGTTGCGGGTCAGCGGCAAATGCGAGAGCCGGACCCAGGCACTCGGGATCATGTGTTCGGGCAACTGGCGTTGCAGTTCGGCGCGAAGGGATTCGCTGGTCGCGGTGCCGACCACGTAGGCCACCAGGCGCTTGTCTCCGGCCACGTCTTCGCGCAGCAACACGGCGGCTTCCTGAACGCCGGGTTGCTGATGCAACAGACTGTCGATCTCACCGAGTTCGATGCGGAAGCCGCGCAGTTTCACCTGCTGGTCGATGCGCCCCAGGTATTGCACGTTGCCGTCGGCCTGGAATTTCGCGAGGTCGCCGCTGCGGTACATCCGCGCGCCCGGCTCGGCACTGAACGGGTCCGGCAGGAAGCGTTCGGCGGTCAGGTCCGGACGGTTCAGATACCCTCGGGCCAGGCAGGCGCCAGCGATGTACAACTCGCCCGCCACACCGACCGGGACCGGATTCAAGTGCTCGTCCAGCACGTACAGCCGCGCGTTGGCGATGGGACGGCCAATGGGCGGCGCGTCCGGCCAAGACTCGGCGTCGTTGCAGTCGAGGCTGAACTGGCTGACCACATGGGTTTCGGTCGGCCCGTACTGGTTATGCAACTGCGCACCGCCGAGCCCACGGACAAAGCCACGCAGCTCGTCATTGATTTGCAGGGCTTCACCGGCGGTGATGATCTCGCAACCGCCGGCCGGCATCGGCGCATCGGCCTCGGTCAGGCCGGCCAGTTGCTGCAATACGGCGAACGGCAGGAACGCCCGCTGCACGCCTTCGGCCACCAGGGTCGGGCGCAGTGCGGCGAGGTCCTTGCGGCTGTCTTCGGTCATCAGCAACAGGCTGCCGCCCTGGCAGAGGGTGCTGCAGATTTCCTGGAACGAAACGTCGAAGTTCAGCGAGGCGAATTGCAGCACACGCTGCGGTGCTGCGGCTTGATCGAGTTGCCAGGCAATCAGGTTGTCCAGCGCGCGACGGCTGTGGGCCACGCCTTTCGGGCGTCCGGTGGAGCCGGAGGTGTAGAGCACGTAGCCGAGGTGTTCCGGGCTCACCGTGACGTGCGGATCATCCGCCGGGTGCTGTGCCCAATGCGATGCGTCAGTGTCCAGGCAGCAGATTTTCGCCCCGTTGGCCGGCAGCCCGGCCATCAGGCTCGACTGGGTCAGCAGCATGGTCGGCGCCGCATCGCTGAACATGAATGCCAGACGTTCGCTCGGGTAAGCCGGGTCAAACGGCACGTACGCAGCGCCAGCCTTGAGGATCGCCAGCAGGCCGATGACCATTTGTGGCGAGCGTTCCAGGCACAGGCCGACGCGATGCTCGGGGCCGACGCCTTGTTCGATCAGGTAATGCGCGAGGCGGTTGGCGGCACGATTCAGTTCGCCATAACTCATTTGCTCACGGTCAGCGAGCAACGCCACGGCATCGGGCGTTTGCCGGGCAAGGGTTTCGAAGCGCGCCACGCAACCGGGCAACGACGCGGTATCCCGCGCGGTGCGGTTCCAGTCATGAACGATCTGCTGATGTTGCTCGGCGCTCAGCAGCTTGATCCTCGCCAGCGACTGCTGGCTGTCCTCGACCATCTGCGTCAGCACCCGACGCAGGTACTCGCCGAACTGCTCGACAGTGCCGCGCTCGAACAGGCCCGAGGCATATTCCAGACCACCGACGATCTGCCCGTCGCGCTCACTGAGCGCCAGTTGCAGATCGAACTTGGCCACGTGATGGCTGCTCTCGACCGGCGTAACGTCGAGCCCGGTCAGCAGCAGGTCGGAATCCTGATCCTGCTCCCAGGCAAACAGCACCTGGAACAGCGGACTGTGGGCCAGGCTGCGCGGCGGGTTGAGCAATTCCACCACTTGCTCGAACGGCAGGTCTTGATGCTCCTGAGCGTCCAGCGCCACTCGCCGCGCCTGTTGCAGCCATTGCGCCACCGACGGCGCACCTGATCGGGTCATCCGCAGAGCCAACGTATTGACGAAGAAACCGATCAGCCCTTCCAGTTCCTGTTGCGGACGGTTGGCCGATGGCACGCCGATCACTACGTCGCTTTGCCCGGACAGACGCGACAACAGCAATGAAAACCCGGCCAGCAGAGTCATGAACAGCGTGGTGCCTTGCTGCATGCCCAGGGCTTTCAATCGCGCGGTCAACGCTTCGTCGAAGACCAATGGAACAAAGCCACCGAGGTAATCCTGCACGGGCGGACGCTTGTGATCGGTCGGCAACTCCAGCAATACCGGCGCGCCCGTGAGGGTTTCACGCCAGTAACGGCTTTGCTGCTCCAGCACGTCGCCGGACAGCCATTGCTTTTGCCACACCGCGTAATCCACGTACTGCACCGGCAAGGGCGGCAGCGGATCGTCGCGATCCTGCAACGCCGCTGCGTACAGCTGCCCCAGCTCGCGGGTGAGCACGCCCATCGACCAGCCATCGGAGATGATGTGGTGCTGGGTCAGCAGCAACACATGGTCATCCACCGCCAGCCGCAGCAGGCTGACCCGCATCAGCGGGCCCCGGCTCAGGTCGAACGGTCGTGCGCCTTCCTCGTCGATCAAGCGGGTCAGGCGCTCTTGCGCATCGTGCCCCTGCACGTCGGTCACCGTCAGCCGGACACTGTGCGCAGGCGGCAAAACCAATTGCCGCCCTTCCCCTTCAACAGCAATGAACGTCGTACGTAGCGCAGCATGGCGCGCCACCAGTTGGTTGAAGCTGCGTTCGAGTGCCGGCACGTCCAGCGAACCGCGCAAACGCAGGTTCAACGGCATGTGATAGGCAGCGTTGCCACCCTCCATTTGTGCCAGAAACCACAGGCGCTGCTGAGCAGACGACAACGTTTGCGCGCCCGAGCGTTCAAGGGCTGTGATGGCCGGACGAGCCGCCGCCTGACTGGCTTGCAGCCGTTCGGCAAACTCCGCCAGAACCGGCGCGGCAAACAGCGTCGAAGGCGCCACTTCCAGCCCCAGCGTGTGGCGAACCTGCGCCAGCACCCGCATCACCAGCAGCGAGTGACCGCCGAGGGCGAAGAACTGATCCTGACGCCCGACCTGCTCGACGCCGAGCACGTCGGCCCAGATCGCGGCGAGTGCGGTTTCCAGCGAGCCTTTGGGGGCTTGATAGTCCTGCTGATCGAACGCCTCAACGTCCGGCGCCGGCAGATTTGGCCGATCGACCTTGCCGTTGGCGGTCAGCGGCATTGCATCGAGACGCACGAAAGCGGTCGGCACCATGTAATCCGGCAGGCTGATATGCAGCTGTTCGCGCAGTAAGCGCGGGCTCAGCGTTGAGTCTGGTTTTTCGCAGTAGTAGGCGACCAATCGCGGTTCACCGGGACTGTCCTGGCGCAGCAACACCACGCTTTCGCGCACGCCCGGGATGTCCGCCAGCCGGGTTTCGATTTCCCCCAGTTCCAGACGCAGGCCGCGCAATTTGGCCTGGGAATCGTTGCGGCCAAGGAACTCCAGTTGGCCGTCGGCCCGGTAACGCGCCAGATCCCCGGTGCGGTAAAGGCGTTCACCCGCCACGAACGGGCTGTCGATAAAGCGCTCGGCGGTCAGTTGCGGCAGGTTCAGATAACCGCGCGCCACGCCGACGCCGCCGATGTACAGCTCGCCTGCGACGCCCTCGGCAACCGGTGCGCCGTCAGTGTCGAGCAGGTGAATCCGGGTATTGGGCAGTGCCCGGCCAATAGGCAACACCGCGTCAATCTGGCTGCTTTCGGTTAGCTCGAAACAGGTGCTGTCGATGCTCGCTTCGGTCACGCCGTAGGCCTGGACGATCTGCACGCGATCACCGCACAGCCTGCGCAATTGCCGCGCGCTGTGGGCGGTCCAGATGTCGGAGCCGCAGACCACGGTGCGCAGGAACGACAGGTCGTGGCCGGTCTCTTCGACCCACGCCAACAGCGGATTGAGCAGCGCCGGCACGAAGTCGGCAAAGCCAATCTGCGCCTCGCGCATCAGACGATACAGGGCCGGCGGGTCCATCAGGGTGTCCCGTGGGCACAGCACCAGCGTACCGCCAAAACCCAGCGCACGGATCAGATCCGCGCTGAACACATCGAAGGAAAAACCGGCCATTTGCAGGTGGTTGATCGGCTCGCCCAATCCATAGAGCCGGGCCCAGTCGGCGCTCACGGCGACCAGTCCGCGATGCTCGACCATCACGCCTTTCGGGGTGCCGGTAGAGCCGGAGGTGTAGATCACGTAAGCCAGGTGACGGGGTGTCAGGCCGATCGAGTGAGGATCGAGGTTGTCTGCCGGGAGCGAATCCCAATCACGGGCGTCGGCCAGCTCCAGCACCGTCGGTGCAGTCGCTGACAGTTCGAGCGCCGCCCGCAAAACATTGCTTGCCTGGCCGTGAGTCAGCACCACCGGCGGTGCGCTGTCGGCCAGCATGTGCGCCAGCCGCGCCTGCGGATAGGCCGGGTCCAGCGGCACATAGGCACCGCCAGCCTTGAGCACCGCGAGCACGCCGACCAACATTTCCAGCGAACGCTCCAGACACAGCCCGACCCGCACGTCCGGCCCGACCCCGAGCTTGCGCAGGTGATGGGCCAGCCGGTTGGCGCGGGTGTTCAGTTCACGGTAACTGATTGCCTCCTGCTGCCAGCGCGCAGCGATGGCCTCGGGGCTGCGCAGCACCTGCGCTTCAAACAGACCGTGCACGCACAGGTCTGCATCGAACGGTTTCAAAGAGCAAACGTCGGGCTGCGCGGGATTCGTCCCACGCAAGGAAGTGTTGTCGAACATCGGAGGCTACCGTCCATGACTACATTATTTTTGTGATCAGGCAGGTGTCAGCACGCTTCCTGCCAGTCAGGCCCCGGCATCAGGTGCCGGCACGGTCTTTCGAATTCAGGAGGATGGCGCGGCGCGCGCGTGCAGACTCGCGTTGAACGCGGGCACACGCAGAAACTCGGGGGGAGACAGGCTGGAGAAGAACACCGCAGCGCGGTCGGCGCAGGCAGATGGAAAGTGGGCCGGATCATTGGCGACAGGGGTCGCCCCGTTCATTGCATCGTCGATTGCAAACCGCGTGACCAATTGAAACCTCGACTTCCATTTGAGGGTCAACGACGAGGAACAACCTGCGCGGGGATGACAGCGCCAGGGTGGTCCCGATCGGCTGCGACTGCCGGGTCTGTAGACACGCGGCAATCTTCTGGCGCCGGGTTTGTGACCCGAAGCGCCGGCGGATAATAACCACGTTTTTTGTTAGGGAGGCAAACAAAATGTAGGAAATTTGCGAAATAAATATCGGACGTTTCCTACCTGATCGAGACGATGGCAAAGGGACAGAGATGTCATTAATGCCGGGAATCCAGCCTCTGTTCCTGGCAGGCGCCGATCATCGAAAACCCGCGCAAAATGCCGACTGGCCAGCGCAATAGTCACCGCAGTTTCCGAGCGCTAACAAGCGCTAACAACGCATAACTGGCAGTCATTCAGCAGTGAAGGCAGGCTTGAATCTCACCGCTGAACGCCAGGCCACCTGCGAACCTTTTCGGTCGCGGCGCTCAGTCGAACGATGGTTTTGCGAGGGATTCGACCATGGCTGAAGGTTATCGCCACAATTGCCTGTGCGAGGCCGACCGGCTCGGCAACGACGAACTGTATGCCTTGGTCGCGGGCGCCGTCCGCCATGGCCGAAGTGAAGCGCAACAGCTGTTCGCGACGGTGACGCCGTTGCTCATCGCCTTTTACGAAGGTCAGGTGCAAGCCGGGCGGATCCGTCGCGAAGACACCGGCGGCCTCGTTCAGCAGGCCTTCAGGACGCTTTATCAGGAACAGGCCGCCCATGACCCGAGCTTTCCGTTTCGCGCCTGGCTGATCGAGATCGCCCGCGCGACCCTGCTCAACAACCTGGACCATCGCGGTACTGACGCCGTGGCCGACGCGCTGGCGGGTGCATCTGCACGGGAATGTCATGAACCCACGCGGGCCACATGAACCGCCCTCCACGCTGTGAAATGCCCTTCAGGGAATGCCCATGATCGATATCGAAAAAACCCTCTACTCCGCGCACACCTGCACCACTGGCGGCCGCGAGGGCACAGGACGCAGTCACGATGGCCGACTGGATCTCAAGCTGTCGCCACCGGGTGCGCCCGGCACCGGAACCAACCCCGAGCAATTGTTCGCCGTGTGCTGGTCAGCCTGTTTCCTCGGCTCGCTGCGCCACGCCTGCAATGCGCGCAAGATCGTTTTTCCGGCCATGGCCGGGGTGGATGCTCAAATCGACCTGGTCCACGGCGAGCACGGGTTCTTCCTGCAAGCGAAACTGGCAGTGTCACTCCCGGACATCGAACCGCAAGTGGCGCAGCAACTGATCGACGCGGCACACCAGAACTGCCCCTACTCCAAGGCCACACGCAACAACATCAAGGTCAGCATCATCCTCGCCTGACCAGCCCCCGCCGACACCAAAACACAGCGTCTTCCAACCACACCTTCGTACGATCCGGCGACACCATGGTGCAATAGATCGCGCCCGGGGCTTTTGATGTGATGACGGGAAACCGACAAAAGCCAGGAGTTGCGCATGAACAAGCTGACGACTGCCGCGGGCGCGCCCGTGGTTGATAACAACAACGTACAGACCGCCGGCCCCAGAGGCCCGATGCTGTTGCAGGACGTATGGTTGCTGGAAAAACTGGCGCACTTCGATCGGGAGGTCATTCCGGAGCGGCGCATGCACGCCAAGGGTTCCGGTGCGTTCGGCACCTTCACCGTCACCCATGACATCAGCCGCTTCACCAAGGCCGGACTGTTTTCCAGCGTGGGCAAGACCACCGATGTGTTCGTCCGCTTCTCGACCGTGGCCGGTGAGCGTGGCGCGGCGGATGCCGAGCGTGACATCCGCGGATTCGCCATCAAGTTCTATACCGAGCAAGGCAACTGGGATCTGGTGGGCAACAACACGCCGGTGTTCTTTCTGCGCGATCCGTTGAAATTCCCCGACCTCAACCATGCGGTCAAACGCGACCCGCGCACCAATATGCGCAGCGCGCGCAACAACTGGGATTTCTGGACCTTGCTGCCGGAAGCGCTGCATCAGGTCACGATTGTCATGAGCGATCGTGGCCTGCCGCGCACCTACCGCCACATGCACGGTTTCGGCAGCCACACCTTCAGTTTCATCAGCCCGGCAAACGAACGTTTCTGGGTGAAGTTCACCTGGAAAACCCAACAAGGCATCGAGAATCTGACCGATCAACAAGCCGCAACACTGATCGGCGATGACCGCGAAAGCGCCCAGCGCGACCTGTACAACGCCATCGAAGAAGGCCACTTCCCGCAATGGAAGCTCTACGTGCAAGTGATGCCGGAGCTGGACGCCGAGACCTACCCAATCAACCCGTTCGACCTGACCAAAGTCTGGCCCCACGCGGATTACCCGCTGATCGAAGTCGGCGTGCTCGAACTCAACCGCAACCCGGACAACTACTTCGCCGACGTCGAACAGGCGGCCTTCAACCCGGCCAACGTGGTGCCCGGCATCAGCTTCTCACCGGACAAAATGCTCCAGGCGCGCCTGTTCTCCTATGGCGATGCGCAGCGCTATCGCGTCGGCGTCAATCATCATCAGATTCCGGTGAACGCCCCGCGCTGCCCGGTCAACAGCTATCACCGGGACGGCCAGATGCGCACCGATGCGAACGCGGGCAGCACAATCGGCTACGAGCCCAATAGCTATGGCGAGTGGGCCGAGCAACCGGATTTCAGCGAACCACCGCTGGCCCTCAAAGGCAGCGCCGGGCACTGGAATCACCGCGAGGACGACGACTACTTCTCGCAACCGGGCGCGCTGTTCCGGGCCATGTCCCCCGCCCAGCAACAGGTCTTGTTCGAGAACACCGCGCGCTCGATCCATGGCGCCAGTGCCCAGACCCGGCAACGCCACATCGATAACTGCACCCGTGCCGATCCGGCGTACGGTGCAGGCGTTGCGCAGGCCATCGAAGCACTAAGCTGATCCATAACGACGTAAGCAGGGCAAGCAGGATTGATCCTGTTTGCCCTGCTGTCGTCGTCAGTCCTCTACGATGCTTTTCGCTTCAAGAAACGCCTCCAGCCCGGACACGCCAAATTCCCTGCCGATCCCCGACTGTTTGACCCCGCCAAAAGGCGCCAGCAGCTCCGGTGCGATCCGGTTGATCAACACCGAACCGGCCTCCAGCCGCGCAGCGATGCGTCGGCCACGTTCGACCTCACGGGTAAACACATAGGCCTGCAAACCGTAGACGCTGGCATTGGCCAGGCGGATGGCGTCTTCCTCGTCGTCGTAGGCGATGATCGACAGCACCGGGCCGAAAATCTCCTCCCGGGCGATGTCCATGTCGTTGCTGACGTCGGCAAACACCGTGGGCTTCACGAAATAGCCCTGGCTCAGCCCGGCAGGCCGGCCCTCCCCGCCGACGATCAATCGCGCGCCCTGCTCCAGCCCGCGCCGGATAAAACCCTGCACGCGATCAAACTGCGCCTGGTTGACCAACGGGCCGATGGCAGTCGCCGGATCATGGGGATTACCGACCATTATGGCGTCGACCAAGGCTCTTACCCGCTCGATCACCTGCGGCAGGAGCGCGCGCGGCACCAACAGCCGCGTGCCGGCGACACAGGCCTGACCGTTGTTCATGAAGGCGGCATTCAGGGCCATGGGGATGGCCGCCTCGAGATCCGCGTCGTCGAGCACGATGGACGCCGACTTGCCGGTGAGCGACAGGCTCACCCGCTTCATGGTCTCGATGCCCGCGCGGGCAATGAGTTTTCCGGTGGCGGTGGAGCCGGTGAACGAAATCTTCGCAATGTACGGGCTGGTACTGATCTCGTCGCCCACATCGTTCCCACGGCCCAGGACAATATTGATCACCCCGTTTGGCAGCCCTGCACGATGCAAAGCGAGCGCAAGCACCTGAGTCTGCAACGGACTGAGTTCACTCGGTTTGATGACCGAGGCACAACCGCCGGCAATCGCCGCCGCCAGTTTGCTGCACACCGTACCGGCGGTGCTGTTCCAGGGCGCGAACAACGCCGACACTCCGACCGGGTCCATGACCACCGTTGCACGGCCCACAGGCCGGACCAGCTCGTAGTTCTCCAGCACCTGCGCCGCATTGGCAAAGGACTGCGAAGCGTACTGGCTGACCCATTGCGCACGGGCCAACGGTGCGCCGTATTCCTCGATGGCGGTGTCGCGTATCTCTTCGGTACTCTCCAGCACCGCCGCCTGCAGGCGCCTGAGCATGTCGATGCGCTCGGCTTTCGAGGTGCGGCCCATTGTGATTTGCGCACGCTTGGCGGCGGCGATAGCTTGCCTGGCATCCTCGCGATTGGCCAAGGTGACCGTGCCGATGACGGATTCCGTCGCCGGATTGATGCATTCGATCGTTTCACGGCCCTGAACGGGCACGAACGCACCATCGATGTAGCTGTGCTTGATAGTCCACATGGCGATTTTCCCAAGGGTTGAAACAGCAACGCCCGGAAAATCCGGGCGTTAGTCAGGGCGACGGCTCAGTCGGGCAATGATTCACGGCTGAAGGCTTGGACCTCCTGGACCAGACCACGAGCGGCCATTTCCACCAGTTGCCGGCCTTTTTCCGGCGAAGCCTGGGCCGGGTCCGAGCCCATGCGGCCGTCTGGGTGACGGGCGCGGAAATCCGCGGCTTCCCGGATCGGCCCCCAATTGGCGATCTGCGGCGAGTAGTCCGCCGACTTGATGGAATCGGGGTAGGCCCACTGGGTCACGGCGATTTCCGAAGGGGTCGCATGAATGCCATGGCCGGTCGGGAACTGCTCACGCGCCAGCTCGTTGACCCCTTCCAGATCCCACCAGTTGCACAGCTTCAGGGCGAACCCGGCCTTGCGTCGGGCGAAACTCGCTTCGGCGTACAGCTCCGAAAACGCCGCTTCGATTGACGCGATGTTGCCGCCGTGGCCATTGAGGAAAAAGATCTTTTCAAAGCCGTGGGCGGCCAGCGAGCGGGTCCAGTCGGCGATGGCGGCGATGAACGTCGAGGGCCTGAGCGAGATGGTGCCGGGGAAACCGAGGTGATGCTGCGCCATGCCGATGTTGAAGGTCGGGGCGATCAGGATGTCGGCGCTTTTCTGCGCTTCATGGGCGATGATTTCCGGGCACATCCAGTCGGTGCCCAGCAGGCCGGTCGGCCCGTGCTGTTCGTTGGAACCGATCGGGATGACGATGGTGCGGCTGCGTTCGAGAAATTGGGCGATTTCGGACCAGGTCGATAGGTATAAAAGCATCAGGATTCTCACTCTTCGAAGGTTCCTCGCGGAACGCGGGTGGGTGTTCAGTGCACCTGCAACAGCAGCGTCATTGATACCACCCGCCTCCCTTCGACGACAGAATACAAAGGTATCGGAATCGCCTGAACGCCCTAGTCGCGGACGAGAAATTCACGAGGCGATTCGCCCATCACCCGTCTGAACATGGCACTGAAGGCACTCTGGCTGGCGTAACCCAGATCCCGGGCAATCACCCCGACGGATTGCCCCTCGTCGAGCCGGTCGATGGCGGTCGCCAGCCGCACCTGTTGCAGCCAGTGGCGGAAATTCAGGCCGGTTTCATTGACGAACAGGCGAATCAGCGTGCGGGAACTGGCGCCGACCCGGTCTGCCCAATAGCCGATTGAATGGTCTTGTCCGGGGTCCTGCAGAATCGCCTCGCACACCGTGACCAGTCGCCGGTCGAGCGGCCATGGCACTTCGATCGGCAGCGTCCGCGCCGCCTGCAATTCACTGAGTATCAACGCCACGATGTGCGCGTTGCGGCCTTCCTGCGGGTATTCGATCGGCTGCTCGGCCAGGGCCAGAATCAACTCACGCAGCAGTCCGGGGATCTCCAGCACTTTGCAGTGAGGGCCCAGCCCTGCGCAGACCTGCGGCTCGATGTAGATCGAACGCATTTTGACCGCGCTGAGCATCAACTGGTCGTGAACCATCCCGGGCGGAATCCACAGCGCCCGTTTCGGCGGCAGGATCCACAACCCGCGCTCGGTGGCCACCCGCATCACGCCGTTCGAGGCATACAGCAACTGCCCGTGCCGATGCACGTGCGGCTCGTTGTATTCGCCGGTGGCCTGATCGCGCACCAGCACGGCCATTACGCGCGGCACGTCCTGATAGTCGGGATAACGTTCGCTGCGCGGCGCGGACTCACGCTGGGCGATGACCTTGCGCACCTCTCGTTTCATCGGCTGGAGTCTCCTGAAAACAGACCTTGATCGTGTTAAAGCGGCGATTGTCACTTTGGCGACAAACCCTGGCATTTGCCATTACCGGCCCATTGTTAGCCTTGCGCTCATTGTTCATCAATGAGGCCTTCCCCATGCCAATCACCCGCAATCTCTCCGGCCACCAGCAGAGCGTCACGGCGGTGATCGGCCTGCTGATCCTGTCCATCGCCCTGCGTCCGCCGATCATCTCGGTGGGGCCGATTCTGCTGTTGATCCAGCAGCACTTCCAGTTGAGCTACACCCAGGCTGCGCTGCTGACCTCGATTCCCGATGTGTGCATGGGCGTGTTCGCGCTGGTGGTTCCGAGCCTGGCCAGACGCTTCGGGATCGATCGCAGTGTGGTGGTCGCCCTGACGTTGTTGGGCGCTTCCACCTTGTTGCGGGCGATCTCGCCGAATGCATTCTTCCTGCTCGGCAGTACGTTCTTTGCCAGCATCGGCATTGCGGTTGCCGGCGCGATGACCGGCGCCTGGATCAAGACTCACTTTGCGCAACGGCCGGCGCTGTTCATGGGCATCTATGCCGGCGGCTTGAGTCTGGGCGCGACCCTCGCGGCGGTGCTCAGCGCGCCGATTGCCGAGCTGGCGCAGGACTGGCGAGTCAGCGCCGGAGTCTGGAGCGTGCTGTGCCTCACCGCCATCGCCAGTTGGGTGTGGATGGCACGGCGTTTTGCGACACCGGCGCCCGGCGTGAAATCGCCGTCGAGCGCGAGCAAACGCTTGCCTTGGGGCAATCCGCAGGCGTGGCTGATCGCGTTGAATTTCGGGGCCGGGCAATTCGTGGTCTATGCCCTCTTCGCCTGGATGGCGCCCGCCTCGGTGGAAGCGGCCACGTCGAGTGTTTCCCCGGGCGTCCTGCTGGGTATTTTTACGGCGGTGTTCGCCGTTGCCAGCGTGGGGGCGGGACTGATTCCGGGCAAGGCCCACGACCGGCGCGGTCTGCTCGGGCTGTCGGGGTTGCTGGCCCTGCTCGGGGTGGGCGGCATGGCGTTCCTGCCGGCGTACTGGCCGATGCTGTATGTGGTACTCGCGGCCATCGGCCTGGGCATGGGCTTCACCGTGGCCATGACCTTGCCGCTGGATCACGCCAGCACCAGCGAACAGGCCGGATTGTGGACGGTGTTCATGTTGTTCATCGGTTACCTGATCGCCGCGCTCGGGCCGCTGTTGTTCGGTGCCCTGCGCGAATACGCCGGACACTATGGCCCGGCGTACACCTTGCTGTTCGCGGTACTGCTGTTGATGCTCGGCATCACCCCCCTGCTCAAACTGGCACCGGCAACATCGCCGCAGGTGTCCGTTGCCTGAGCGGGAAGTGACAGACCTGCGACGCGCTTCGGCACGTCGCAGGCTTTCAGTTGGCCGCAGCGGCTTTTTCAATCAGCCGGGCCACCGGTGCCGGGTTCGACACCATCACCACGTGCGAGGCGCCCTTCACCACTTCAACGGCCTTGGCATCCGCACGCTTGGCCATGAACGCCATCGCCTGGGGCGGGATGTTCTTGTCCTTGTCCCCGTAGATGTACCACGACGGAATGTGCTTCCAGGCCGGCGTTCCGGCCTGCTCGTTCAGCGCCGCTTCGGTGACCGGACGTTGAGTAGCCGCCATCAGCGCCGCTTGTGCAGCCGGGACATCGGCGGCGAACTGGTCATGGAACTTGCTCTGCTGGATGTACAAGTCCTTGCCGCCATCGGCCAGCGCAACGGGTGGCGCCAGTGTTGGCCCGAGGGTGCTGCCGGGAAACTTGCCGGCCAGCCCGGCGACGGTTTCACCGGCCTCTGGGGCAAACGCGCTGACGTAGACCAGCGCTTTGACATTGGCATGATCGTTGGCTGCATCACTGATGACGTTGCCGCCATAGGAGTGACCGACCAGCACCACCGGCGACTGGATGCTGCTGAGCAACGCCGATACCGCTGCGCCATCGCTCTTGACGCCGCGCAGCGGATTGGCGGCGGCGATCACCGTGTAGCCATCCTTCTCGAGAATCTTCGCCACGCCGTTCCAGCTCGACGCGTCGGCAAACGCGCCGTGCACCAGCACCACCGTGGGTTTGGCGGTTTGGGCGAAGGCATTGGCGCCCAGGCACAGGCCCGCAGCGATGCTCAGTGCAATCAGTGTTTTTTTCATGTGGATGTTCCTCGTATGACGGATTCAGGGGGCGTATCGGGTGAAGACAAAATCGTGGTTCTGCACCCGCGCCTGATGGCAGGCAAAGCAGGTCTGGTGCTGGGCCTCGTCGGCAGGTTTGCCGTTGATGAACCGGCCGAATCCCCAGCCACCGGTCGAGGCGTATTTGCGCGAGTCCTTGACCATCACCTGAACGGTGGTGGCCGCCCCCGGAATCGAGGCCGGCTCGAATTCCGGCGACTGCACGTGTTTCCACGCCAGCTTCACCAGCACCGTGCCGTCGGGAAACGGCAGCGTCTTGCTCTGGTAAGCCTTGATCGCCCGGTCATTGCCCAGCACCGCGCGCAGTTCATCCAGCGGCGCGGCTTCCTGGGCCGGGGCAATCAGCGCCCACTGGCGATAGTTTTTCGGCAGTTTCACGCCGTAGATCGGCGAGGCATCGCCGTCATCGGCCTCGCCCAACGCGACACCGGTGGCCGCCAGTGCCGCGAGCGCAATGGCCGCTGGCAGCACGGCCCAATGGTTGAATTTCATGGTCGGATCCCCTTCGGCCGGCAATCAGAGATGATCGGCATCGATCACCGCCTGGGCGAACGCTTGCGGCGCTTCCTGCGGCAGGTTGTGGCCGATACCGCCGCTGATCAGCCGGTACTCGTACTTGCCGGTAAAGCGTTTGGCGTAGGCCTCGGCCGGTGGGTGCGGCGCACCATTGGCGTCGCCCTCCAAGGTGATGGTCGGCACGCTGATGGAGGGGAATGCCGCGAGTTTTTTCTCCAGCGGATCGTATTGCGCTTCCCCTTTGATCAGCCCCAGGCGCCAGCGGTAGTTGAAGATCGACACGGCGACGTGATCCGGATTCTGCAACGCGGCGGCGCTGCGGTCGTAGGTCGCGTCGTCGAAGGTCCACTTCGGCGAGGCCAGCTGCCAGATCAGTTTGGCGAAGTCGTGGGTGTTCTTTTCGTAGCCCAGACGACCACGTTCGGTCGCAAAGTAGAACTGATACCACCACTGCAACTCCGCCGCCGGCGGCAGCGGCGTCTTGCCGGCGTCCTGGCTGCCGATCAGGTAACCACTCACCGCCACCAGTGCCTTCACCCGCTCGGGCCAGAGCGCCGCGACGATGTCGGCGGTGCGCGCGCCCCAGTCGTAGCCACCGAGCACGGCCTGCTTGATCTTCAGGGCGTCCATGAAGTCGATCAGATCCTTCGCCAGCGCGGCCGGCTGGCCATTGCGCACGGTTTTGGCAGACAGGAAACGCGTGTCGCCATAGCCGCGCGCGTAAGGAATCAGCACCCGATAGCCCTTCTGCGCCAGCGCCGGCGCCACATCGGTGTAGCTGTGAATATCGTAGGGCCAGCCGTGCAGCAGGATGACCACCGGGCCGTCGGCGGGACCGACTTCGGCGTAGGACACGTCCAGCAGTCCGGCCTTGACGTGTTTCAGCGCGCCGAACGAAACGTGGGTGCCGGCGGTAATGGCGTCGATCTTGCCGGCGGGCACTTCGGCGGCGCTGGCGTATGCCGAGGCGATGCCCAGCGCAAGCGCCAGGATCGAACCGGCGAGCACGCGCCGGGATGGGGTTACAGCGTTAGAGTCAGTCATGCCGAGTCTCCCTCGTGAACCGCCGGGCGGCGGTTCCGGGCTTGGGGTTAAAGGGCTTGCGGATTGCAGGGCTAGCGGGCTGCCTGAGCAGCGGTTTTCTGCGCCGCCGCGCGCAGTGGCCGGAAGGCTTCGCGCAGTTCTTCGCTGAACAGTTGCGGTTGCTCCCATGCCGCAAAGTGACCGCCCTTGCTGACTTCACTGAAGTAGGCCAGCGACGGATAGGCGCGCTGCGACCAGACTTTCGGCGCCCGGTAGATTTCGTGCGGGAACACGGTGATCGCCACCGGCACCTTGATGTCGGCAGTCTTCTGCGCGGCGGCGCTGAAGTTATTGTTGTTGTTCTCCCAGTAGAAACGGGAGGACGACGCCCCGCTGTCGGTCAGCCAGTACAGGCTGATGTCATCGAGCATTTCATCGCGGCTCAGGACCTTCTCGGGCTGACCGTCGCTGTCGGTCCACGCGGCGAATTTTTCATACATCCACGCGGCCGTACCGGCGGGCGAGTCGGCCAGCAGATAACCGATGGTCTGCGGCCGGGTCACCATCATTGCGCCGTAGGCAGCGTTGCGGCCGAAGAACTGGCTGAGCGAGTTGAAGGCCGTCACCTCCGGCGCGGTCAGCCCGGCCGGGGCCGGGTCGCCGCTGTTGATCGGTTTGACCAGTTCCGGCGGCACGGTGGCCGGCATGTTCAGGTGGATGCCCAGCAAACCGGGCGGCGCCAGGCGACCCAGCGCATCGGATATCACCGAGCCGTGATCGCCGCCTTGGGACACGTAATGGCTGTAACCCAGACGTTTCATCAACACATCCCAGGCCTTCGCGACCCGGTCAGGGCCCCAGCCGAGCTCGGTCGGTTTGCCGGAGAAACCATGGCCGGGAATCGACGGGATCACCACATCGAACGAGTCCTCGACCTTGCCGCCATAGGCCACCGGATCGGTCAGTGGGCCGATGGTCTTGAGGAATTCGAACTGCGAACCCGGCCAGCCGTGGGTGAGGATCAGCGGCATGGCGTTGGGATTGCGCGAACGCACGTGGATGAACTGGATGTCGACGCCGTCGATGGTGGTCACGAACTCCGGCAAGGCATTGAGCTTCGCTTCGGCCTTGCGCCAGTCGTAGCCGTCGCCCCAATACTTCACCAACGCCTGGACCTGCGCCAGTTGCACTCCCTGGGACACGTCGCTGACCGTTTCCTTGTCTGGCCAGCGGGTGTCGGCGATGCGTTTGCGCAGGTCGCTCAGTTTCGCTTCGTCCACATGGATGGTGTACGGGCGAATGGCTTGCGACGGATCCGCGGCCCAGGCGCCGCTGCTGCCAGCGAGTACGGCAAGGCCGAGCGCCCCGCCCCTGATGGATGACGCCAGGCAATGGCGCCAGGTAAGACCGGACGAAACCGCAACCATGATGGATCTCCTTGTAGTCATTATTCGAAAGGCATCGCCAATCGGATCAGACCACTGCGCTGGCACCGGGGCGATTACACGATGGTGTCGGTCGATACCTTGGTATGACGCGCTGGCCCGGCGCGCAAAATCGCGCTCGAACTCAGCAGCGCTTAACGGGCAGAATGCGGCGGGGAAAAGCCCCATTTGAATCACAGAGCGGAACAAGGATTGCGGATGCGTGGGGAAACAGCGCTCGAACGCCTGAGCGGCACGCCATCGACCACGTCGCAGTGGTGGGTGATCGGGCTGTGCATGCTGTTCAACGTGATCGACGGGCTGGACGTGATGGCCATGGCCTTCACCGCCAGCCGGGTTTCGGCGCAGTGGACGTTGAGCGGCGCGCAACTGGGCCTGTTGTTGAGCGCAAGCCTGGTCGGCATGGCGCTCGGTTCGCTGCTGGCCGCACCCAGGGCCGACCGCTTCGGGCGCAGGCCTTTATTGCTCGCCGGCCTGCTGCTCAGTGGTCTGAGCATGTTGCTGTCGTTCTGGAGCCCGAATCATCACGTGTTGATGTTCCTGCGTTTGCTGACCGGCATCGGCACGGGGGCGGTGCTGGTGGGGGCGAATGTGCTGACGTTCGAGCACGCCGGCCCGCAGCGGCGCAACCTGGCCATCGCTTTGCAATCCCTCGCCTTCGCCATGGGCGCCAGTCTGGGCGGTGTGCTGGCGCATGTACTCAATGATTTGATGGGCTGGCGGTATGTCTTTCTTGCCGGTGGCTGCATCACGCTGGCGGCAGCGCTGGTCGGCGTCTTTTGGCTGCGAGAATCGCCGTCATTTCTGGCACTTGAACACCGCGCGCCTATTCCTCCCTTGTCGCCTGACGACGTCAGCCGGCCGTTTTCGCCCGGTCAATGGCAACAGACTCTATCGCTGGCACTGGCACTCTTTCTGTTGATGTTCTGCTTTTACTTCGTGATGAGCTGGACGCCGGCCCTGTTGGTCGACAATGGCTTTACCGACCAACAAGGCGCCCGGATCGGGATGCTGTTGGCGCTGGGGGGCATGCTCGGCGCCCTGCTTCTGGGTCTGGCGGCCAATCGTTACGGCTGCCGACGTTTGCTATCGGCTTTTCTGCTGCTCAACGCCGCCCTGCTGCCATTGATGCTGCCGGCCACTCGCGTCCCCGGTCTGGCGACACTCGTGGCGGTCACGCTGGGGCTGATGCTCAATGGTGCAGTCGCGGCTTTGTATGTCCTGGCCCCCCAAGCGTTCTGCACTTCGGTTCGCACGACCGGCGTCGGAGTGGTGCTGGCGACGGGGCGTCTGGGGGCGATCATTTCGCCGGTGGTGGCCGGGTTTCTGCTGGATGCCGGATGGACCGCACAACACCTGTTCACGTTTTTCGCCGCTAGCCAGGTGTTGGCGGCCCTGCTGATCTGGCGTGGCGTCAAGGGACGATGATCAGCTTGCCCGTCGTGTTGCGCGACTCGATATCGCGATGGGCCTGTTGCGCATCATCCAGTGAATAACGCTTGCCGATCACGGCTTTCAGTTTGCCGGCACTGACCCACGCGAACAGTTGCCGGGATTTTTCCAGCAGCACTTCGCGGTTGCGCACGTAGTGCATGACCGAGGGATACGTCAGCTTGATGCTGCGCGGCATGCTGAAGATATCGATCGGCGGGGTCGGGTTCATGAACGGTCCGTACAAGGCCAGGGTGCCGAAATAATCCAGCATCTCCAGCGAATCGGCGAACCCTTCCGCGCCAGTGCCGTCGTACACCACATTCACCCGCTGCCCCTCGGTCAGGCGCATGACCTGTCCGGCAATGTTTTGCGCTCGCCCGATCACGACATAGTCAGCCCCGGCCGCGAGCACCGCTTCCACCTTGTCGGCGTGAGACACCCGGCCAATGACCTTGCCGCCCCGCAACTTGATCAACTGAGTCAGCATCAGCCCCACGCCCCCCGCCGCCGCGTGCACGAAGGCCACGTCACCCGGCTGGATCGCGTGCACCTTGTCCACCAGATTGCTGGCGGTCAGGCCCTGCATCATCAGGCTGGCGGCGGTGGCGAAGTCGATATCGTCCGGCAGCGGCACCAACTGGCTGACCGGGGCGATCACCTGTTCGGCGTAGCTGCCCGGCACGTAATGCCAGGCCACGCGGTCACCGACAGCGAACTCCGTCACCTGCGGGCCGCTGGCCAGGACGACGCCGGCGCCTTCTGCACCCAGCGTCAGCGGTAGCTCCCAGGCAGCGCCGAGCCCGCGTCGGGCACCGGTGTCCATGAAATTGATACCCGCCGCCATGACCTTGACCAGGACTTGTCCGGGCCCCGGTTCTGCCAGTTGAATGTCCTGCACCGTCAAGACTTCAGGCCCGCCAAAGGCCTGGATAACCACTGCTTTCATAATGTTCTGCCCTGTCATAGGGACGACCGGTCCTGCTGCCTTTCGGGTGGCAGGAGCGCGGACGTCACGTTGCTTTCACTCAACGTCGAAGGACGTTGAAACCAGGGCCAAGGCTGCGCGGCGGATGTATCCCGGCGGTTTCGCCAACCGGGCGCTGTGCATGCTTGTATGGCTAGAGGGGCCGTAGATACAGTGGCTTACAAATGCGCCACTGCGATGTCCGTCGCAGTGCGCGATGGCAGCAGATATTCGCTACGGGCGACACCAAAGTATGATGGGCGAGTGCCAGCAGAAGGCGCATCTTTGTTCAACGGTGACTGCACACAATGAGAATCGGTATGACGAACGAGCAGGAGCGCGTCATCGAGGACGGTCCAGACCGCGGCAGTGACGCGACCATGCCAGCGCCGGGGGTCGACTCGATCATCGACAGCATCCCGGCCATGGTCGCCTTCATGACGCCGTCCGGTGAACTGGAACAGGTCAACCGGCAAATCATGGACTACATCGGCGCCCCGCTGCATGAACTGAAAAACTGGCAGGCCAGCGAGACCGTGCACCCGGAAGATCTGCCCTCGGTCATCGCTGCCTGGATGCACTCGGTCAGTACCGGCACGCCCTATGAAAACGAGCACCGGATTCGCCGCGCCGACGGTGTCTATCGCTGGTTCCATGTGCGCGGCCTGCCGATCAGAGACAGCGAAGGCACCATCACGCGCTGGTGCGTGCTGCAGGTCGATATTGATGAGCGCCGGCGGGACAAGGCCTTGATCGCCAGTGCTCTGGCCGAAGTCAGTGCGTCGGAAGAACGTCTGCGCGGGATCATCGACGCCGTTCCCGGTTTTGTCTGGAGTGCCTCGCCGGAAGGCAGCGTCGGTTTCGTCAATCAACGCTGGTGCGATTACACCGGCATGTCCCTCGAACAAGCCTGCGGTGATGGCTGGACAGCGTCCATCCACCCGGACGACGCACCAGGGCTGGCAGGCTATTGGCAAGCGCTTCTGCAATCGGGCAGCGCCGGCGAATACGAGGCTCGACTGAAACGCTTCGACGGCGTTTACCGCTGGTTTCTGATTCGCGCCGTGCCCCAGCGCGACGATACGGGGCGGGTCGTGCGCTGGTACGGCGAGAACACCGACATCGAAGACCGCAAACGGGCGGAAGTCTTTCTGGCCAAGGCCCAACGCCTGAGCGCCACCGGTACTTTTTCCTGGCGGGTGAGCACCGACGAAATCACCTGGTCGGACGAGGTCTACCGCATCCTTGAACTGGACCCGGACACGCCGCCAGGTTTCGAGGCGATCTATCGCCGCGTGCACCCGGACGATATCTCCAGCCATCGGGAAATGATCAAGCGCCAACGCCGCAAGGGGCGCGACTTCGAACACGAACACCGGCTGCTAATGCCCGACGGCACGGTGAAATACGTGCGGCTGGTGGCGCACTCGATCGCCCATGCGCCGGACGGTTTCGAATACATTGCTGCCCTGCAGGACATCACCCAGCGCCGGCTCGCCGAAGAGGTCTTGAGCAAGGCGCGCTCGGAACTGACGCATCTGGCCAGAGTCGCCAGCCTTGGCGCGGTCACGGCGTCGATTGCCCATGAGGTCAATCAACCGCTGGCCGGCATCATCACCAACGCCAGCACCTGCCTGCGGATGCTGGGCGCCGACCCGCCGAATGTCGATGGCGCCCGGGAAACCGCGCGCCGCACCATTCGCGATGGCAATCGCGCAGCCGATGTGATCAATCGACTGCGGGCGCTGTTCTCGAAAAAAAGCATCACGATCGAGGACGTCAATCTGAATGACGCGGCACGGGAAGTCATCGCCATGCTGCTGGGCGAACTGCAACGCAACGGCGTGGTGCTGCATCCGCAATTTGCCGAAGCCCTGCCGCTGGTCAGAGGCGACCGGGTCCAGCTGCAGCAGGTGATCCTCAACCTGATCATGAATGCCGCCGAGGCCATGAGTGCGGTCCACGGCCGGCCCCGGCAATTGATCGTCAGCACCGGTCTGGGCGCGGACGAGAGCGTTTACCTGGCGGTGAAGGATAGCGGCAACGGCGTCGATCCGCAGGACATCGAGCGCATTTTCAATGCCTTCTACACCACCAAAAGCTCGGGCATGGGGGTCGGTCTGTCCATCAGTCGCTCGATCATCGAGCGCCACGATGGGAAGCTGTGGGCCCGCGCCAACGACGGCCCGGGTACGACGTTTACCTTTGCCATCCCGCATTCGACGGACTTGCCGCAAACCGCTAACCGCGACCTCGCCGATCGCACCGTGGAGAATGATTGATGGGTACGCATTTGCTCGTATCGGTGGTCGATGACGACGAATCGGTTCGTGAATCCCTGCCGGACCTGATCAAGGAGTTCGGCTTTGCCGTCCAGGCGTTTGCCTCAGCGCAGGCGTTTCTGGCATCGCCCTATCTGGACCTGACCCATTGCCTGATTCTCGACGTGGCCATGCCGGGGATGTCGGGCCCGGATCTGCAACGCGAGCTGCTGCGGCGTGACTATCGCATTCCGGTGATTTTCATCACCGCGCACGGCGACGCCAGCGAACAGGCGAAGCTGCTGAACGGTGGCGCCGTGGAGTGCCTGTTCAAACCCTTCAGCGAAGCCCAATTGCTCAAGGCCCTGAGCGCCGCCCTGCCCCTCGACTGAGCGTGAAGCCGAACAGAACAAGGAATCGACATGTTGAACGCGAACAACGCAATCGCCCCTTCCCGTGGAGCATTACCGATGAGTGAGGTCACGCCCGTCGTATTCGTTGTCGATGACGACATTTCCGTGCGCGAGTCGCTCGAACTGATGATCCGCTTCGCCGGTTGGCAGCCACGGCTGTTCGAGTCCGCGCAGGATTTTCTCGACGCGCCCCGGGCGCTGGTGCCCAGTTGTCTGGTGCTGGACATCAACCTGCCCGACCTGAGCGGCCTGGATCTGCAGACCGCCCTGGCCGATGAACGCCACAACATGCCGATCATCTTCATCACCGGCTACGGCGATATTCCGCGCACGGTGCGGGCCCTGAAGGCCGGCGCGGTGGAGTTTCTGACCAAACCGTTCAACGACGAGGTGATCCTCAGCGCCATGGCCGATGCGCTGCAAAGCAGTCGCGTGGCGCTGGAGGGCGAAAAGAACCTGCGCTCACTGCTCGAGGCCTACAAGACCCTGACGCCGCGCGAGCAGGAAATCATGGCCTCGGTGGTCAGCGGGCGGTTAAACAAGCTGATTGCCGCCGACCTCAACATCAGCGAAATCACCGTGAAGGCCCATCGCGGCAAAGTGATGCGCAAGATGAAGGCCCGTTCGCTGGCGGACCTGGTGAAAATGGCGGCACTGATTACGCCGGAGTAGCGGGCAGTCTCTGCCAGAAGCTTTCCAGCCGACGCAGATCAAGGCTGTCGAAGCCTTCCGAAGCCCGCTCGCGACAGGCGCCGAGCAACGTCCGGGCCTGATCCGGCTGACCCTGTTCAAGCCAGAAGCGGGCAAGATCCATCGTTGACCGCAACTCCCACGCCCAGGCGCCCTGCTCGCGGCTCAACGCGATGGAATCCTCAAGAACGGCCAGCATGACTTGTTCATCTTCGGCCTGGATGACCTTGAGAATACCGGCCTTGATCCGCAGTAACTCCGGCAGCGCAAAGGCATCACCGCTTTGCCTGCAGTGAGCGATGGTGCCGTCAACCAGCGTCAGTGCCTTTTGGTGTTGGCCAGCCAGCATCAGGCCTTCGGCCAGTGCGATTTCAAATGAGGTCGTAAGCAGTTCGTAACGCATGCTGCGCAACCGCGCCAGACTTTCCTCCAGCATGGAAACTGCATCCCCCGGCTCCTCGGCGCGGATGGCGATCGCCGCGCGCAACCCGTGGCAGGCAGCAATGTAGGGGCCAAGCGCGTTGGTTTCGGCGATGGCGCTGAACCGCTCAAGGCTCGCGGTGGCCTTCGCCAGATCACCGGTCCAGATATAGATGCACAAGATCCAGACCATGGCGATGCAGTAGGTGACCGGATGCTGCAACGCCGACGCTTCGGCCTCAATCTGCTCGGCCAAGCGCCGCGCCTGGTCGGGATAGCCCAGCAGCCACAGCGAGCGCGCCAGCGCCAGCCCCGTGCGATTGCGGTGATCGAAGCCGTAGTAAATCGTGTTGCTGGGATGGGACGGCAAGCTGTTGCGCAGCGAGCTTTCCAGTTCCTGGCGGGCCAGACGCTGGTTGCCGAGCAAGTGATGGGAGATGCCGGTCAGCGATGAGGCAATCGCGATGGCGGCAGGCTCGTTGAGGATATTGCCGACTACGGCCGCCTGCTCCGCCCAGGCCAACGACGAAGGGAAATCACCGATGCGCTCGTAGAAGATCTGCAGACGCCCCAGCAACCTCAGCTGGGAGCCGTAGTCGTTCAACGCGACGGCGATGTCCTGCGCCCGGAGCAAGGCCTTTTCCGCGGCTTCGCTGTTGCCTCGGGTGAACATCAGGACCAGGCCGAGTGCGGCTTGCAATTCCATTTCGGTCGGCGTGCCGTAGTAACCCAGCTCCAGCAGTTCCACCGCCCGGGAGCACCAGGTGCGGCACTCGACCAGCAAGGAAAAATGCAGGAACAACGGCGCGCTCGCAGCCGCCAGCGGCAACGCCAGCCCGGGATCGCCATGGGGCCCGAAGCTCCATTCCAGCGCACCGCGAACATTGCCCAACTGGCTGGCGAGACGCGCCGAGTGACGGAAAATCTCCTCGGGGGAAGTCCCGAGATGCCCGAGCAAATCCATGTAAAACGCCGCGTGGCGGAACGCCAGCGCATTGACCTCGGCCTCTCCCCGCGCTGTCAATTTCTCCCGGGCGTAGGCACGCGTCATCTCCAGTAAGCGATACGAATCCGTCGAGTCACTGTGATCGACCGTGACCAGTCCCTTGCACACCAGATCATCGAGGATCGCGGCCGTTGTGGCGCTTTCGTGTTGTGATTCGGCAACTACCTGCGCGGCGGCTTCCTGGGAAAACGGCCCGACGAAGACCGAAAATCGCTCCAGCGCCAGGCGCTCTTGCGGCGACAGCAGGTCATAACTCCAGTCGAGCATGGCACGCAGGGTCTGATGGCGCGGCACCGCCGTCCTGCGTCCCGACCAGCCCAGCGAAAAACGCTCGCCGAGCAGTGCATGGGTGGCCTTCAGTCCGTGGCTGGCGACCCGCATCGCCGCCAGTTCGATCGGCAGCGCCATGCCCTCCAGCCGCTGGCAAATGTCCGCAATCATTTGCCCTCCGTCCGCTTCCAGCAACAGCGCCGCATTGCTCGACGATGCACGTTCGACAAACAGCTTGATGGCCGGGAATGCCAGCAATTCTTCAACGCAAAGGTGTTGGGGCTCACGGGGAAATTCCAGCGGATTGAGCCAGTGCACGTATTCGCCACGTACCCGCAGCGGTTCGCGACTGGTCGCCAGAACCCCGACATCCGGCGCGGTGTCGCTGATCTGTTCCAGAAGGATCGAGACCGCGTCGATCAGGTGTTCGCAATTGTCGATCACCAGCATCAACCGCTGCTCGCGCAAATGTGCGAGCAGGACAAACATCGGGTCTTCCGCCTGCACCGGGATGTCCAGCGATCGGGCCAGTGCCGATGGCACCAGCGCGCAGTCTTCCACTTGCGCCAGATCGACGAAGCTGACGCGCTCATAGCCTTGGGCGGCGATGCGGTGCGCCACTTCGATGGCCAGGCTGGTCTTGCCGACGCCGCCGGGGCCGACGATGGTAAACAGCCTCGGTTGCTGCATATGGTCGATGACCAGTTGCAGATCGGTCTCGCGGCCGATCAGTCTGGCCCGTGGCGGCAGACTGCAGACGCTCTCTGTTGCTCGGGTCGCGATGGGCGCCGGGGGCACAGCGGTCTGTTTTCTTTCCAGCGGCGCGACGAAGGCATACCCCACGCCCACCTGGGTCGCGATGTAACGCGCCTGCTCCTCGCCATCGCCGAGAATCCGCCGCAGGCCGGTCATATGGAAACGCAGACTGCCTTCGGCCACCACACTGTCGGGCCACACCTTGTCGATCAGGTCGTACTTGGACAGCACCCGCCCCGGCTGCTCGAGCAAGGCGATCAGCAGATCCAGCGCCCGTCCGCCGATCTCGACCGCCACCCCGTTGCGGGTCAGCAGACGTTTGCCTGGAACGACGCAGAACGGTCCAAAAATGAATTCGGTCGTGAGGGATTCGTGCAATGCGTCCGGAAAAGACTCCACGAGGATCGATCTCTCTAAAAAACGTAGGGGGCGAAGCCGGTTGCAGACAGCCGGCGCAGGCCCTTTGCATCATAGGAGTTTTGCACCGCCGTTCAAGCACGGCACCGGCAGAGTGAGAACCTCACCCCTTTATTTCACCCCTGCGAATGGCAATTTTGATGGCCTGAGCAGTGGTGGCCACACCCAGATGCCGACGCGCCGAACGCAGGTGATTTTCCACCGTGCGCCCGGACAAGCCCAGTGTGGCGGCGATGTCGGCCTGCCGGCGACCGGCAGCAACCCACGCCAGCACTTCGCGCTCGCGGGTCGAGAGTTTTCCGGCCGTCTCGTCCAGCGGCGCTTCGAGCAAGCGTCGGGCGGAGAAAAACGCCACCGAGGCGAGCATGCCCAGCGCCAGACGAACCCGCGCCGAGGCATCGATCTGTTCGCCGCCCAGACTCATGGCGCCTTCAAGCCCTTGCGGGCCGAAGACCGGAATCTGCAAGCCATGCACACCAGAGCCACTGGGCACGCGAACCAGCCGATAAAGTTCGCCGCTCTGCTCCTGCACCTTGCTCCAGAAGAACGATTCGCGGGCGTCCAACAGGTGGCGAGTCACTGGGCAGCGCTGAACGTAGGTCTGGGCGTCGACAGCGATGCCGTCGCCAAACCAGTCGCCTTCCACCCAGTAAATGCGCTCGACCACGTCCTCCGACGCCGAGGTGGCGGAAAACAGGACGAACCGATCGTAACCATAGGCCCCGGCGAAACCGCGAACGGCCTTCTGGATCGCCACTAGCGTTTGCGCCGCCTCGATGTCGAGGGCGGCGCGCAAGAGTGCCTCGGCAGGTCCGGAGCTCACCCCGACGTGACCTCTTTGAGGAGCGCGGCCGCCGCCAGTTTGCCCAGTGCGTTGCCCGCCAGCGGACTGTCACCGGTCAGCAACTTGCGATCCTGAAGCGTGGCCCCGGAAATGCCCTGGTTGGTGATTTCCACACCGAGCGCCTGCAACTGCTCGCCGAACTTCCAGGTCAGGTGGCCGGGCATGTAACCGATGTCGGGGGTTGTCGCGTCCAGGGCATCGGGAAAGGCGCAAATCCGGTAACCGTTGAAGATGCACGAGTCTTTTGTTTCACCGAGGCCGGCCGCCAGCAACGCCGCCGGGCCGTGGCACAGGGTAATGACGAATTTGTCCTTGGCGACGGCCCATTGCAGAACCTTCTTCACGTCCTCGCTTTCCGGCAGGCCGATCAGCGCACCGTGCCCGCCGGGAATGAACACGCCGATGTAGTCCGAGTTTTCGCCCAGCGCTTCTTCGATCACTTGGGACAGCTTGAGCGGACGCTTGAACTGATCACGATATTGCTCGTAGAAGCCCTTCACTTCGGCGTCTTCGGAGGGCATGGCCCAGAATTCGAACTTGACCGGATTGCCCGACAGCGTCGCGACGTCGAAGCCGAAACCGGCCTTGTCCAGGTGATACATCGGCAGCAGCGTTTCAACCGGGTGATTGCCCGTGGAGAACATCGTGCCGTTGTCGGTCAACAGATAGCGCTCGTCCGCGCCGATCATCAGAATCTTCCAGCGCCCGCCCTTATAACGGTTCGGGTACTCGGCATCACTGAGATCGGATTTGGGCGAAGTAAACTGGCTGAGGGAATACGGCGAGGGGAAAAACGCGTTGTCCTCGGCCGGATCGGGGGTTGGGCGCTTGTCGTCAGTCTGCGTGGTAGCCATGGTGCTCTCCATCGAGTGGGTCAACGTCGGAGTTCATGCTAGTAAGGCGTCAGCGTTACAACAATGAGGGTTTTCCCTCAAAAGATCATGCGCTGAACCTGCAGCCCCTCAATGTGATCGATAAGTGGCAGAATCCCCCGCAACTGATGATTTCGGAGACCCCCAATGCTTCGCCTGTTTGAACAACGGCTCGACCCCTTCCCGCCCGACGAAGCGCCGCCACCGCCGGTCGGTCTGGCGCGATTCCTGTGGGCCTGCACCCGCGGTGCTCGCGGTTATATCCTCGCGCTGGCGCTGCTCAGTGCCGGTGTGTCGATCTACGAAGCCTGGTTGTTTTCCTTTTTGGGTCAGGTCGTGGATCTGCTCTCGACCTGGCAGGCCGGCGGCGATGTGAACGGCCAGGAGAGCCGCGTGCTGTGGGGCATCGGCATCGTGTTGCTGACCAGCGTCGGGCTGGTGGCGCTGCGCACGATGGTTCAGCACCAGGTGCTGGCGATCAATCTGCCGCTGCGCCTGCGCTGGGATTTCCATCGGCTGATGCTACGGCAGAGCCTTTCGTTCTTTTCCGACGAGTTTTCCGGTCGGGTCACGACCAAGGTGATGCAGACGGCGCTGGCCGTGCGCGAGGTGCTGTTCACCGTCATCGAAATCGCACCGGGTATCGGCGTCTATTTCATTGCGATCATCGCCCTGGCCGGCGGCTTCGCCCTGAAACTCATGCTGCCGTTCATTGCCTGGGTCGCGCTGTTCGGGCTGGCGATGCTGTATTTCGTACCGCGCCTGGGCCAGGTCGGCCAGGAACAGGCCCATGCGCGCTCGTCGATGACGGGCCGGGTGTCGGACGCCTACACCAACATCACCACCGTCAAACTGTTCTCCCACTCCAAACGTGAAGCGCACTTTGCGCGGGCGGCAATGGAGGATTTCAAGCAGACCGGTTTCCGCCAGATGCGTCTGGTCAGCCAGTTCGAGATCGTCAATCAGGCGCTGGTGGTCGGGCTGATCATGGGCGCCGGCGGCTACGCCTTGTGGCTGTGGCATCAGGGCGAAGTCGGCACCGGGGCGGTGGCGGCGATTACGGCCATGGCGTTGCGCATCAACGGCATGTCGCACTGGATCATGTGGCAGATGACGTCGCTGTTCGAGAACATCGGCACTGTGCAGGACGGCATGGGCACCCTGACCCGTGGCCCCAAGGTGCAGGATGCGCCGGACGCCGGCGTGCTGGTGCCTTCCGGCGGCGCCGTGGAATTCGACAACGTCAGCTTCAACTACAACGGCGAACGCCAGGTGCTCGACGGCTTGAGCCTGAGCATCCGACCGGGGGAAAAAATCGGTCTGGTGGGCCGTTCCGGTGCCGGTAAATCCACTCTGATCAATCTGCTGCTGCGCTTCTATGACGTGGATCGCGGCGAGATTCGCATCGACGGGCAAAACATCGCGCGGGTGACACAGGACAGCCTGCGCAGCGCGATCGGCATGGTCACTCAGGACACGTCCCTGCTGCACCGCTCGATTCGCGACAACATCGCCTACGGCCGACCGGACGCGACCGACGAACAGATCCAGCGTGCTGCGGCCAACGCCCAGGCCGCCGGCTTCATCAACCAGCTCAGCGACCGCCAGGGCCACACCGGCTACGACACGCTGGTGGGCGAGCGCGGCATCAAGCTTTCCGGTGGCCAACGCCAGCGCATTGCCATTGCCCGGGTGATGCTCAAGAACGCGCCGATCCTTCTACTGGACGAAGCGACAAGCGCCCTGGATTCCGAAGTCGAAGTCGCCATCCAGGAAAGCCTCGATGAAATGATGCAGGGCAAGACCGTGATCGCGATTGCGCATCGACTGTCGACGATTGCGGCGATGGATCGACTGATTGTCATGGATGAAGGGCGCATCATCGAGCAAGGCACCCACACCGAACTGCTGGCCAAGAACGGTACCTATGCGCGGCTTTGGCAGCATCAGAGTGGCGGGTTTCTGGGTGAGGATCAGGGACTGACTGAGGCGATGGATCAGGCGTAATCCGTGCTGCCCCGGTGTTGCCGGGGCAGACGACGAGGGCTCAGACGCTCGGGTGGGTGTGGTAGATCTTGCTGACGATCGTCCACTTGCCGTCCACCTTCAGCAGGTTGAAGAAGTCGGTGAAATGGAACCCCGACACGTTGTCGGTATCGACCCGGGCACTCGCAGCCGTGCCGACGATATCGATGCGAACGATCGCGGCTTCGGCTTCGGGGGATGGACGGAACGCGCTGTCGATGACGTCATACAGATTCTGGATCGCGCCGCCGACGAGCTTGCCGTCGTCAACCCCGAACATGGTCGCCTGCGCATTGAACGCGGGCTTCATCAAGGCGCTGTCAGCCTTTGCTCCACCTTCGTTGTACTGGCTGAGCACTTCGACGATTGCGTTGTATTCCTGCACGTAAGTTGGATGGCTCATGATGAACTCCTGTTTGCTGTGAATGTTTTTTCAATCAAGCCGCCCTGCGCCGATCCAGCACAGGGCGCACACATCAATGGTCAGCCGTTGGCCAGTCGGTGTAGCCCTTGGCGCCGCCGCCGTAGTAGCTCTCGCGTGGTGCGATGGTCAGTTCGGTGCCCCGACGCAGGCGCTCCACGAGGTCGGGGTTGGAAATGAACAGGCGCCCGAACGCCACCGCGTCAATCCGGCCCTGCGCCCGGCGCTCCAGTGCCATCTCGAGGTCGTAGTTGTTATTGCCGATGAAGGGGCCTTCGAACTGCGCGCTCAATGCATCCAGATCAACGCCATCAGGAACCGTGCGCGAGGTCGCGGTGGCGCCTTCGACGAAGTGCAGATAGGCCAGATTGAGCCGGTTGAGCTGCTGAATCAGATATCCGTAGGTCGTCATGACATTGCTGTCGGGAGGTGTGTTTCCGGCATCGGGCGTGACCGGCGAAAGACGAATGCCAACGCGGTCACTGCCCCAGATCGAAATCACCGTTTCAGTGACTTCAAGCGTCAGTCGGGCGCGGTTCTCAATGGTGCCGCCATACCGGTCAGTGCGCTGATTGGTCGAGTCACGCAGAAACTGGTCGAGCAGATAGCTGTTCGCCGAATGAACCTCCACGCCATCGAAACCGGCACGTCTGGCATTTTCAGCGGCGCGCTTGTATTGCTCGATGATGCCGGGAATCTCCGACGTCTCCAGCGCCCGGGGCATCGACACTTCGACAAAGCCGTTCTCGGTGTAGGTGCTGCCTTCTGCCTTGATCGCCGAGGGCGCAACGGGAGCGGCGCGGTCGGGCTGCAACTCGACGCTGGAAAAACGCCCCACGTGCCACAGCTGGCTGACAATCCTGCCACCTGCGGCATGGACGGCGTCCGTGACTTTTTTCCACCCCGCCACCTGCGCGTCCGACCAGATCCCCGGCGTCATGGCGTAGCCACGCCCCTGCGCCGAAATGTTTGTCGCTTCGGCAATGATCAAGCCGGCACTCGCGCGCTGTGCGTAGTAAGTAGCGTGCAACTCGTTCGGAACGCCGTCTTCAGCCATCCGGCTGCGGGTCACGGGCGCCATGACAATCCGGTTGGCCAATTGCAGGGCGCCCATTTGCATGGGAGAAAAAAGATCCGTATTGCGACTGTTATCAATCATGTTGCATACCTTCAATATCAGACCGGTCGTCTAGTAACTTGATGAAAAAAATCGCCTGTACATCAGCAGGCGTTTACTCGTGCAGCGCCGTCGGTGCTCCTTGTGATCGTCAGGCCTTTTGTACGTCCGGGCGGGTGCGCGAAGGCTCAAGAGTCACCCTCTCCCATTTGGCGATCACCAGGGGCGCGATCGCATTGCCCAACACATTCAGGGTGGTGGTGCCGCTGTCGATAATCCTGAAGATGCCGGCGATCAGTGCCACGCCCTCCAGCGGAAGACCGGCAGACGCCAACGTGGCCGACAGGATGACGATGGCGAATCCAGGCACCCCGGCAGCACCTTTGGAGGTCAGCACCATGGTCACCACCAGCAGGATTTCCTGAGAAAGCGACAGATCGATTCCATAAAGCTGGGCGATAAAGATTGTCGCCACCCCGAGGAAGATCGACGCGCCATCGAGGTTGAACGCGTACCCCACTGGCACCACAAAACTGACAATGCGCCGCGGTACGCCGTAGTTCTCCAGCTTGCTCATCAACTGCGGCATGACCGCTGCGGAGGCAGCACTGGAGAACGCAAGAATCAACTCGTCGCGGAAATACCTGATCAACTTGAAGATGTTCTCGCCGATCAGGTAACTGATTCCTCCGAGCACTACCAATGCGAAGACGATCAGCGCCAGATAAACCACACCAATCAACTTGAGCAGGGGCAACAACGAGGCAAAACCGAAGGTCGCGACGGTCGCACCGATCATGCCGAACACCCCTATCGGGGCATAGGCCATGACGATCGAGACGATCCTGAACATCGCATCCGAAATGCCTTGGACCAGCGCAACCACAGGTGCACTTTTCTCCCTGGGCAATGCGTTGAGCGCGACACCGAACAACACCGCGAAGAACAGCACCGACAGCAGCTTCGCCTCGGACATCGCCACCAGAACGTTATCCGGAACGATGTTTTGCATAATCACGAGCGCGCCCTTCGAAGGCTCCATCGTGACGGCGGCAGCACCGTGCGCGATGCCCGAAATATCGGTGCCCGTACCGGGTTCGAAGAGGTTCGCGAAACACAGGCCGATCACGATGGCCAGGCCGGTGATCGCAAAGAAATAGCCCAGCGACTTGATGCCCATCCGGCCGAACGACTTGTTATCCCCGCCACCGGCGATACCCAGGATCATGCAACAGAACACGATGGGCACGACCACCATCTTCATCATCTTGATGAAGATATCGCCAAGTGGTTTCAGGATCTCCGCACTGACCCACGACTGATACTGCGGATGGGTGTTGAAGTACCAACCAACGAGCACGCCAAGCAACAGCCCGGCAACGATTTGCCACACCAGGGGAATACGTTTCATGTCTAGCCTTCTTGTTGGAATGAAAGGACTGCATCAATTCGGCAGTTGCTAGAGTCATGAGCTTCCAGCTCATTTGAGATCAAATGGCACAACGCCGTTGTGCCATTGCGTTTCTTACTTGGCGAAGAGCTGGCTCATATCCTTGAAGGCCTTGAATTCGAGGGCATTGCCGCAAGGGTCGAACAGGAACATCGTGGCTTGCTCGCCAACCTGTCCTTTGAATCGAATGTAAGGTTCGATCACAAATTCGGTACCGAAAGACTTGAGGCGCTCTGCCAGCGCTTCCCACTCTTCCCATCCCAGGATGATGCCGAAATGAGGAACAGGAACGTCGTGCCCGTCGACCGGGTTGCTGTGAACGCTTTCCTGAGACGCGGTTTTCGGGTGTTCGTGAATCACCAGTTGATGCCCGTAAAAGTTGAAATCGACCCATTGGTTACTGGAACGACCCTCTTCCAGGCCAAAGACCTCACCGTAAAAAGTGCGGGCTGCAGCAAGGTTGTAAACGGGGATGGCGAGGTGGAATGGCGAAAGGCTCATCAGGACTCCAATACGGTTTTTGTGGTTGGTGAGCACATCGTAGGGCGACACTGACAGCAAAAAAATCAATATATATTTCTCAGAAACACAACTAATATTTGTGAATGATCAAAGAACTCAAGACCCTCATTGCCGTCGCCCGGGAAGGCACTTTCGCGGCTGCCGGCAACCGGATAGGCCTCACCCAGGCGGCGGTGAGCGCCCAGATTCAACGTCTGGAAGCCGAGCTCGGCTTTGAAATATTCGACAGAAAAGGACGCACGGCCCACCTCAACAGGATGGGCCAGCAAGTCCTGCTTCAGGCGCAGGAGCTGCTTCGTCTTTACGACAACCTGGGATCGACCACCGTCGGTCTTTCCACCCGCATTCTGGTCAACGTCGGCGCAATCGCCTCTGTCCAGCGATCGTTTCTCCCGGACGCACTCGCCAGGTTTCACCAACAGTGCCCGGAATGCCGAACGCGTGTCGTGCCCGGCCTTTCCATGGAGCTGGTGAACCTGGTGGACACCGGCGAAATCGACGTGGCAGCGATCATTCGGCCACCCTTCTCGCTTCAAAGCGATCTGCGCTGGACCACACTGGCGCTTGAACCCTACCGTCTGATCGTGCCCAAGGACGTACCGGGAGAAGACTGGATCGAACTGCTCTCAAGTCTGCCGTTCATTCGCTATGACCGCTCTTCATTCGGCGGCAGGCAGGTCGATCGTTTCCTGCGACAGATGCATTTCACTTTGCGTGAAGTCTCTGAGCTGGATGAGCTGGAGGCCATTATCAGGCTGGTGGAAAATGGCGTAGGGGTCGCGCTTGTGCCGCAGACGGCCACCCATCAGCAATGGCCGTCAGGTGTGCGGGCGCTTGATCTCGGCCAACACACGTTCCATCGTGATATCGGACTGGTGCACAGGCCTCGGCGAAGTTTCACCGAGCCTGTCAGGAAATTGGCTGAACTTATTCTCGAGCAATTCAAGGTGGCGGCTGAGTGAGGGTCGATGGCTCACCCCTCAACAAGCCGCCCCGCAACCCACGCACGACTATACCCAAGCACCCTCCCCGCCAACCCCAGCGGAAAATGAATCACCCCATGTGCGGTTTCCGGCAACAGATGCACCTCCACTTCCGCCGCCCTGCCCCAACGCTCAGCCAACTCAAGCGTGTCATCCCTGAGCGGATCCAGTTGCGCAGCAAACATCAACGCTGGCGGAAAACCGGTGAAGTCACCGTACAGCGGTGACAACGGCGCCTGCCGGCGTTCTTCATCGTTCAATCCCGGCGTGAGCATTTGCAGCGCTTCAACCATTCCCGGCCCGTCCAGCAGCAAGGTATCGGGCCCGGCGTTGCGTACGCTGGGGGTTCCGGTCAGGTCATAGACGCCGTAATACAGCAGCGCCCCGCTCACCCGTTCGAGCAGGTCCGGCCACTGTTTGAGTTGCAACAGGGTCGCGACGGCGAGGTGGCCGCCTGCCGACTCGCCCACGACGATGACGGGCAGGTTCGCAAACTCGCGGCAGTCATCGCTCAGCAGCCAGCGGGCCGCTGTGAGGCAGTCCTGCATGGCGCCCTCGATCGGAGTCGAGACCACAAGCCGATAGTCGACCGAGACCACTGCCACGTCGCAGGCTTTCACCATGGCGATATTGAGGGGGTCGTTCATCTGCGCGTTGCCGATGACCCAGCCTCCACCATGAATATCCAGCACCACACCTTTGGCCTTTGTCTTTGGCCGAATAATCCGCACCGGCACTGATGCGCCGTCGACACCCACCACTTTTCGTTCAGCCTCGAGCCCGTGCTTGAGCAACTTTCTTGCGCCGCCCAATTGGCTTAGCCGCAACAGCAACTGAATCGCCCGTGGCGTGATGCGATTGCGGATGCGAAAGCGCGGCAGCCGGGCAAGCTTGCGGTTGAACGCGCGCAATTGCGCCAACTCGTTATCGTCTGCGGGCCAGTCCATTGATTTCTTCATTTCGTCCTCTTTATTCGCGAGCGTTGCGCAGAATGGAAAAATATCAGCACATTGGATCTGTTGCTGCCTGAATGCCCGGAGCAACGCAAAAAGCTCTTTGGCCGTTTGTCGCCCCGTTGATAGGAATAGGCAATGATCAAAGACAAACCGACATAGGTGAGTGTTCCTTCGATGGATACCATGAGCTGAAACCGCATTCACGGGAGCCCTTCATGACCACCACCAAAACCCTCTTCATCACCGGCGTCAGCAGCGGCTTCGGCCACGCGCTGGCCAAAGAAGCGCTGGCTGCCGGCCACCGCGTCATCGGCACCGTTCGCAACGAAGCCGACCTGCAAGCCTTTCAGGCACTGTCCATCGACAACGCGTACGGCGTGCTGCTGGACGTCACGGACTTCGACCGCATCGAAGGCGTCGTGGCGACTGTCGAAGCGACCCACGGCCCGGTGGATGTGCTGGTCAACAACGCCGGCTACGGTCACGAAGGCATTTTCGAAGAATCGCCGCTGGAGGACATGCGCCGCCAGTTCGACGTGAATGTGTTCGGCGCGGTCGCGGTGACCAAGGCGTTTGTGCCGTTCTTTCGCCAGCGGCGGGCGGGTCATATTCTCAATATCACCTCGATGGGCGGCACAATCACCATGCCGGGTATCGCGTACTACTGTGGCAGCAAGTTTGCGCTCGAAGGCATCTCCGATACCCTGAGCAAGGAGCTGGCGCCGTTCAATATCTTCGTGACCGCCGTCGCACCGGGTTCATTTCGGACCGACTGGGCCGGCCGTTCGATGCAGCGCACGCCCCGCAGCATCGCCGACTATGACGCCAGCTTCGATCCGGTGCGCAAGGCGCGCGAAGACAAGAGCGGCAAGCAGCTCGGCGATCCGCGCAAAGCGGCGCAGGCGATGTTGCAGATCATCGCCAGCCCTGCTCCACCGGCGCATCTGTTGCTCGGCAGCGATGCATTGAGCCTGGTGCGCGACAAGCTGAAACGCGCCGCCAGCGAGATCGATCAATGGGAAACGCTGACCCGTTCCACCGACCATTGAGCGGCCCACAGAGAGAACCCGATGAAACAGGCCGACCCAAGCACTTCGCGCATGGTGCAGCTCATGGAAACGCTGGCACCGGTCGAGGGCTACAACCTCAGCGCGCTGGAGGGCGTGCGCTTCCTGCGCTCGAACCGGCCACTGACCCGCACGCCGGTGCTGTACGACCCCGGCATCGTGATTCTCTGTCAGGGCCAGAAGCGCGGGTATCTGGGCGATGACGTCTACGTGTATGACGCCCAGCATTACCTGGTGGTGTCGGTTCCGATCCCCTTCACTATGGAGACCGATGCCTCTGAGGACGAGCCGATGCTTGCGATCTATATGCAACTCGATTTCCAGGTGGCCAGCGAGTTGATGCCGCAGGTGGATGAGATTCACGGCCCGAGTGATGCGCTACCCAAGGGCATGTTCGCCTCGCCGATGGACGACCGCCTGCGCGCATCAACGCTGCGCTTTCTCGAAGCCATGAACATTGCGGGTGAGGCGCAGATATTGGGGCCGTCGCTGTTGCGGGAAATCTATTACCGCATCCTGACCGGCGAACAAGGCGGCTCGATGCGCGCCGCACTCAATCGACAGGGACACTTCGGCAAGGTGACGCGGGCGATCCGCAAGATCCACAGCAGCTATCAGGAGCGTCTGGACGTCGAGCAACTGGCGCGCGAGGCGAGCATGAGCGTGCCCAGTTTTCACCTGCATTTTCGCAGTGTGACGGACGCCTCTCCCATGCAATACCTGAAATCGACGCGCCTGCATCAGGCGCGACTTTTGATGTTGCGCCATGCCATGACTGCCTCAGCGGCGGCATTCAGCGTCGGCTATGAAAGCGCTTCGCAGTTCAGTCGCGAGTTCAAACGCTTCTTCGGCCGAACGCCGCAAGCGGAGATCGAGTGGATGAAGGCAACGTATGCGTTGCCTGCGCCGTCGTCGGCCTCTGTTTATGTTTCGTCGCATTAGCCGATCAGGTATCTACAGGTGACTGCGGGGTGTCCGGGTCCAGTTGCCGACGGCGGAACTGTCCAGGTGGCTGTCCGTGGATCTGGCGAAACCGTCGGGAGAAATAAGCTTCATCCGCAAACCCACACAGCCTCGCCACCTCGCCCACTGGCCGGGTTCCATTGAGCAGGTAATTGCGCGCCGCGTGCATTCTGCGTTCCAGCACCAGCTCGGTGAAGGTCTTGCCGATTTCCTTGCGCAGCCAGTGCGTGAGGTAAGTCGGTGACAGGTAGGTCGCCGCCGCCACCTTGATCAGATTGAGATCGGGGTCGGCAATGTTCTTGCGCAGATACTCGAACATCCGGCTCAGCGCATCCCGCCGACTGGCTTGCGCGGCATTCTCTTCTGCCAGGCGCTTGAGCGGTTCGGCATACAGGACGCACACCTTGCCCACCAGTTGCAGCAGCAATCCCTTGAGCACTTCGCGTGTACCGAACTGACGATTCTCGTCCAGGCCGCGCATCTGTTCGATCAAGCCACAGACCTCGTTGAAGTCCTCATCCCCCAGTATGAAATCCAGATGCTCCTGAAAGCGGAACGGCGACAGTTCGGGCGCCAGGAGAATTGATACCTCCTCCAGATCCATCGGGTCGCACTGCAAATGCGGCAGCAGAAAGGTCTGGGAAAAGTTGATCACCATGAAGTTGCTGTCCGCCGGATGCGGGATCACGTGCACGCGGTGCGGCAGGATGAATGCCAGCGCGTTACGCGGAAATGGACGAACCGCGTTGCCAATGTGCTGCACCGTGTCGCCGCCGAGGTTGATCTGGATCTGGAAGTATTCGTGTCGATGCGGGCTGGTCTCGGCGCGGCGACCTTTCTTGTCACGAATATAGAAGTCCATCATCTCGCTGCGTTGCTGCATGACGTAGGTGGGCACACGGCATTGTGACGTCATTTCTTGAGAATCCTCGACAGGTACTCGGGCAGGTTTTCCTGGCGTTGCCGAGTAATCGGCGTGGCTCATCTTGAAGGTTCGGCGCCAGCCCTTCAAGCAGTCATACGATGACATCAAGCTCAGTGGATTTTCTCCACCTCCATTACCGATGATGCCTGTCCAAAAAAACAGACCGGACAGTCATTGTTTTTTCCATTTAAAAACAGATAGATAGAAATCAAATCAGAGCGCATCTTAAAAGTCCACTGTGTGGTTTTTTTTGGACAGGTTTATCCGACGCGCCCTTCTCCGGAAAAAATGATCTAACACCTTGATTGATTTCAAGAGGTTGTACGACCACTGTATTTCCCATGCAGCCCAACCTCATTCAAAAACAAAAAAGGTGCGCACGTCATGAATCTGCAATTGCTCCCCGCCGCCCCTCCCCACCCTTTACCGACGATGCCAGCCGGAAGACGTAGCTGAACGTCTGACCCTGGCCGTTTTTGCCATTGGTTTCAACTTCGATTGCCTTGCCCCCGAACAGCGGGCAAAGGCGTCGGCTGTCCGCAAACAACTCGACACTTCTAACAATAACGAGGTCCACTCATGTCGAATTCACACACCTCCCCCACCACCGCCCCGCCGTTGATTGCCGGCGACAGGGACGCCATCTCTTCCCGGCGGCTGCCGACACGACGGCGCTGGTTCATGCTCTCGCTGCTGCTGATTGCGACGATCATCAACTACATCGACCGGGTGAACATCTCGATTGCCGCTCCGTTCATGGCCAAGGACCTGGGCCTGGACAAGATTGAAATGGGGCTGATCTTCTCCGCCTTTGCCTGGACCTACGCACTGGCGCTGGTGCCGGCCGGGTTTATCGCCGACCGCTTCGGCTCACGCTTCACCTATGGGGTTTCACTGATCAGTTGGTCGACCGTCACCGTATTTCAAGGCTTCGCCACGGGATTCGCTTCGCTGTTCGGCCTGCGTCTGGCCGTCGGGGCGATGGAAGCGCCAGCGTTTCCGGCCAACAGCCGTGCGGTGACCGTATGGTTTCCGGCGCGGGAACGGGGCATGGCCAGCAGCATTTACGTCTGCGGGCAGTACCTGGGAACGGCATTGTTTACCGGTGCCTTGCTGTGGCTGGCCACAACCTTTGACTGGCGCCATGTGTTCTACAGCACCGGCGCGCTCGGGATCGTCTTCGGTGTGCTGTGGCTGTATCTGTATCGCGATCCGCTGAACTGCAAGAAGGTCAGCAAAGAAGAGTTGAAATACATCGAGGCCGGTGGCGGACTGGTCAAGAGCAGCCAGGAACGCACTCGTTTCAACTGGCGGCAGATCGCCGAGCTGTTCAGCTATCGCCAGGTCTGGGCCATTTGTATCGGCAAGTTCGCCAGTACATCGGCGCTGTACTTCTTCCTCACCTGGTTCCCCACCTACCTGATCGAAGAACGCCATCTGACCACGATCAAGGCCGGGATCTTTGCCGTGATGCCCTTCGTGGGCGCAACGGTCGGCATCCTGCTCGCCGGCATCGTGTCCGACCTGCTGATCCGTCGTGGTTATTCAATGTCTTTCGCCCGGAAACTGCCGCTGGTGGTCGGGTCGATGCTGGGTATGTCGATCGTGCTGGTGAATTTCACCGACTCGAACGTCATCTGCATCGCCGTGTTGACCATTGCCTTTTTCGCTCAGGGCATCGCGTCGTCCTCGTGGGCGGCGGTGTCGGAGGTGGCGCCCAAGGAACTGATCGGGCTGACCGGCGGAATCACCAGCCTGGCCGCGAACATCGGCGGCATCGTCACTCCGATCGTGATCGGCGCCATCGTCCACGCCACCGGCTCGTTCGCCTGGGCGTTCTGGTTCATCGGTGCCGTTGCGCTGATCGGCACCCTCTCCTATTCCTTGCTGCTCGGTCGCCTGTACCGCATCGAGTTGAAAACGCGCTGAAGCCAGAACAACCGGTTTCTCCAATTTGAGGCGGCTTTCGTCCAACTTCGCCAGCGATTGCCGCCGTACGCTTACCTTTCACACAGGACTTGCAGCAGGATGAACATGACCGAATACGTCTTTACCCCGGATCTGCCAGTGACCTTGCCGGTTGTCGGCAGCGAACAACGCTTTCCCGTCGGACGCGTGTTCTGCGTCGGCCGCAACTACCCGTGGCCGGACACCCTGGGCCAGCCGCGCCAGCCGCCGGTGTTTTTCATGAAGCCGGCAAGCTGCGTGTTAGACGCCGTCGGTGAAGTGACCTTCCCGTCACTGACCGAAGAGTTTGCCCATGAAATCGAGCTGGTCGTGGCCATCGGCGAAGGCGGCGCGCAGATCCCCGAAAGCCAGGCGCTGGCCTATGTCTGGGGGTACGCCGCCGGACTGGACCTGACCCGCCGTGACGTACAGCGACTGGCCAAGCGCGACGGTTTGCCATGGGAAGGTGCCAAGGTGTTTGACGGCGCCGCACCGATGACCGCCATTGTGCCGGTCACTCGGACCGGTCGGCTCGAAGGGGAATTATGGTTGAGCGTGAACGGTGAAGAACGCCAGCGCGATCGACTCGACAGCCAGATCTGGTCGGTGAGTGAAGTCATCAGCCGCATCTCGCAATCCGTCACGCTCAAGGCCGGCGATCTGATCATGACCGGCAGCCCCGCCGGCGTCGATGTCTTGCAACCCGGCGACGTCATCAGCGCCGGGATCGACGGCATCGGCCAACTCGAAATGCGCGTCGGCCCCCGGTCTTGAGTCTGGCCTTAAGTGATTGGAAAAAAGGAGAACAACAAGATGTCTGACACTCAACCCTTGAAAGTTGCCCTGGTGACCGGCGCCGGTAGCGGAATCGGCCGTTCCGTGGCCTTGGGCCTGCTGGCCGACGGATACACACTGGTATTGGCCGGACGCCGCCCCGAACCCTTGCAGGCGTTGGTCGATCTGGCGGCCAGCGAAGGAAACGAAGCGCTGGCGGTGCCCACCGATGTACGCGACCCGGCCAGTGTCGATCAGCTGTTTGCAACCATTGCCGAAGTCTATGGACGCCTGGATGTGGTCTTCAACAACGCCGGGGTCAATGCCCCCGCCGTGCCGCTGGATGAGCTGACGTTCGAGCAGTGGCGAAATGTGATCGACACCAACCTCAACGGTGTTTTTCTCTGCGCTCGAGGAGCGTTCGGACTCATGCGCCGGCAGCAGCCACAGGGCGGGCGCATCATCAACAACGGTTCGATTTCGGCGCACACCCCGCGTCCTTTCAGCAGCGCGTACACCGCCAGCAAACACGCGGTGCTGGGGCTGACCAAATCCCTGGCGTTGGATGGTCGGGACTTCAATATCGCCTGCAGCCAGATCGACATCGGCAATGCCTTGACCGAAATGTCGGTGCGCATGACCAAAGGCGTACGCCAGGCCAACGGCAGCATCGCCGTGGAGCCGATGGTCGACGTCAAGCATGTCGCCGACGCCGTGCGCTACATCGCCGGTCTGCCCCTGTCGGCCAACGTCCTGAACATGACCGTCATGGCGACTGCCATGCCGTTTGCCGGCCGTGGTTGAGCCGGCTTTTTTATTGCGTAAGTGAGGTTTACATGAAGCCAGAAGTCTTGCAGCTCAGCCCGATCCTGATTCCGCAAATCAATGCCCGTCTCGGCGAACTGTTCACGATCAGGCGTTATTTCGAGCAGGCCGACAAAGCGGCGTATTTGCAGGAACACGGCGCCAACATTCGCGGCGTGATCACCGGTGGCCACACGGGCATCAGCCAGACGCTGATGGCGCAACTGCCCAAACTGGAAGTGGTGGCGGTCAACGGTGTCGGCACCGATGCGGTTGATCTGGCCTACGCCCGGGATCGCGGGATTCGCGTGACGGCGACCATCGGCGCACTGACCGAAGACGTGGCCGATCTGGCCATCGGTTTGCTGATCGCCGTGTGTCGCGGGCTGTGTACCAGTGACCGTTATGTTCGCTCGGGCCAGTGGCCGCAAAGCCCGACGCCACTGGCCCCGCTGCCTTTGGCGCGGCAGGTGTCCGGCATGCGAATCGGCATCGTGGGCATGGGCCGGGTTGGCCGAGCGGTCGCCACTCGCGCTGCCGCGTTTGGCTGTCCGATCAGCTACACCGATCTGCAACCGATGAGCGATGTCAGCCACACCTTCATCGCCGACCTCAAGCAATTGGCCCGCGACAGTGATGCGCTGATTCTCGCGGCGGCCGCCGACAAGGCCGAGGCCATCATCGATGCCTCCGTGCTGCAGGCCCTGGGCAAGGGCGGCTACCTGATCAACGTGGCGCGCGGCAAACTGGTCAATGAAACCGATCTGGTGGCGGCCCTGACGGCCGGTGAGATCGCGGGTGCGGCGCTGGATGTTTTCGTCGATGAGCCCAACGTGCCTGAAGCGTTGTTTGCCCAGGAACAGGTGGTACTGCAACCGCACCGCGCCAGCGCGACCCTGCAGACCCGCACCCGCATGGGCGAGATGGTTGTGGCGAGCCTGGTGGACAGTTTTGCCGGAAAGACTCCGCAAGGGTGTGTGACCAGCTGAGCCTCACAGTCATCGGGGGCCGCTGCCCCCGATGATGGATTTCAGACTCGATCGGACTACAACGTGTAGGAAATGCCGACCTGCACCGTTCTCGGTGCCCCCGGATAGGCGTAGACGTTACCGAATGCGCCCTCGTCGTAGTCACGGTCAAACAGATTCTTCAGGTCGAGGTTGAGGCGTACCTTGTCATTGACCTTGTAGTAGCTGAGCAGGTCGACAACCGTATAGCTCCCCATCGAGAACGCAGTGTTCGCCGTTTGACCGGCGCGCTCATCGACATATTTAAGGCCGGTTCCCAGACCCAGACCACTGAGCGCACCGTCCTGGAACTCGTAGACATTGAGCAGGCTGAAGCTGTTTTTCGGGATGTTCATCAGTCGCGTGCCGGAGCGGATCACGTTGTCCTTGGTCACCTCGGCATCGACGTAGGCGTAACCCCCGATGACACGCCACTCGGGGGTCAGATTGCCGGCAACATTGAGGTCAAACCCTCGACTGCGCACTTCCCCGGCAGCCACGCTGAACGTCGAGTCCACCGGGTCAGTGGTCAGGACATTACGCTTTTCAATCTGATAGATCGCCGCGTCAACACTCAGCTGATGATCCAGCGCTTCCCATTTGATGCCCATCTCCCAGGACTTGCCTTTTTCCGGTTCAAAGCCGCCACCCTGCCGACTCGCGCCGGTATTGGGTTTGAAAGAACGCGCGGTGTCCGCGTAAACCGCGAGGGTGTCGGTCAGGTCATAGGTCACACCGACGCGGGGCGTGACGGCATTGTCACTGGCCTGCCAGTTCTTGCCGCCGGGCACGTAGGTTTCGTAGTCGTGTTCGAAGCGTTCGAAACGTGCGCCGGCCAGGACTTTCAGCCGATCGGTCAGAGCCACCTGATCCTGTACGAACGCGGCGTAGGTCTTGAGATTTTCCTTGTCGTGGGTCGGGGTGCGCGTCAGTGCCGGACGGGGCTGCCCATACACCGGATTGAAGATGTCGATCGGATAGGCACTTACCGCGCCGCTGGAGCGCTGGATGATCGACTGGTAGTCGTAATCTTCGTATTCGATACCGGTGAGCAAGGTGTGCTGCAGGCCGCCCGTGGCAAAGTGACCGGTCAGGTTGAGCTGGGTGTCCTTGTCCGTCCACTCCAGCTTGCGGTAGTTGAAGTTTCGTCCCAAAGTCCGGCCGTCGGCGGCAATGCCGTTGGCTTCGATGGCATTGCCCTGCAAGGTTCCGTCGAGCCACTGGAAACCACCGCCCAGTGTCCAGTCATCATTGAGCACATGCTCGAAGCGCAATTGCGCCATGTTGTTGTCGTTGTGCAACTTGCCAGCGTCCGGTTCACCGAAGAAGGTGTCGCGGGAGGCGGTGCCGATCTGCCGGGGATAACGCGTTGCGCCCCGGTCCAGCGGATGGTTGTTGCGCATGAAGTCACCCTCAAAGATGACTCGGGTGTCATCGCTGGCTTGCCAGGTCAGCACCGGGGTCACGCCGTAGCGTTCGGTTTCAACGTGATCGCGGAAGGTATCGCCGCCCTCGCCCACCACGTTCAGGCGATAGGCCAGACGTCCCTCTTCATCGAGCGGACCGGAAGCATCCAGGGTGCCGCGCTGCATGCCTTGGTCATTCAACTGGCTGCCGAGTGTGACCGTGCGCTCGGGCAACGGTTGTTTGGAAACGACGTTGAAGGTACCGCCCGGATCGCCCCGGCCGTAGAGCATGGTCGCCGGACCGCGCAGGACCTCAAGACGCTCGATGGTGTTGGCATCCGGCATGTTCGGATAACCGCGGTTGATCGGGAAACCATTGCGGTAGAACTCGCCAGTGGTAAATCCGCGCACGGTGAACGTGGTCAGTCCCTGGCCGCCGAAATTGTTGGCACGCCCTACGCCACCCGCGTAATCCAGTGCGTCCTGCAGCCGGGTAGCACCAATGTCTTCGACCGCATCTTTGGTGACGACACTGATCGACTGCGGGGTTTCATGGATCGCGGTATCGGTTCGGGTGGCGCTGGCCGAACGGGTCGCGCGATATCCCTGTACCGGGCCGTCCGCTCTTTCGTAGTCAGCGGTACCGACCACATCGGTTGCATCCAGCTCCAGCGCTGACGCCGTTGAATCGGACAGCTCGGCCCACGCCAAGGGAGACAACGTTTGCAACACACAGATGGACAGCAGAGTTCGACGCATGAGGGGAGAACCTTACGGATAAGCCAGAACGAAGGGGATAACTGCCAGCGAAACGCGAGGGATGGTATACCAAGCCTTACGCAATTGATAGGCGTTCCCATTCGTTTATGCAGCTGACTCTCAACCTCTTGCGTTCATTCCCTCTCACACGCTCAGCAAGCGCTCGGTGGTCGCCATCGACGTACTCAACGATTGCCCTGTGCGTTGCAGCTTGTTCAGCAAACTGGCTCCCAGCCATAGCTGATACAGGGTTTCGGCCAACTGCCGGGCATCCCCCGGAGGCAGGCTTTTATCGTCCTGACCCTGTTCGATACACGTGGTGATGCGCGCCACCACTCGCTCGGCGCCATCACGCAAGGTCAGGCGCATGGTTTCGGACAGATCAGACACCTCGGCGCTGAGTTTGACCACCAGGCATTCGTCGCCATGGCCTTCGAGGGTGCAGCGATCCTGCCAGCCCTGCCAGTAATCCATCAGCCGCTCACGAGCACTCAAATCCGGTAGCGTCAGGCGTCGCTCCATGTCGGCCAGATAGTCGACGAAGTAATCCTCGAGCAGGGCCTGCCCGTACAGTTCCTTGGATTTGAAGTAGTGATAGAACGAGCCCTTGGGCACGCCGGCGGTCTGCAGGATCTCGTTCAGGCCGACACTGGTGAAGCCTTTCTCGGCCATCATCCGGTGGCCGGTGTCGAGCAAATGTTGGCGGGTGTCGTCGTAGGTCGGTTTCATGGGGCGCAGATTACCAGGCAATAGACCAGTCGTTTAACTCAAAGGAACGCGAGTTTGCCACATCTGTCCATGAAAAAGCTTCACAGAAAAAATTACTAGACGACTGGTCTAATTGGAAACTATGCTGCGCTCCGACAAACCTTTTCCGCGGTGTCGAACCTGTGCGAATCCCTTGCTCATGAACGCCACCTGACCAACCCAGGGTGCTCTATGAAAATCTTGATGGTTCTGACTTCCCACGATCAACTCGGCAATACCGGCAAGAAGACCGGCTTCTGGCTCGAAGAGTTCGCCGCCCCCTACTACGCCTTCAAGGACGCCGGCGCCGACGTCACCCTGATTTCGCCCGCTGGCGGCCAGCCTCCGCTGGATCCGAAGAGCGACGAGCCCGATGCACAAACCGCAGAAACCGACCGTTTCCGCAAAGACCCCGCCGCCCAACAGGCATTGGCGAACACTGGCCGCCTGGCCGACGTCAGTGCCGAAGACTTCGATGCCGTGTTTTACCCGGGTGGCCATGGCCCGCTCTGGGATCTGGCCGAAGACAAACACTCGATTGCGCTGATCGAAGCTTTCGCCCGCAGCAATAAGCCTCATGGTTTCGTCTGCCATGCGCCGGGAGTGCTGCGTCATGTTGTCGACGCAGACGGAAAACCGCTGATCCAGCATCGCGAAGTGACGGGTTTCACTAACTCCGAAGAAGCAGCGGTCGGTCTGACGGATGTCGTGCCTTTCCTGATCGAAGACGAATTTCAGCGTCTTGGCGGCCGCTACTCCAAAGTCTCTGACTGGCAGGTTCATGTGGTGACGGATGGAAAACTGGTCACCGGGCAGAATCCTGCCAGCTCGGCGGCCGTCGCCGAAAAACTGTTGAAGCTGCTCGGCTGAAGAATTTCGCTTCGCGTTTCAATGACCGATCCGAACACCGTGTGCGTGTTACACGGTGTTCTTTTTTTCGCCCATTAAATAGTCGACTGGTCTAATAAACCCTTGGACAGGATGCATCCATGAATAACAGCCGTTTCTTCACCCCCGCCACCCTGGGCCACCACACCCTGAAAAACCGCATCGTACTGCCGCCCCTCACCCGCCAACGCAGCACTCAACCGGGCAATGTCGCCAACGAATTGATGGCCGAGTATTACCAGCAACGTGCCGGTGCCGGTTTGCTGGTGACTGAAGGCACCCAGATCGAACCCCGTGGCCAGGGTTACGCCTGGACCCCGGGCATTCATACACCTGAGCAAATTGCCGGTTGGCGCAAGGTCACCGAGGCCGTTCACGCCAGAGAGGGGGTGATTTTCGCCCAGCTCTGGCATGTCGGTCGTGTATCGCACAGCGCTTTGCAACCCGATGGCGCCGCGCCAGTGGCGCCCTCCGCTGTCGCCACCGATCGGGTCAGCGTTTTCATCGAGACCGGGCCGGGCATGGGGGCTCTGGTACCGCCGTCCGCGCCTCGCGCATTGACCACCGAGGAAGTGCAGGAACTGGTTCAGCTGTATATCCAGGCGGCGCGCAATGCCATGGACGCCGGTTTCGACGGTATCGAACTGCACTGCGCCAATGGTTATCTGGTCAACCAGTTCATCTCCGCCCACAGCAACCTGCGCACCGATCAATATGGCGGTTCGCTGCATAACCGTCTGCGTTTTCTGCGCGAAGTGGTGGCTGGCGTCGCCGAATGCATCGGCAAGGAAAAGGTCGGCGTGCGCTTCGCGCCGCTGTTCACCACCACCGATGAAGCGCGGACTTATCTGGGTATGGTCGAGGAAGACCCGCACACCACTTACATCGAAGCGATCAAGGTGCTGCAAGACGTCGGCATCGCCTACCTGTCGATCGCCGAAGCCGACTGGGACGACGCGCCAGTGATGCCGGAAACCTTCCGTCGAGCGGTGCGCGAGACCTTCAGCGGCGCGATCATCTACGCCGGTCGCTACAACGCGGAGTCCGGGGCACGGTTGCTCGACTCCGGATTGGCAGACTTCGTGGCTTTCGGTCGCCCGTTCATGGCCAACCCGGATCTGCCGGCGCGCATCGCCAATGACTGGCCGCTGAACGCGCTGAACCCGGCCACAGTGTATGGCGGGCATGCCGAAGGCTATGTGGATTACCCGGTGTACGCCGATTAGCTTTCGCTGGCGACACTTTTGGCGAGCTGATTCCGGCCCGCCCCTTTGGCTTGATACAGCGCCTGATCTGCCGCAGCGATCAGGCGTTGTACCGTGTCCAGTTGCGATCCGGTGGCGGCCGCGATGCCGATACTCACACTCACTCGGCCGAATGGACTAGTTCGGTGAGCGATAGGCTCTTGCGCCAATCGCTTCAGGATCATTTGCGCCACGACCGCTGCGCCGTCACTGTCGGTATCGGGCATGATCACCGCCATTTCTTCCCCCCCATAACGCGCCACCAGGTCCGATGGTCTGCGCACGCAGGTCTCAAGCACCTTGGCCACCTGCTGCAGACAGGCATCGCCGGCAATGTGCCCTTCGGCGTCGTTGAACAGTTTGAAATAGTCGAGATCAATCATCAGCAATGCCAACGAAGTTGCGTCACGCTTCGACCGGCGCGCCTCCATCGCCAGGGTCTGATCGAAACATCGCCGATTGGCCAGGCCTGTCAGCGCATCCTTCATAGCCAACAGTTCAAGTTGCCGGTTCGTGCCGAGCAACTGTTGTTGGGTATCGCGCAACTCTCCTTCTACCTGCGTCCGGCGACGAATATCCAGGATCAGGAACCAGCCAATGACGCCGGTGAGCCCCAGCAATGTGGTAACCACACCGATCGACAGCAGCGCTTCAAATCGCCACGCCGCCAGGGCTTCGCGCTTACCGAGCGCAACAGTGGTGATCAGTGGCAACGTTTCACTCTTGCGAAAGGCATAGAGCCGTTCCACGCCGTCCAGACTGGACGTGAAGGATGCAGTGCCAACCGATTTGTCTATCAGGTACTTCGCATAGATCGGCGAATTGGAGAAGTTGCGCCCCATGTCCTGTTCGCGGAAAGGGTAACGGACCAGCAGCGTGCCATCGGTGTAGGACAAGCCGATGGCGCCCTCCTGCCCTATATCGAGCTGGCCGAACAGACGCAGAAAGTTTTCCACCCCCAGGGTGACCGACACCACACCGGCAAACTCTCCGCGATCGTCATTGAAACGCCGGCTGATGGTAATCACCCATTCCTGATTCGAACGACTGCGAATCGGTGGGCCGATGAAGGGTTCGCGAGATGGATCGTCACGGTGATGAATGAAATAGGCACGATCACTGCTGTTTGCACCGATAGGAATCGGTCGGTTGGATGACATCAACCAGTGACCTTTGTTGTCGTAGATAGTGATGCCACTGAGCTGCGGCATCAGCGGTCGCTGCCGGTTGATCAAAGTCTTGAGCCGTTCGATTTGCGCTGGGCCACTGCCTTCGGTTTCCAGCCGTTCGACGAGTCCGAGCAGAAGCAGCGAACTCTGCCGGACAATGCCTTCGGAATAAGTCGCGAGCGCCTGAGTCAGGTTCAACCCATGGACATTGACTTCATCCAGCGCTCGATCCCGAGAGCCCAGTATCTTCCAGATGGTCAGCGATGCCAGGGAACAGCCGATTACCAACAGCAAGAGCATTACAAGGTGAGTATCACGCTTCACTTCAGTACCTATGGAAAGTCCGGTTTCCGTCACCGCTATTGTTTGACCGGGGCATTACATCGACCGCGCGTCCGCCGCGGTGCTCTCGTGTTGGTTTTGCGCAAGAATCCGAGGTGCCCCGGACGACGGCAGGCGGCGCGAGGCGTCCTGCCGTCCCTGTTCTCCACTAGACGATTTTCAAAGCCTTGAGTATGACCAGAGTACTTTCGGCAAACACTTGAGCCTGCCCGGTCAGTTCGGCAAGGTTTTCTTGCGCGGTGGTCAGGGCCCTGCCGTCCTTGAGGAGACCTTCACCCTGGCCGCCGATGATGCCCCATGCCAATTGCGCCCATTCAGTCGGGTGCTTTTTGCCCTGCTTGATCGATATCAGGAACAGCTGCTGGAAGCGACTGACCGTCACCCCACCCCCGGTCACCGGACTCGCCAGGGTCTGAATCTTGTTGCCATACAACGAACGCTTGCACAGTTGCAGGTTGAGGGTATTGCAACGGGCCTGCACCAGTTTTTCATTCGCTTCGCTCTGACAGGGCGCCACGGCCCCCATGCCGATCAACACGTTTAGGGCCTGCTCCACGTCGCCGTACGTCAACGAGGGCACGAGATCCAGCAAGTGCCGCAAGGTCTTCGGCACATAGGCGTCATCCGCCAGCGCTGCGAGTACCGGACCATAGATCTCCGCCTGCAACGTAGCTGCGCCGGCCGGGCCGGTGACGTTGGCCGGCACGCTGTCGGCTGCCTGCAACAGGACGAAGCGCGTGCTGAGCATACGCTCGCGGTGCTCGGAGGCGGACAGCCTGTTGGCGCCGCGCACATAAAGATCCCGGCGGAAACTCTGGTTTACAAAGTAGTCACGCGCCTGCTCACGCATGACGGGATGGTCGATATTTTCCAGAAAGTCCATGCCTTCGGCGCTCAGATTGAGCGGATCGACGGAGTCCAGCGGGACGGCTGTCGTGGCATAGTCGAGCTTGGCGGGCGCCAGGGCATCAACCACGTCGGTGAAATACATGCAGTTCCAGTCGCGGTTGAAATACTCATGGGCGATATACTGACGATCCTGGCCTTTGATGCTCCGGAGCTTGGCGTCCAGTCCTGGCGCCGAGTTGGCATATTTCGGATTTGCAGCCAGCAGCGCTTCGGAAAACTGCAACGCAGCGTCGATACGTTGATCAGGGCGCGCACAGGCTTGACTGGCGAAACGGTCGTGCAGGCTGAAAAGTTGACGCAAAGGTGCCTGCGGCGCCCACCCCGGAAAGCAGTTATAGCTGACGTACAGCAGGCCACCTGGTTTGAGATGGCGACGGACAAATTCCACGATCAGTTTGTGGTTATCGCGGCTGACCCAAGTCCAGATGCCGTGCAGACTGATACTGTCGAACTGAGGCAGATCATGACGGGCCAGCAACTGCTCGAAGCTGTCGTCATACAGTCGCGCATCACTACCCCAGTCGCTTGCAAGCGAGATGGCATGGGACGCCTGACCTGGGTGAAAGTCGGTGCCGACATAAGAGCCCGGATTTCCCGCCGCATGGATATTGATCGAAACACCCTGACCAAAACCCAGCTCACAGTGGTGACCGTCGCTACTCTCCAGCGTGGCAAAACCGCGCAACAGCAGACAATAGCGCTGGAAAACCGGATTGATTTCCCGGCTGTAACTGTAGGTGTAGCCTTCGTCCGTGAAATATCCCTCGTTCCAGGCATTGCTCATGCGTGCACCCTTTTCTTATATCGGAAGTGAAAGTCGCTCTTATACGGGGTAGTCGTGGCCTATCACAAGAGGAAAAGCTGTCAGGTAAAGGCCTCTTCGATAAACGCTTCCAACGTCTTCTCCTCCAGAATTTCGATCGAGAAGTGACCGAAGCGCTTGGGCAACCAGATGATGCGTGCCCCTGCCGGCGATTGCAGGTGTTCGCGGGGCAACGGTTTACCGTTTTCATCTTCAGGCTGTACGCCTTCAGCGACCAGTTCGTCGTAGGCGTTTTTCGATGTCGGGAGTCGAATAGCAGTGACGATAGATCATGCCCTCGCCCGCACTATCCAGGAGCTCCCGCAGATTCCCGGCCAATGGCTGAACCAGCATGAAACGTTCCTGCCCGACCAACGCAATCGCATAGCGCACATGCAGGCCGCCCCGTTCCCACACCAGCGTCCTGGAGATGCTCGCCTTTAATATATGCGCATAGTACGCACAGGCTTCTTCGAGGTTATTCACCAATACATCGACGTGACTGAACTTGAGTTGCACTGCCTGCCTCCTGCCGGACTGAAGCTCATGGTAACCGTGCTCGTTGACGCCATTGAAAACTTTCTTGCGGGCAAAACAAAACCCCAACTGCTTTCGCAATTGGGGTTTCGGAATTTAATCTTGACGATGACCTACTCTCACATGGGGAAACCCCACACTACCATCGGCGATGCATCGTTTCACTTCTGAGTTCGGGATGGGATCAGGTGGTTCCAACGCTCTATGGTCGTCAAGAAATTCGGGTACTGACTCGCGACCAGATGGCCTCGCTTCAGCAAATTGGGTATGTGACAGCTTTCGGTGTCTTGTGAGCATCGAACTTTCGGTTCATTGCGTCTTCACACACCGCAATCTGGTCTCTTTCGAGTCTACAGATTGCTTGGGTGTTATATGGTCAAGCCTCACGGGCAATTAGTATTGGTTAGCTCAACGCCTCACAGCGCTTACACACCCAACCTATCAACGTCGTAGTCTTCGACGGCCCTTCAGGGAACTCAAGGTTCCAGTGAGATCTCATCTTGAGGCAAGTTTCCCGCTTAGATGTTTTCAGCGGTTATCTTTCCCGAACATAGCTACCCGGCAATTCCACTGGCGTAACAACCGGAACACCATAGGATTGTCCACTCCGGTCCTCTCGTACTAGGAGCAGCCCCTCTCAAATCTCAAACGTCCACGGCAGATAGGGACCGAACTGTCTCACGACATTCTAAACCCAGCTCGCGTACCCCTTTAAATGGCGAACAGCCATACCCTTGGGACCGGCTTCAGCCCCAGGATGTGATGAGCCGACATCGAGGTGCCAAACACCGTCGTCTATATGAACTCTTGGGCGATATCAGCCTGTTATCCCCGGAGTACCTTTTATCCGTTGAGCGATGGCCCTTCCATACAGAACCATCGTATCACTTCATCTCTACTTTCGTACCTGCTCGACGTGTCTGTCTCGCAGTCAAGCGCGCTTTTGCCTTTATACTCTACGACCGATTTCCGACCGGTCTGAGCGCACCTTCGTACTCCTCCGTTACTCTTTAGGAGGAGACCGCCCCAGTCAAACTACCCACCATACACTGTCCTCGATCCGGATAACGGACCTGAGTTAGAACCTCAAAGTTGCCAGGGTGGTATTTCAAGGATGGCTCCACGCGAACTGGCGTCCACGCTTCAAAGCCTCCCACCTATCCTACACAAGCAAATTCAAAGTCCAGTGCAAAGCTATAGTAAAGGTTCACGGGGTCTTTCCGTCTAGCCGCGGATACACTGCATCTTCACAGCGATTTCAATTTCACTGAGTCTCGGGTGGAGACAGCGCCGCCATCGTTACGCCATTCGTGCAGGTCGGAACTTACCCGACAAGGAATTTCGCTACCTTAGGACCGTTATAGTTACGGCCGCCGTTTACCGGGGCTTCGATCAAGAGCTTCGCGTTAGCTAACCCCATCAATTAACCTTCCGGCACCGGGCAGGCGTCACACCCTATACGTCCACTTTCGTGTTTGCAGAGTGCTGTGTTTTTAATAAACAGTCGCAGCGGCCTGGTATCTTCGACCGGCGTGGGCTTACGCAGCAAGTGCTTCACCCTCACCGGCGCACCTTCTCCCGAAGTTACGGTGCCATTTTGCCTAGTTCCTTCACCCGAGTTCTCTCAAGCGCCTTGGTATTCTCTACCCAACCACCTGTGTCGGTTTGGGGTACGGTTCCTAGTTATCTGAAGCTTAGAAGCTTTTCTTGGAAGCATGGCATCAACCACTTCGTCGCCTAAAGGCAACTCGTCATCAGCTCTCGGCCTTGAAACCCCGGATTTACCTAAGATTTCAGCCTACCACCTTAAACTTGGACAACCAACGCCAAGCTGGCCTAGCCTTCTCCGTCCCTCCATCGCAATAACCAGAAGTACAGGAATATTAACCTGTTTTCCATCGACTACGCTTTTCAGCCTCGCCTTAGGGACCGACTAACCCTGCGTCGATTAACGTTGCGCAGGAAACCTTGGTCTTTCGGCGTGGGTG